>JAFDZW010000005.1:1315962-1615962 GCA_018266755.1 Bacteroidota bacterium
GTCCGTGCTCTTGCGGCAGCCACAAACATTCGGTTCGCCCCGAACCCCGCCCACGAATGAATTCGTAGGCTACGTTTGTGGCCGTCCTACCGGACTCAATGCGCCAAAGCCGCAACGTTCCGTTACCCCACCGTCATTCTGAGCGAAGCGAAGAATCCCTATGGCGGAGCCGCAGTATGTCCAAGGCCGGTGGCACGGACTCTTAGTCCGTGCTCTTGCGGCAGCCACGCACATTCGGTTCGCCCCGAACCCCCACCCGTCATTCTGAGCATTCTTCTGCGACCATAGGAGCAGAAGCGAAGAATCCCTTCGAGATTGCCTCAATGTTTCGTACAGACCGAAATGGGACGGACTGAGAGTCCGTCCTACTGGATTGAAGATACTGCGGCTTCGCGAAAGGGATTCTTCGCGGAGTTTACACTGAGCAGAGCGAATGTGCTCAGAATGACGCGAATGTAAACGTTTTGAACGGAGCCACTACCAAACGGTCCGTCTACGACAAATTCCTCTCGGAATGCTATAAACAGCCGTATTTTTGAGGTTCTTCGCTAACCGATTACGAATCACTCGCATGGCTCAGCAAAAAACGACTTCGTCGCCGAAAAAACAGCGTTCACTCGATGAGATCCGCACCTCCGACTCCTCCTCAGGCTCGGGAATGATCCCAGAGAAATTCCGGACTCCGCTTGCTATCGTCGCGCTCCTTGGCGCCATTCTAATCTTCTTCGGTGGCGTCCTCTCGAAAGATAAGACCTTTAGCGCCGGCGATAATATCGCCAGTGATGCGATCGTCCCGTATCTCAAGGCGGCGCAGGCTGCGGGGACGAGCGTCCCGCAGTGGATCCCGAATATTTTTTGCGGCATGCCGTCGTTCGCATCGCTGCTTTCGACCGGCGCCCGTACGTACGATATCGTGCACGAAGCCTTCAGCCTCGTGCAAAGCGCAGCAGTCGCGATCTTCGGCGGCAACGATGCGATGATCTACATCTGGTGCTACTTCATCTTCGGCGTCGGGATGTATCTGCTGATGCGGCTCACCAGGCGATCGTCGCATCTTGTTGGCGTCTTTGCCGGCATTGCCGCCATGTTCTCGACATGGATCATTACCTACATCATGATCGGGCATAACACCAAAGTGTTTGCCGTCATGTGTTTTCCATATATCCTCTTAGCGCTCGAAAAGCTCCGCGAAGAAAAGCTCACATGGCAGCGAATGGTGTTTTGGTATTCGGTCTTTGCGGTCGCCGTACACTTCTTGCTCGAGTCGTCGCACGTGCAGATGGCGTTCTATCAATTCCTCGCCATCCTGATCTATTTCATCGTATGGCTCGTGAGCGACCTGACCGGCAAGCGTAATATTCTGAACGTCGCACGCACGGGCGTGATCTCGCTGGTGATGGTGGGGCTTGCATTCGCGATGTCGGCCGATCGCTACCTTGCGACACTTGGCTACGATTCGTACTCCATCCGCGGCGCTGCGCCGCTCGTCGATCGTGCAACGCTTGAAGGCGGTGCCGCAGCGAAAGCAAATGCGAGCACCGGCACGACCTCCGGCGGCGGTCTCGATTGGAATTACGCAACCGAGTACTCGTTCTCGCCGGCGGAGATGATTACCTTCCTCGTTCCGGGTTGGTATGGCTTCGGCAAGTTGTCATACAGCGGCCCCGAGGTATCGGTCGAGACAAAAGTCCCGACCTACTGGGGCCAGGCGACGATGACCGACTGCGCAAACTACACCGGCACGATCGTGTTCTTTCTCGCGCTGCTTTCGATGCTTGCGCTCTGGAAGCGCGACCGACTCGTGGCCCCACTCGGGGTCATTAGTATCGTCGCACTACTGATTTCGTTCGGCTCGACGATGCCGTTGTTGTTCAGGCCGATGTTCAACTACTTCCCGACCTTCAATAAATTTCGTGCGCCGATGATGGCGCTCGTGCTGATGCAGTTGTGTTTCCCCATTCTCGCCGCGATCGCGCTGCAAAAGATCATCGACGTTGTAAAAGGAACCGACGATAAGGCACTGAAGGCATCGATCACCAAGTGGACGACATACCTGATGTATGCGGCCGCCGGCTTACTCGTAGTCTTCCTGGCAGGTCGCGGGATCATCGACGGTACGCTGCGCGCAGGGATCAAAGAAAGCGGAAAACAGATAGCGACCTGGCCGGCAGGCATTCAGGACCTTGCCGTGAACACCGCGCTCAACGATGCGGCAATCTGCATGCTGCTCGCGGCCGTCGCACTCGCGACGCTTTGGATGTATCTGCGTGGAAAGATCCGTAACGCCGCCGTTCCTGCTGCCGTCGTACTCGGTCTGACCGTCATCGATCTCTGGCGCGTCGATTACCGACCGATGGACATTACCAATCGAAGCGACTACGAAGGCGCGTTCCGCGAGCACGACTATATCAACTTCATCAAACAGGATAAGTCGCTCTTCCGTATTCTTGACGTGAACGACCCGATGTCGAACATGCCCGCTGCGTGGGGCGTACAGACCATCTCCGGTTATCATGCCGCCAAGGTCAGGGCATTCCAGGATGTCATCGATATCACGGGCAATTATCACGGACAGATGATCGTGAATCCGTTTATGTGGAGTCTGCTCAATACGAAGTATGTGATCTACAACGGTGCCGTAGATTCGGTCGCAGGCCGCATGACTCCGGCGTTTATCTCGCAAGAACCGGCACAGGGTCAGGGAGGACAGAAGCAGCAGACGATCGTCTGGCAGAATAACTCCGTGTTGCCGCGAGCGTTTTTCGTGCGTGGATATGAAGTTAAACCGCCGAAGGAATTCCTCGACCTCATGCGCTTAGGCTCGTTCAATCCGCGCGACGTAATGTTCTTCGACAAGAAGCCGGAAGGGATGCTGCAAACATCGGAAGATGCCATCGACTCGACCGAATCGGTACAGATCGCCAAATATGAGAACGAGACGATCGAGATGAAAACCTCGTCGGCCAAGAACCGCTTGCTCTTTATGTCCGAAGTCTGGTATCCGGCTTGGGAAGCGACCGTCGACGGCAAGCCGTTGCCGATCTACAAAGCCGACTGGGCCTTCCGCGCACTTGCCGTGCCGGCCGGTCAGCACACGATCACGCTTACTTATCACGACAGCCGCTTCGAGAACGGCAGAATGATCTCGCTCGCGACAAACATCATCGCGATCCTCGGCCTCGTCATCGGCGTGGGCACGACGATGAAACGGAAACGCCCGCAAGCGGAGTGAGAGAATGTAAAATGTAAGATGTAAAATGTAAAATTGGAATGCCTTATCCGAACGACAATGTCGATATACATGAGCGCGCATTCGAGTTTGCATCGAATATCGTGCTATTCTGTGACAAGTTGAATCAGACCCCGGGCGTCAACTGGGCGTTGGCCAATCAGTTGGTACGCGCCGGGACATCGATTGGCGCGAACATTGAGGAAGCCCAAGCAGGACAAAGCAAGGCCGACTTCATTGCGAAGTTAGCGATTGCGCTGAAGGAAAGTCGGGAAAGTAATTACTGGCTTCGTTTGATCGCACGAACCCGACCTGCGTTGACCGAAGCATCAGAGCCACTTATCCAAGAATCAAGTGCATTGATGCGAATTCTCGCCGCTATCCTAAAATCCGCGCGCGACGGTGAAAAGGGACGATGACCGCATCCCAATTTTACATTTTACATTCTACATTTTACATTCCCGCGGCTACGCCCGGTGTACGACCGACGAGCTTCCCTGCGAAGTCGGGAAAATTATAATCTCCGCGATCTGAACGTGTGCAGGACGGGAAGCTGTCCAGACGACGGCATCTGCGATGTCCTCGCCAGCTAATGGCTTGAAGCCTTTGTAGACAGTTGCGGCGCGTTCTTTGTCACCGTGAAAGCGTACCTCGGAGAACTCCGTCTCGACGAGGCCCGGATCGACCGTCGTCACGCGCAGCGGCGTATCGACGAGGTCGAGACGCAACCCCTTCGTGATCGCATCGACCGCATGCTTCGACGCACAGTACACATTGCCGCGTGGATAGACCTCGTGCCCGGCGATCGAGCCGATATTGATAATGTGCCCCTTCCCACGTTCGACCATCCACGGCACGACAGTACGCGTGACATAGAGCAAGCCCTTCACGTTCGTGTCGAGCATCTCTTCCCAGTCTTCGACGAGGCCCTCGTAGAGCTTGTCGAGTCCGCGCGAAAGGCCGGCGTTGTTGACGAGGATGTCAATATCCTTCCATTCGTCGGGCAGTGTGTTAAGCGATTCTTCGACGGCTTCGCGGTCGCGCACATCGAGCTCGAAGGCATGAATGTTCATGCCGTGATGTGCTGCCTCGAGCTCTTGCTTCAAACCGGCAAGCCGCTCTCCGCGACGCGCACAGATCAGAAGCGCTGCGCCTTCACGAGCGAATGCATGCGCACACGCTCGGCCAATGCCGCTCGACGCGCCGGTGATGAAGACGGTTTGGTTTGTCAAGTTATTCATTGAACGTGTTGTTCGATAATCGTTAATAACAATGAGTGGTATTAACGAGTGCATCGTGAATTGCCATTCATTATCGCTAATTAACCCAAACTGACGAACCAGTGACTATTGACTCGCAGTTGAACACATCAACAAACGATACTCCGTCATCACAATTCTCGTACGCATATGCGATCAATACACGTAGTCTTGGTTCTTTCGGTATGGTTTCCATTATTACTCGCGTCATGCGATAACGATCAGCCGTCTGTGACGAACTCGGCACTTTCCGGCAACATAACCGGCAGGGTATTGCTTACAGGGTTTGATCCTCATTATTCACCAACCGACTTAAGCGGGACGGTCGTCAAGATTGAAGGACGAACAGATAGTACCTCCACCGACAGCAGCGGGGTCTTTACCCTCAGGGATGTCCCCGCAGGAATCCACACGCTTGCATACTCTCATCAAGGTTATGGCATATGCAAGATCATCGGATTCCAATTCACCGGCGGAGGCACGGCATATGTACCCGCGAATCAATTGAATCCTCAGCCTCTTGGTACGTGCGTGTTGGATTCAATCATCACCGTAGACACAGTATCTAATAATTCACCAGTCACAGAATACATATTCACAGCCTTCGTCGATAAGAATGGGTTGAAGGATCCGATAACGGCAGGAAATGATATTGTACTATTTATGGGCACGAACCCCAATGTTTCCTCCGAGAAGGGACATTACAGTCTTGTACAACGGGTATGGACGTACAGTGTATCCACCCCTTTCGGCTATCGAAAGGATAGTACAGTTGTGTATAGTAGTGACTACCTACACAACTTTCACAAAGGGGATACAGTCTATACGATCGCGTATGTAACCAATACGCCGGATGGTGATTATCCGGACCCTGCGACCGACGGTGTGTTGTATTCTTCGGTTGGGCTGAAGCACTCTGTCGTCAGATCGTTCGTTTTGCGATGATGGAGAGCTATCCGCTCACTTCAGCGGCCGCTTCTTCACCATGCCGCCGATGGTATCGTTGATGCTGGCTTGCACCACGAATGCACTGTCGTCGATGGCAAGGATCAAATCCTTGAGCTTCATAATCTCGAGGCGGGTGACGACAGTGTAGATAATATCCACGTCCTGCGTGTGACCGCGTTTGCCGAAGCCTTTATGACCACGATATGCCGTCACGCCGCGCCCGAGCTGCTCGATGATCGCCTCGCGAATTTCGTCGCTATGCTTCGAGACAATCGTCACGCCGGTATATTCTTCAATACCTTGCACGACGAAGTCAACGGTGCGCGACGCAGCAAGGTACGTGAGGATCGAGTACAACGCCGTCTCGACGCTAAAGACCAACGCTGCAGTCGTGAAGATCAGGATATTGAACACCAGGATGACATCGCCGATCGAAAACGGCGTACGCTTGCTGATATAGAGTGCCAGCACTTCCGTGCCGTCGATCACACCGCCGCCGCGAACCGAAAGCCCGACGCCCAGTCCAAGGAAAAACCCACCAAAGACTGCGGTGAGCACTTTGTCGTTCGTGACGACAGGATAATTGATCAGCGCAAGTACGACTGCCAGAGTCGTGATGCCGACGAACGTCTTGAGCGCAAATTCCTTCGAGATCTGCTTGAGTCCCATCAGGATGAACGGGACGTTCAACGCGAAGACCAGGATCGGCAGCGGCAATTTTGTTACTGCTGCCGTCAGCAGCGAGATACCCATCACCCCGCCATCGATAAAATGATTCGGCAGTAAGAAGCCCTTAAGTCCGAATCCCGCCGAGAGCACGCCAAGCGCGAGCAACACCGACTCCCCCAGCACATGACGCACGGGAGTGTGGTGTTTGGGGGCTGATGGATCGTGTGCTACGCTCGTCATACGAAAAAAAAGAGCGCTATGATCGCAGCGCTCCTTCAAGATTCATTAGGCTTTCGCCGTCTCTTTCTTTTCCTTCCACGACGCCCAATACTCTTTCCATTCGACCGATTCCGCGGGCGGCGCAATATTGAGCGGGTGACGCGTATCGATCATCATCGCCGATTCGTTCGTGCGCGTGAGGCTATCGTTTGCACGGAGCGCTTTCGGATGCGGGCCGTGATGAATTCCCTGCGGATGCAACGTCAGCATGCCTGCTTTGATGTTATCACGACTGAAGAAGTCGCCGTCGTGATAAAACAACACCTCGTCATAATCGGTATTGCGGTGGAAAAACGGGACCTTCAGCGTATCCGCATCTTCTTCGAGCGGTCGCGGCAGGAACGAGCAGATCACGGCATTGGTCATCATGAACGTCGTATGCACCGGCGGTGGCAAGTGCACGCGCGGCGACATCACCGGGCGGATATCGCGCATGTTCAGTTTGAACGTCGTCAGGTCCCCTCTCCAGCCGACGATATCGATCGGATGGAACGGATAAAACACTGACGTCCATTCGCCGAGACGTTTAATACGAATCTCATATTCCTTGCCGTTGGAATCCGTCGGTTTGTATTCCGTAAAATCGGGAAGCGTAATCGCGCCCATATCGTAGAGCGCATGCATGCCGAGCAATCCCTTCGACTCGGGCGATGGCGGAAGAATCTCGGAATGCGCTTCGACCATCATGAAAAAGTTATCGGTCGTTTTCGGAATCATGCGATACGTTGTTGCGCGAGGAATGACGATGTAATCACCCGGCTCGAACGCGAGCGTTCCGAAATCGGTCTCGAAGATACCCTCGCCGCGATGCACGAAGTAGAGCAGGTCGCCATCGGCATTCCGAAAGTACGCCGTGTGGGGCGCGCTCCGACGCGAGACGAGCACGACGATGTCGTCGTTATAAAGGATCGGCATCGGCAAGCCGTTGGCGTCGGTCATATCGGTCGGCTTGAGCTCATTGAGGTCGTAGGCATGGGGGCGGAGTGAGCCCTCGATACGAGTCCAGCCCGTCGGAGCATTCGCATGATAAAGATGCGACACGCGGCCAAAAAATCCCTCGCGGCCGTGTTCTTCTTCGAAGGTACCTTCAGGAATAGCGACGTGCGGCTGTTTGGTGACTTTGCCGCGCATGATCGGAAAATTCATTAACGACTCCTACTGATTAAATGGTGTAACCTCAGACAGGTGGAGGTATCCAAACGAGACGGGTGGGAGTGAAGTTCGGACGTCGCCTACCGGCACCACCTCTGGTTGAAACGGTGTACACATCTGTCATTCTGAGCGAAGCGAAGAATCCCTTCGGCGGAGCCGCAGCATGCCCAAGACCAGTGGCACGGAATCTTAGTCCGTGCTCTTTCGGACACCACGAACATTCGGTTCGCCCTTTACCCCGCCTGTCATTCTGAGCGAAGCGAAGAATCCCTTCGACGGAGCCCCACAGGGTTTCAGCAAGGGATTCTTCGCTTCGCTCAGAATGACATACATAATACAATGACGATACACAGTGCTACTTAAGTCCACACTGAGCCGCTACTCCCTACTGTAGCGGCGTCTGCACTTGTACCGTCACGGTGCGGCAATAATATCGTCCTTCGGGTGTACCATTCATGTCTGTTCCCTCGGCGGGCCCGATGCCTTTGACATCCGTCAGCTTCGCCTCGGCATTTTCGGTGCGGACAAGCGCTGCGACCGCGTCGGCTCGTGCTTGCGAAAGCTCCTGGTTATGGTCGAGTTCGCCGAGGCGGTCGGTCGAGCCCGTAATCTTCACTTCCGATGACGGCTTGATCGAATGCGCAACGAACGTCGAGACCATTGCCTGGTTCTGCCGCGAGATCACGGACTTATCGAAGTCGAAGACCACAAGCGACAAGCGCGAAAGCTCGAACGGATAGCGCGACTTTTCGACCGGCACGTCGAATGTACCGGTCGTCTCGAGTCCGTCGCCATCTGTGACCGTCAACGAAGCGACGAGCTTTGCCGAGTGATCGTTCGCTGTTGCGATGGGTCCGAGATCTGCATCGCTGATATACCAATCGAATGCCGGCGGTGGCGCACCGGTGCCGCTCTGGGTCTTGAGCGTATGATCGCCGGCCTTCATCGTGAACGTCCACTCCTTGATATCCGATTGCTTTCCTTTTGCTTCGAGCACGAACGGGATTTGCTTCGGCGAGCCTTCGTAGCGCGAGAACTTCTCGTGCACGACAGGCTCGAGCATCTTCCCGCTGGGCGACGATATCTCGACGCGGCGATTTTCTTCGATGCCTTCGGCATACTTCTGGCTCGACGGATTCGACGGCGATGCCGCTGTCTTGACCGTGATGCGCGAAGGATCGATCGCCCACATGCTGACAAGGTAGTCTTTGATCGCTTGCGCTCGCGCTTTTGCAAGCGATGTTGCCGTCGTACCCGAACCGGCTTCGGTGCCATCGGTCGTTCCGGTCAGGACGATGCTTTGCGTGGGGTCGGTTGCCAGACGATCGCCGACGATGTTCAACACTTGATAATACGCTTCGAGCGAACTATGTGGTAATTCTCGATTGCGGAATTGCGTCTGTCCGTTCGCCTCGATCCGAGCGTAGCGAGTCGGGATCTCGGAGCGAGCACTATCGAAAAAGACATAGGGCAAGAGCGGGAATGTCTCGGTGACGATCGTCTCGACGACCTGCACCTTCTGATCCGACGCCATGTGCACCGACGCGATCGGCGGTTCGGGTTTCGGTTTTGGCGGAGGCGGCGGTGGCGGAGGGGGTGGCGGCGGAGGCGCAGGTGGCTCCGGTCTGTAAATTCCGTAGCGAATCGTCACGCCGCCTTCGAGCGACGCGACTTTCCACTCGTAATCGCTCTTGATCTGACCGAACGGATAATAGTAACTAACTTCCGGCGCAGCACTCATCCCGCTGCCAAGCGGCACCGGATATCCAAGCACACCACGCGCACCGAATACGCCTTTGATATTCGGAATGACGCCCGAGCCGATCGTCTTGAAATTCGTGTTCGTCTGCGGAAACACGACGCCTTCGGGCGAAAGAATTTCTTCGGTCTGATCGTAATTCGACGAACCGGAAAGCGGCAGTGAGTACGTTAGTCCGGCGCCGAGATAGACGGGTATTTTTTTATAGGGTGTGATGCGCGCACCGAGCGACATCACGATCTCCGGTATTTGCGCCGTGTACTTATGTTCGCGCACCAGTGCTTCGTAGCCTGTCCCGTTCGAGACACGCATCGAGCTATCGATGTAGAAACTGAAATCGCCGCCGCGTTCGGCGTAACCGACACTCACTCCGAGATCGATCATCGGCGTGATCGGCTTCTCGACGAGCAGACCGAAATCATATCCCTTGCCGGTTCCGTTGCCGAACACACCGCATCCTTCGTCGCAGCAATAGACGTGCGCATGCGATTGATGGTAATTCCGCGCAACTGCGCCGAAGAGACCGAACCGCATCACGAGACGATCGTCGCTCGGGCTGGTTACGGGCGCAAGAGCCGCCGACTTGCGTGCAGGTGCGGAGCGCGTCGTGTCGCGAAGTTGCGCTGCGCCGATATTCGCCACAAGGCATACGATGCCGAAGGCGACTACAACACGGGCGCTGCGGGTACGATGAATGTCGTGGTACACTGATGCAAGAATGAGTCTGGGGTCAGCGGCGAATGACAATCTTCTGCGATGTTCGGTACAAGCCCGCCTCGAACGCGACGACGTACGCCCCGTCGGCTAACGGCGAGAGATCGAGCGACAAGTGATACTTGCCTCCCTTCATGAGCTTCGATCCGTCGAGCACCGTCAGCACCCGCTCGCCAGTGGCGGAATATACCGTCAGCTTCGGAGCGAGATCGCCAAAGAATTCGAAGTCGGTCTCCAACGCACCCGTCGTCGGGTTCGGTCGAAGCGCCGCGAACGAATTCCCGCCGCCGACGAACTTCAGATAGCTGATGTCGCATCGCGGCTGCACTTCGACCGCGCTGGTATCGCCCGTCGGGATCGGCTTAATGAACATGATCGAATCGCTCGAGAGCTTGCCCGGAACGAGATAGAACGGCGAGACGACGGAGTCCGGCACATCGACGAGGAATCGCAGTCGCGCAATCTCGCCTTGTTTGATGCTGTCGCAACCGAGCATTTCGACATCCAACCGATTCGCACGAACGGTAACACTCGGCGTCGCGTACTTCGAGCTGATGCCCAGATACTCCAGTGCCCGCCGATTATACAGCAGCGAATAGCGCATATCGATTGGCGTCTGAGGCATATCACGATCCATGATGATCGGCACCTCGACAGTATCCGAGATCTGGCCGCGGACGGTATCGATGATACCGATATTCGGATCGAACGCCATCGTAAACGGATACGGCGGGGCCCATCCATACGAATGGATGCGTCCGGTATCGACGATCACGCACGGCGAGTCGGAGTATGCAAATATCGTCGTGTCGATGAGCGAATCGGCACGCGGACAGAACCGGATCGTAAAGACGATCGAATCGCCTGGCGCAAGCGTAAGCGGGTATGGTTTGTCCGAGCCGACGATCGAATGGAATGGCGGCAGTGCGCCGAGCGAATCGAAACGGATCGGCACGGCGCCAGGGTTGCGAACAACGACGGACAAATCCTTGCAATCGCGGATCTTCACCGTATCGAAATCCGTGAATTTCTGGATCGAGATTTCCGGATCGTCGATGATTACCCACCCATTATCGATTCCGGAGACGATCTTGAACGAGACGAGTGAATCGCTGTCGAAGTCGATATTGTCGAGCCGGATCGGGAATTGCGATGCAACGCCCTTCGGAATGAACCGCACGTAACAGATCGTCCCCGCCTTCACGTTGATCGCGTTCTTCATCAATACACGCGCGCCATCGCCGGTATCGACGACCGACGCAACCGGCGTGAACGGAGTTTGAATATCGAGCAGCGAGACCGCATTCGTATCGTACCCGATGCGGAAATACATATCGATGATACGCTGCGGAATATCGCGGGTGATCATCACCGGGATAACGAGTGTATCGCACGACGTGATATGGATCGTATCCTGCCCGATCTTCGATGTATCGAACGCGAACTGCATGCCATACGCCGGCGCAAAACCTTCGCCCGTCACATAGATCGTGGTGTCGACACCATGACATGGGAACGACGTTTCGAGATACAGTCTCGCCGCGTACTTCTTCGGCGCTCGGGGTTTGAAGTTGATCGACAGACACAGCGTGTCGTTTCGCAGCACGGTCCAGGGCAGCGGCTGCGCGGAACATTCGTTCACCGTGAAGACGCGTTCGTCGGGTACGAAATACGCATTCGTAAAGACGACACTGTCGCCGCTCGGATTGGTAAACGCACTCGGGACGATCACCCGCACTCGTGCCGGCGATGCAGTTGTATCGACGCGTGTCGCGGGAAACGCGGCGTTCTGCGTGTTCGGCGTGAAGTTCAGTTCGCGTCGGCCCGAGAGACTGACCGTATACGACTGTGTCCAGGCCGGCGTCGACGCACGAAGGCGAAGATTCGCATTCATGATCAGATTCTGCACGATTGCCGGCACATTCGGACAGAACCGAATGACGAGCGTGTCTTCGTGATTCGGTGCGATCACATGCGGCAGCGTCGAGTCGAGTCCGGGCTTAAAGTACCATTGGTACACACTCGAATTGCCGTTCGGCAACCCGGCGCTGCTGATCGCGAGCGAATCGATCGACAACGGAATGAAGTTCGAGTAGTTCGGCAACGAAATCTCTCGCTCGACACACTCGCACGGCATGCGCAGTCCGAAATTGATATATGACATCGGCACATCAAGCTTGATGATGCGTCCGCTGCCGTTGAGTTGGCCGGTGACCGATTTTCCGCATGGTGTATCGAGTGTGGCAGTCACCACACCGTTATACAATTGCTGCGCCGTGGGTTTGAATTGAATGTAGCCCGTGATCGAATCTCGCGGGTTGAGCCATACGGGTAATGGCTTCGATGTCCCGGTAAGCGTATAACCTGCGGGGACAGTGATGGAGGTGACTCGCACCGGCACCGCGGAGATATTTTCTACCGTCACGCTATCGTCCTTCTGCCAACCAACCTCGACTGGGCCGAACACCACGAGCGACGTCACCGCCAGCTTCGGGGTCATGCTCGTGCCCTGCACTAAGAGTTGATACTGACTTCCGCCCGCAAGATTGATATTGATATAGACACGGTCTGCACGATCGGTAATAAGATCGTTCGGACAATACTGGACGATGTAGGGAAAACTTTGTCCCGGCGAGAGCGTGGACGGCGCTTTGTTCAGCAGCGTGAAGCGACCGCTCGGATCGACGAGCTGCTCGCTCGTGATGTTGAATGTCGACGGTGTGACGTTCTTTACCAGCACGGTATCGATTCTGCATTCGCAGCCGATGACGCCATTGATATTTAAATAATCCGGGATGAACTGCAACTGGTCGAACACGCCCGTGCCCGAAACGGGGATCTTCAACGTACCATAGCACTGACGATCGAAGATCACAAGCGTATCGTAATAGGTGATCGCCTGACGCGGTCGAAACTGCAGCGTGATCGTGATCGTCTGACCCGGGTTAATATTGAAGGTCGTTCCCGACACGATCGAATACACGTCGCCCACAACAAGATATGCCGACATTTGACGGGGGTCGGTCCCAACCGAGGTGACGGTCGTCGTCTTTTGCAGCGTTTTTCCGATCGTCACATTGCCGAACGCAACATTCGCCGAATCGAACTTGACGTCGACACTGATGCCGGTACCGGTGAAGTCGATCGTACGGACGATACTACATCCTTTATAGTGACAGATGACTTGTAGCTGACCGGTAAACGGGCCCGGCGTCGGCGGTTTGAAGCGAATAAACTCCTGGGGGTACGCCGTTTTCGGCTTCAGCAAAATTGGGAAGGTGAACCGCCGCCCGAAAAAGGCAGGATTCGTCCAGATCATCGTGTCGATATAGATATTCTCGCCGATGAGATTTCGAAACTGATAATCCTGCACATTGCTGAGCTGTCCGGGGCACACGGCCTCGAACGCCATCTTCTTGATCTGCGATTTCCCGTTCGGGTAGAGCAGTACCAACACGTCTTGCGACCTGCCTTGTAATGGGATCATTCCGCTGCCGGGGCAGGCATCGTCACTAATGACACGAAGCGTATCGTATTCGGTTTTCGACGAGTCGTCGGCATCGAGTCGCAGCGAGATCTTCCAGCAATCGCCGGGTTGAAGCGTGGTCGGCAAATTCGGGTATCCGGTGAACGGCTTCCACGAAAACTTGGGGTTGTTGAGCAACGCGTTCGAGATCTTTAGCGGCCGGTTGCTTTTGTTACAAATGGTGATCGTATCTTCACTGTATGTTTTTTCGGTGCAGCCGACATAGAGTGTGTCGAAGAGGATCGAGGTTTTATTATACGATAACTCGGTCGAGCGATTGACAACGAGCGGAATCTGCAAGTACTCGCCGCACCGATTCGTATTCACGATATATAGATACGTCCAGAGTGAGCCGGTCTGGTTACCGTTGAAGCTGATTGTGAGCGTTTGGGGTATGTTCTGCTGCAGAGTGAACGTACTCTGGTTCACTTTGAAGAGTCCCATGTACCCATAATAGACGTACGCAACAACGGTATTGCCGCAATACGAGGTGTCGGTGAGCGTGAAGGTAAACGTCGAATCGTCTTGACAGATCAGGTCAGCATTGAGGCTGCTCGGATTGAGCGAGAAAGTCGCGATCACGCGCCGGTCGCTCATGGCCGAATGTGCGCCGCCACGCATACGGCCGATATGTCCGTGGCCGGTCGCGTCGCACAAGTCATAAATAAAACTCGAGTCGTTACAGCGGTAATAGCACTCCATGTTCGGCTCGTTGCCTTCGAGCGACTTATTGCGCTGACAGCGAATCTCCTGCTCACTGAGCGCACGGCCCCAGAGTCTGATCTCGTCAATCTGTCCTTTGAACGACCGGTTCGTGACACTGTCGTCGAAGAGTGCATTCGTGCTCCCGATCTGCATCGGCAGCTTATCGCTTTCCTGATGCTTGAGCTTTACGATCGGATAGAGCGAGTTCGTCCCGCTGCCGACGAGTGCACCGTCAACATAGATCCGTGCAGTCTGCGACACAGCGTCCCATGTAAACGCCAGATGCACCCAGCCGCGGGTATAGAGATTCGGGACGGTCGCGCTGGCGATGGTATTATCCGTCTCGCCGAGGAACGAGCCGTCAGGACTGAGTTCGAAATAGATCTTCGTATCGACGAGGTATGCAACCCAGACGTCGTTATGGTCTTTATTCGGCCCCCAGATTCCCCCGAGGAAGACACGTTTCCCCGGCTGCTGGATCGGCTTATACCATGCTTCGTAGGTAATCGCCGTGTCGAGATTGCGAATGAGATACGATGTATCGATATCGACATACTGTGCGCCTTTGCCGGAGGTCACATCGATGGTGATGGCTTTATACGCACAGAACTTGAGGCTGTCGCAGGACTTCGGCTGGCTTCGCCCGACCGAAACCAGCGCAGCGAGCAATACGAGCACGGCAACCGAGAGCCGGCCCATGCGACGAAAGAGCGATAAATACTTCACAGGGGAATGATTACAACGTCAGCCGCTTACACACAATCATCATCGTACACATTCGATCATTCTGCTCGCGAGGCCGAACGGGCTGCGAGCCGTCACAAGGTAAAATCCACTCGGCAGATCGAGCGACGCCGAGATCGTATGCGTCCCGGCCGCGAACGTTTGCGACGACACCTCCGCCACACGCTGGCCCGCCATGTTTGTAATCTCGATCGAGACATACGCATCGCGAGGAACATCCATCACGAGTGTCGTTTGCGACGAGAATGGGTTCGGGTAGTTCGACGTGATCGCGAACTGCAATTCGCTCATCCTCGGCTGCTTCGCCGCGTTGCTTTGCGACTGGATCACCTTCACCGGCGGCAACAGATCCACGTCGGGCAGATTCCTTCCGCCTTTGAGCAGCGTCCGGGCATCGTCGAGCGTCATGCCGTACCAATCGGTGAGTACATCGAGGTACACCGAACGAAAGTCGTTTTGGTAGGTCATATTCCCGTCTTCGTCGAGGTTCGACAGATCGAACGCCGTGCCGAAAATACCGCTATTGACCTGTGTGCCAAACACAAATTGTACGCTGGCCGCACCGTGGTCTGTACCGAAGCTGCCGTTTTCCGACGGGCGACGACCGAACTCCGAAACCGTCAGGCCGACGACACGATCGGCCAGGTTTAACCGGACCATATCGTTCATAAACTGTGCGACCGCGTCGGCAAGCGTGCCGAGCAGCGACGCATGTAATCCTGCTTCGGTCGTTCCGGGAATTGCCTGCGAGACGTGTGTATCGAACCCGCCCATCGACACGACATACACTTTTGTCTGCAAGCCGCCGGCGATCAGCGCCGCGCAGTTTGCCATTTGCTGGCTAAATCCGTCCGTCGCATAACTACCCTTGAGCATTGCTTTGCCTGCAGTGTAGCTATCCTTTACTCGTTGCGCATACTTATCCGAACGAGCGGCAATATCGGCGACGAACGCATACTCATTGGCATACGCCGTACCGGTCGCATCGGGATCGAGCGTATCGAGTGCGGAGCTGACTCCTTGCTGCTTCGTCGGGTCGCTGCCGACTTCGATGCCCATGCGTCCGACTTGCGCCTGAAGTGTCAGCGAGAACCCGCCGAACTGGATCGCAAGCGGATCGGCTGGAAGATCTGCCGGGAAATTCGGATACTTCGACGAAAGATAACGGCCCACCCAGCCGGTATCGAGCCTGTCGTTCGGGTTCGAGTCGTTCATGCCCGAGAGCCAAATGTCGGTCGAGCGAAAATGACTCAGGTTCGGGTACGGATATCCCACGTTCAGCACCACCGCCAGATTACCGGCGGACATCATGTTCGTGAATCCGCCTTTGTTGCCCGAGCCAAGCGCCGGATGAAACCAGGCGTCGCCGAATTTCACCGACTTCGACTTGACTACCGTCGGGTCGAGCGCGATGTTCGGCCGCAGGGCTGTATATGCGGGGTCGTCGATCGGCGGGATCGTATTGATCCCGTCGTTGCCGCCGAAGAGTTGAACGATGATCAGGATGCGATCGTCGGACTGTGTCGTCGGCAGTTGTGCAAGAAACTTCAACGGGCTCGATGCATGAACCGGCATCCCGCCGAGCATGATCGGTGCGGCTGCCGAAGTCGCAAGAGCTGACTTGAGAAAGGTACGGCGCTTCATGACAATATCGTTACTATCCGGTGAATGATCAGCACAACTGGAAATCGGGCAGCAAGGAGATCTCGGTGAGCACGTCGCGCATGTTCCGCGCGGCGGTCGCCGAACTCGTTGCAAGAATGGTCGGCCACTCGTAATCTTTGCTGGCGCCGTCGCCACCGACTAAGCGGCTGACAAGATCGTCGTGACGCTCCTGCGAGAGCGGACGCGGGATGAGCATCGCCGCCACATTCTCTATGAGCTTATTCGCGTCGTTGTTGTTCGGGAATTGCGAGATGAAGTCGAGGGTCTGCTGATCGGTCATTGCCGCGATCGCTGCCGATGCATCGGCCGAGCGTACGGGGAACGTGTTCGTCGTGATCCAGTCGTGCCAGCCGGTCCAGCCGCTCACGTTCGGTGGTTGGAAGATCGTTTGCAGCATGCCGTTCATGTTCGCCGACATATTCGTTGCGAACCCAAGCTGGCGCGCGAGGCCGATCACGAACTCCGCCGGGGTTTTGATCTGGGCCCCGATGTTCGCATTATCGAAAAAGTGTGCGCTCTTGAGCAGCGCGGAGATGACCGGCTTGATCTGCCAGTTGTTATCTTTTAAGATTTGCGCCATCGCTGCGATGACGGTCTCGTCCGTCCCGCCAGGATTACTATAGACAAAGAACCGGTAGATCTTACGGCAAATAAACGGCGCCACCGCATCCGCACGCTCGGTGAAGATCGTATCGATCAGCTTCGTGATCTCCCCTTTCTTCACAAGGTCTTCCGTATTCTCGGCATCGGAGATCGCATCGAACGTCACGCCGAGATACTGCTTGGCGCCGGTGTCATGATCGGTCGGCCGAAAGTACGGGACGAAGATCCCGTTCGGGTTAAACGCATCGTTGTAACGGCTCGCATGCCAGCCGGTGAGGATGCGCGATGCTTCTTTGACGTCGCCTTCGGAGTAATTGCCGAGGCCCATCGTAAAGAGCTCCATCAACTCGCGGCCGTAGTTCTCGTTCGGATGGCTTTTGTTATTGAGGTCGCCACCTAAAAATACGAGCATCGCGCCGTCGAGCGTAACATCGAACGCCATGTCCCGAACACTCGCGAGCGCCAACGCGCGGAAAAGACTATTCTGCCGGTATAAGAGCGGCGCCTGCACCCAATCGGTATTGTCAAGATTGAACTGCGTCGTGAAGTGTCCGCTCCAGAAGAGCACCATTTTCTCGACGATCGACAGCGGCGAGGCGATCAAGACATTGATCCACCATGTTCGCAGCGACTCGGTATCCGACGCCCACGTCGCCTTTAACGCTTCGAAGAGCGCGGAATCCAGTCCGGAAGGGCTTTCCGTGTCGTGATTGGCAACC
Source organism: Bacteroidota bacterium (assembly GCA_018266755.1). Classification (NCBI taxonomy): domain Bacteria; kingdom Pseudomonadati; phylum Bacteroidota; species Bacteroidota bacterium. The sequence continues at coordinate 1,333,934 of JAFDZW010000005.1, forward strand.
GCAGGTTGGGCGGGACTGCTGGTGGTATTGAGTAATAGATCGACGGAATCCGACGGGGTCATGGCCATGAGCTGACTCATCTCGGCCCACTTCGGCATCATCATCGTCCGACGCAACAGATGCCCGACACGAATTGCATCCCATGGCGCAGACGCCGATGGCACATACGGTTCGAGTCCGGTCGAAAGTGTGCGGTTATTGTTCGGGGTGTACGAAGCCGAGGTTCTCGATCTCGTCGAAGCAAACGTGCCTGTGAGAAAGGCTCTGCGATCCATAAGTGATACCTCCGTCTAAATCCAACTCAAGCGTATTCCTAAAACCCAAATCCCACAGAGAAGTTACAGCGCACCTGTCGGCGCGTATCTTCGTTGTGAACATAGGAGTTTCGGGTAGGAAAGCTGCATAAATATACATAAATAGTTTTCGATTGATTCACCAGAATGTGGGCACACATAGATATTGACGGGCTCGATCCGCAAGCACGGTGGCACTCTCTGCGCGAGAGTCTTACGGGGCTGCTCTCGCCCGCCGATCATCCGATCACCGTACTTGCGAATGCCGCGGCATTCATTTATGAAACAACAGACCGCCTGAACTGGGCAGGCTTCTATCTGTTCGACGGGTCGCAGCTCGTCCTCGGACCGTTCTGCGGCAAACCGGCATGCACGTCAATCCGCCTCGGTAACGGAGTGTGCGGAACGGCCGCCGAGCGACGCGAGACCGTCGTCGTCGCCGACGTCGATGCCTTCCCCGGCCATATCGCCTGCGACGGAGCGTCGCGCTCGGAGATCGTCCTGCCGATGATCGCGGCGGACGGCAAGCTCATCGGCGTGCTTGACATCGATAGCCCGGAGCTCGACCGATTCGATGAGAACGACCGCCGTGGGCTGGAGCAATTACGCGATGTCGTCGTCGAGCGCCTGGCTGGTCGGGTGGTGCTGGCAACGTAATGGTATGCAATGACACCCAGAATCCCATCTCTCCTGCCCGCAACCTTCCCCAACCCCTTCTCGTTTTATGGCCTACGCCAATTTTCCACTCTGACAGAGACCTATGAAGAACGGGACTGCGACGAACGGACAGACGGGATTTGAACACTCTCCGGAATACCTGGAGGCCAAGAGCCGCTGGGAAGCGCGCAATGCAAAAGGCCAAACGACCGGCTGGAAGCACACGACGCTTTCCGGCAAGGCGCTCGATACGATGTACTTGCCGACCGACGGCTCGCCGAGCCAGTACATGGAGAAGCTCGGTTTCCCGGGCGAGTACCCGTACACTCGTGGCATCCATCCGAACGGCTACCGCGGAAAGGTCTGGACGATGCGCCAGTTCGCGGGCTTCGGATCGCCCGAGGACACCAATGCCCGCTTCAAGTATCTGCTCGCGCACGGGCAGACCGGTCTGTCCACCGCATTCGATCTGCCGACGCTGATGGGCCGCGACGCCGACAGCCCCTGGAGCGAAGGCGAGGTCGGTATCTGTGGCGTAGCGATCAGCTCGCTCAAGGACATGGAGCGACTCTTTGACGGTATCCCGCTCGGTGAGGTCTCGACGTCGATGACGATCAACTCGCCGGCTGCGATGATCTTCGCGTACTATCTCTGCGTCGCTGAAAAGCAAGGTGTTCCATTCGCCAACTTGCGCGGCACGTTGCAAAATGACATTTTGAAAGAGTACATCGCGCAGAAGGAGTTCATCTATCCGCCGCATCCGTCGATGCGCATTATTACGGATATGATCGAGTACTGCACGAAGGAAGTGCCACAATGGAATCCGGTCTCGGTGTCGGGGTATCACATTCGCGAAGCAGGTTCGACGGCTGCACAAGAACTTGCATTCACGCTTGCCGACGGATTTGCGTACGTCGAGGCGTGTATCGAGCGCGGAATGGATGTCGACTCGTTCGCTCCGCGCATCTCGCACTTCTTTAATTCGCACATCGACTTCTTCGAAGAGATCGCAAAGCTCCGAGCCGCACGCCGCATCTACGCCAAGCGTATGCGCGAAAAGTATGGCGCGAAGAACCCGAAATCCTGGACGCTGCGCTTCCATACGCAGACCGCCGGTTGCTCGCTCACGGCACAGCAGCCCGAGAACAACATCGTCCGTACCGCATTCGAAGCGCTCGCCGGTGTGCTTGGCGGCACACAGTCGTTGCACACGAACTCGATGGACGAAACGCTCGCCCTGCCGAGCGAAAAGGCCGTGAAGATCGCGCTGCGCACGCAGCAGATCCTCGCCTACGAGACGGGCGTGATCAATACCGTCGATCCACTAGGCGGTTCGTATTTCGTCGAAGCCGAAACCGACCGCCTCGAGGCCGAAGCAAATGCGTACTTCGATAAGATCGATGCTCTCGGCGGCGTGATTAATGCCATCGAAGCAGGCTTCTTCCAGCGTGAGATCGCCGATGCCTCATACCGCTATCAGCTCGAACTCGACAAGAAGGAGAAGTACATTGTCGGCGTGAACGAATTCGTCGAAGAGCACGAGACGATCGACATCCCGATCCTGCAGATCTCGCCCGAAGTCGAGCGCAAGCAGGTCCGCGAACTCAAGGAGCTTCGCGCAAACCGCTCGCAGGCCGATGCCGATGCATCGATCGCCGAGATCACCGAAGCAGGGTTCGGCCACACGAACCTCATGCCCGTCCTGATGAAGGCGGCACGCAACTACGTCACGCTCGGCGAGATGATCGACGCACTGAAAGTGCCGTTCGGCGAGTATGTCGAGTCGGTCGTATTCTAACTACGGAGACAAAGAGAAATGCACATCCAATTTGTCACAGACGCAGCCGGGAAGCAGCAAGCCGTACAGATTCCCATCCGGGAATGGAAGCAGTACGAAAAAGAACTGACGCAGCTTAAGCGAAAGGTTCAGCTCCTGACAGACCTGAAAGCCGCAGCGCGAGAGGTACGTCAGATCGAGGCTGGGAAATCAAGGGGCAAACTCCTGAAGAATCTTCTTGATGAGCTATAAGGTCGTTGCAACGGCCCGTTTCGAGAAGATGGCAAAGCGCCTTGCCAAGAAATTTCCATCGCTCATAAGCGACCTCACTTCACTGCTCCGGGTTCTTTCTGCGACTCCGGCTCACGGAACTCCGCTCGGTAAGAATGTTGATAAGATCAGGCTTGCGATTGCGAGCAAGGGAAAAGGCAAAAGTGGAGGAACACGAGTAATCTCGTATGTACACATCTCTGCTGAAACCGTATATCTTCTTGCGATCTACGACAAATCAGAAGTTGCCGCAATTTCGGACCGGGAGATCCTTCGTATGCTCGGGGACTTACCATGACAGAGGGTAAAATTCCGCCCCTCATACACCATGACCATGCTTCGCGGTATCTTTGAATAGATGACAATTACATCCTACATCAAGCTCCTGCGGCCGAAGCAGTGGATCAAGAACCTCTTCGTCTTTGCGGCGCTTGTCTTTAGCCACCATTTGTTCGATTGGGACTTCGTCCAGCTATCGCTGTGGGCGTTCGTCCTCTTCAGTGCGACAGCAAGCACGATCTACATCGTCAACGACATCGTCGACCGCGACCGTGACCGCGCACATCCCAAAAAACGGCATCGGCCGATTGCCAGCGGGGTGATCTCTGTTCCCAGTGCGATCTCGACGGCAATCATCGTCCTCGGTGTCGTCATCCCAAGTGCGCTCAATCTCCCGTTCAAGTTCGGCATGTGCCTTGCGATCTATTTCGTGATGAACCTCTCGTACAGCCTTTTCCTCAAAGAGGTCGTACTGATCGACGTGTTTGTCATTGCGATCGGATTTATGCTGCGCGTGGTCGGCGGCGCGTTCGTGATCGGCGTACCGATCAGCTCGTGGCTCATCCTGACGACGATGTTCCTCTCGCTGTTCCTCGGCGTGGCAAAGCGACGCGGCGAACTCGTGATGCTCGAAGCGAAAGGCGAAACAGCGAGCACCAGGAAGGTGCTCGAACACTACAGCATCGAGTTCACCGAACAGTTGCTGACGATCTGCGCGTCCGGGTTCGTCATCAGCTATGCGCTCTATACGGTCAGCGACCGCACCGTCAAGATATTCGGGACCGAGAATCTGATCTTTACGACGCCATTTGTCCTCTTCGGTGTCTTTCGGTATCTCTATCTGCTGCACAAGAAGAACCTCGGCGAAAACCCGACCGAGATCGTGCTGACGGATATTCCGATGATCCTGAACTTTGTCGCGTACGCGGCTTCGATGTTCGTCATCATTTACATGCACTCGTAACTCGTGTTTACCCGTCTGAAGACGGAGTTCATATTCGTTTTGGCGGGCATTGTTCTGCTCGCGGTTCTCTTCATTGCACAGCACCAAGCGCTCGAACGCAGCGGCGGCACGAACTATGCAGGCGCGATCGGCGTCCCGCTCGACGACGTCTATATCCATTGCCGCTACGCCGAGAATTTGCTTGCAGGGCACGGCTATTCGTTCAACTCTCCCCAGCAGGTCACGGCCGATACTTCTCCGCTTTGGGTCGTGCTCATCGCCGCCGGCGGCTTGCTAACGCATCATCTGGACGTTGTCGCCGTCATCCTGTCGTCTCTTGCCTGGCTGATGCTTGCGCCGGGGGTATTCCGCGTCGCAAGGGATGTATTCTCTCTCGGGAAATACCCATCCCTGATGGCAGGAATATTCATGTTGCTCAACGGTCGTGCACTGGGTCTGGCAGCGAGTGGGATGGAGACGTCGCTGGCGATCTTGCTGGCACTGGTGAGCGCCGAGGCACACATCCGATCGCGCGACCGTATGCAGCCGCGAGTGCGAGAAGCGATCATGCTCGGCCTCGGCATCCTCACGCGACCGGAGTTGATGCTACTGGCCCTCGTGTGCTTCATCGATTGGTTCGTGCTCTTGGCGAAGCGGAGGATACAATTTGCAGCGCTCTACTCCTATATCACTGCCTTTGCTCCGTTCGCAGTCACCTATATCGTGCTCCCCCTCGCGATCGAAGGATCGCTGAGCTACCACTCAAGTATCGTTCAAGGCTTTGGATTGCGCTTTCCGCCGGACTTCTACTATATTGTGCGCTCATTCTCGATCATTTTCGAGCAATACTTCTACATAGTGCTGTTCGCCATCCCGTTGATAGGTCTTGCCACCCGCGATTCGCAAGACACGATTTCGGATCGGCGAAGGACGCTCTTCCATCGCCTCGGCCTTCCGAGACTAACCCCGAGAACAGCCGTGCTGGCTGCCTTCTTCATTAGTCTGCCAGTGCTACAGTCGGTTGTGGCTCCCCAGTATCGCCACTTCGGCCGGTATGTCTTCGTCTTGATCCCCTTCGCCTGTCTCTGGGTTGCTGCGTTTGCGAGAAATCACAGACGGCAACAGGCGACAACTGTTTCTACTGCACGAGACAAGCTCGTTGGAGGGCTGGTGTTGCTCGTGCTCCTCGCGATAGCAAGCCCCGCATCGTTCAAGTGGATCGGCAACTACGCGGACTCCGTTTCGAATATCAACGACCAGCATCTTGCGGTCGCCGCGTGGGTAGATGCGAACTGCACCGCGAAGGATGTGATCGCCGCTGACGATGTCGGTGCACTCGGCTTTGTCGCGAAGCGAAACGTCATCGATCTGACGGGACTCGTCAGCCCGGCGATGTATCCGTTGCAACGTGACCAGCGCGACGTGTGGAAGGCCGCCCGAGCGCAGGGAGCGAACATCTTCATCATCTACACACGGCTCAACCCGAGTTTCTACGAATACGCGAAGGACTCGCTGGAGCTTGTTCGTTCGTTCACCGTTCGACCGCCGCTCGTTTCCAGCGCCGATACAACGATGAGAATCTTCCGTCTGAAAGGAGGTTCGTATGCCACTCGCTGAACGCAGACGCCGCCAACTAACCGGCGCGGGGCTCGTGATCGCGACGCTCGCGACACGATTGCCGTTCGCGACGACGATGCTCGCCGAATTCGACTCGGTCAACTTTGCGGTAGGCACTGTGCGATATAGTCTGGAGCAAGTAACTCCGCACTTCCCTGGCTACATCCTGCACATTCTCTTTGCGAAGCTGCTGCTGTTGTTCACCTCCGATACGAATCAGGCGTTCGTTTGGATCAGTATTCTTCTTTCGATCGGTTCAGTACTCTATCTCTGGCGTGCGGCTGCGGTGCTGCGGGGTGAGCGTGTCGGTCTGATTGCGGCGAGCATCTGGCTCGTGCTTCCGATATTCTGGTACTACGGCCTCGTGGCGACGGCATACGAGTACGAAGCGTTCTTCGCTAGTGCATTGCTCTATCATGGCCTGCGATTGATGCGCTCGCATACGAACCGTGTTCATTTTTTCGCACTCGTCATCTTGCTCTCGCTTGCCGGGGCGGCTCGGCAATCGAGCTTGTTGCTCTTCTTCCCGGCCGTGATGTATGCGGCGCTCGTCACCCGTCAGTCGGCAGGCCGCATCCTGCAAGCCATCGGTGTGTTCGTGCTCGTCACCGGTGTATGGGTCAGCGCGCTGTTCGCATACTGCGGCGGCGTGCTGGTGTACCTACATGCAATGAGTGCCGAGTCGATCTACCGCTCGCAGTCCTTCCTGTTCGGCAATTCGTTTACCGAGCACCTGGCAATCATGGCGAAATGCCTCGTATATCTCGGAGCCTCGTGTTTCCCATTGATCCTCGTTACGCTGTATGCGGCGATCAAATACCCGAAGCGTTTGCGAGCGTTCATGATCGAAGCACGCGAGCACGAGAGTTTCCGCATGGTGACCATCGTCGCCGTCCCCGCGCTTGCATTCTATCTCTTCATCTATTTTATGAAGGGCGGCTATCTGCTCACGCTCATGCCGAGTATCGTTCTGGCCGGGGCCGTGCTCATCGACCAACTGTCGATCTGGCATGCGTACGACATCAAGACCGCCCCCGGGAATGCGCTGCTGCTGACACGGCCGATCATCACACGACGAGTCCTCATTCTCACATTCCTCGTTGCCGCAGTGAGTATCGCGTGGTTCGTCACACCGTTCCCCGGCAACGATCAGGCGTCGTTCGATCGCGCGTTCGCACACGATGCATTCGGCGCACGACGCTCCTCGCTCCCGAAACAGCCGGGAGCATTGCGGTACGCGCTCGATCGTGTATTGGCTTTCACATCGCTGCAGTCTGCACGCGAAGGTGATGTCTTACATTCGACCATGCTTCGTACACTCCGGGACGAAGCCCGCAAAGGAGAAATCACCATCTTGGATACGTGGTGGCATCGGTGGGAGTACTACTATCTTCCCGGTTCGTTCTCGTACGACATTCGTGACTACGGCGGACGCGATACCATCGCCGTTGGGCGTTCGATCGGCTATCTGCGCACGATGGACTTGCCGCAGGTGATGATACTGCCGAGTACGTCTTCTGTCTTGCTCGTCATCCCTCGCGAGCATCCTGCCTTCGCTGATCTCGCAGCCCAAGTCCACCTCGAACGCCTTCCGATATCGGACGGACTGGACATCTGGCGCATTACCGATTCCAGCTTCCACTTGAATTGGAAAAATCGGGTATTCGTCAAGCGATAAAAAAAGCCCGCAACGCGGAGCGTTACGGGCTGTGGACAATTGAGGTCAAGCGGTCCGCGTCACACTGAAACAATCGCTGAGAGCTGCTACCTTCCGGTCCTGACTCGGTTAGGCGCGTCTTAGTTGCGCGGGACTTGACCCCAAACTCTTCAATTCAGGGGCGGTGATAACGCCGGAAGCCGTGCGTTCGTTTCCGACTCCACGTAATCGATAGTAACTCAGTGCCCGTTCAAAAAGAAGTCATCCTGAGCATCGCGAAGGATCCCTGTGGCGGAGCCTCACTGCGTTTGATCGAGGGATTCTTCGCGTTGTTCAGAATGACATGGTAGATAACGTCTAACACTGTGCCACTCTCCCATCACTTCCCTCGAATCAATTTCCCTCATTCGCTGTATTTACACCTTCGCAACGCGAACGATACGTATGTTTAAGAACAAGGCTCTCATCCCGATCTTCATTGTCGTGCTGGTCGATCTGCTCGGCTTTTCGATCATCCTGCCGCTCTTGCCGTTTTATGCACTGCAATTTCATGTCAGTTCGGAAGCGATCGGCATGATCGCCGCCGTGTACTCCATCTGCCAGTTCGTTGCCTCGCCGATTCTCGGCTCGATGTCCGATCGTTTCGGTCGCCGGCCCGTGCTCATCTATTCACAGCTCGGCTCGTTCATCGGGTTTATCCTGCTCGCGCTCGCAGGCAATGTCTGGGTCATTGTGCTTTCGCGGATCATCGACGGTCTTAGCGGTGGCAATATTACGATCGCGTCGGCGTATGTGGCCGACGTGACCGATCCGAAAGACCGAGCCCATTCGATGGCGCTCATCGGGATCGCGTTCGGCATGGGCTTTCTGTTCGGTCCGCTCCTCGGCGGCGAACTGGCACATGCCTACGGCACTGCAGCACCGGCGTATGCGGCTGCGGCGATGGCGCTCACGAGCACGCTGCTCTCGATCTTCTATCTCAAGGAGCCTGCCGTTCATCGAAGCGGAGATCATAAGAAAGGCTTCGCGCAGTACACGCAGGCAATCAGCTACTTCAAGATCAAGAATCTGCGCACGATGCTCCTGATCTTCTTTTTCTTCGCGCTGCCGTTCTCGATCTATGTGTCGATGTTCTCGCTCTACGCACATATCGAACTCAATTTCACGGAGCGCGAGGTCGGACGATTTCTCGCATACGTCGGGTTTCTCGGGATCATTTATCAAGGAGGCGTCATTCGTCCCCTGGTCAAGAAGATCGGCGAGCTCTCGCTGCTACGCTGGGGGTTGTTGGCAATGGCCGTCGGCTTACTGGGCATTGTGCTGGCCGAGACTTGGCAGCAGCTCGCCCTCGTCGCACTGGTATTCTCCTTCGGTACGGGCGTCACTCGCGTCGTGCTCTCGAGTTTAGTGAGTCAGTTAGCGCCGCCGGATAAGAAGGGCGGCGTGATCGGTGTTTCGGCAAGTATCGAAAGCTTCACCCGTATCCTCGGCCCGCTCGTCGGCGGCTGGATTCTCGGGACCATGCACCCGAACTACATTGGATATATCGGCGGCGCCATGGCGCTCGTCGGGTTCTATCTTGCCTTTACCGTCCACCGCGACTCGAAGAAGCTCGAAGCGGAAATGATCGTGGACTGATTCAGACCTATCGCTTCTTTGCAGGAGGACGGATCATGAACGACGCCTTTTGCGGCAGCTTGCACAGCGCCTCCAAGGTGTCTATCTCCGTGAACCGGACCGGCCACTCCGCCCCATCCGGAATAATAAGACATGGCGGTTTGATCGACGACTGCACTATGTTCGGCGACAGCAGACGGAAATGGAATTGGTGACCGATAAAATCCTTGTCCGGCGCCGTTGGTTTCTTCGGATGCCGGTCGCGTTGCCCACGGTCCGGATTGATCGCAAACGTCACGGTCGTTCCTTTTCGATTCTTCACGATCTCCACACCGGTCGGGCCGACCGAATCGATCCGCGCCTGGTTGTGCGACAATGCACCCCACCAATATCGTTTCACCGAGTCGACGGTCGATGTCGTCACTGCATTGGTGACCCATGCCTGCGTGTCGATGATCGTATCACTCGTGATAATATGCCGGCTGCGGGCGAGATACTTCCAGTTCTGAGGGATGAGGGAATCGTCGTGTCGAAGTGAATCGAGCATCTTCCGTCGATCGATCCGTGCCGTATCGTGCGTATGCTCGCCATCCTCGCGGGCCGCAAGTTCGTCGAGCATCGTTACCGGGAATACCCATGATTGACGGATCGTGTAGCTTCCGTCGTCGTGTGGAATCAGATCGAGGTATATATCAATGCATCCACTGAGCGTAGTGGTCAGCACGAACGCAAGGACAACACAAATGGCTCTCATGCAGATACTTAGGCAAGCTGACAGACCGCATACGCTGCCACACCTTCTTCGCGGCCGACAAACCCAATCTTCTCACTCGTTGTCGCTTTGACCGACACTTGTTCCGGCGTAATTGCGAGCGCCGCAGCAATTTTTGCGCGCATCTCGTCGATATGATCGCGAAGTTTCGGCCGTTCGAGGACGACCGTCGAATCGATGTTCACGATCCACGCGCCCTTCGTTGCGATCATTTCACCGACCTCGCGCAGAAGCATAAGCGAATCAGCGCCGCGATACTTCGGATCGGTATCCGGAAAGTGTTTGCCAATATCACCCAAGGCCAGCGCACCGAGCAATGCATCCATAATGGCATGCAGCAACACATCGCCGTCGGAATGTGCAACTGTACCGAGCGGAGCGTTCTCGAAGGTGACGCCGCCGATCACCAGGCTTTCACCCGGCGCAAGACGATGAATATCGTAACCGAATCCGATCAAGGCGTGGAAATGTAAAATGTAAAATGTAAAATGTAAAATGAGAAGAAAGTCCTCTGAAGATCAATGTGCATTGGAAGATCGGTACATAACCGTGGGTCCCAATTTTACATTGTACATCTTACATTTTACATTCAAAGCTCTCAAGCTTCTTCCAGCTCGAGCAACTCCTCAGTGAAGTTCTTTTTGCAGTTCGGGCACTTGAGGTGCTTGCCGAGCGTCTTGGTGGACTTCTTCGTCAGCCAGTGGTTCTGGCACGACGGACACGTCTGGTTCACCGGCTCATCGTTGCTTAGGAAGTCGCACGTCGGGTAGTTCGAGCAGCCGTAGAAGGTGCTGTTGCGTTTGCCGCCCTTGCGTTTGACAATATCGCCCGTTGTACACTTCGGGCACTTGATCCCGCTCGGCACCGAGCGCGTGTACTTACACTTCGGATAGCGCGAACAACCGATGAACTTGCCGTAGCGGCTGGCGCGAACAAGCAACTCGCCTTCATGACACTCTGGGCACGTCTCGCCTGTCTTTTCCGGCTCCGGTTTGTTGAGCGATTTTACCGACGTCTTCTTTCCGCAGTTCTGACATTCGATATACATGCCGAACCAGCCTTGTTTCAGGTCGGTGTTCGTTGACTGGCATGCCGGGCATGTCTGCTTCGGCAGTTCTTCGACTAAGCGCTCTTCAACCTGATCGAGCACTGACTTGAACGGGACGTAGAAGTCGCCCATCACGCCGCTGTACGTGCGTTCGCGCGTTGCGATGGTATCGAGCTCGCCTTCCATGCGTGCCGTGAAATCCACGTTGAAGATTTCCGGGAAGCTCTTGATCAGAATGTGATTGACTTTCTTTCCGAGTTCCGTCGGGTATAACCGTCGGTCCTGCTGCTCGACGTAATGCCGCTCCTGGATCGTATCGACGATGCTGGCGTACGTGGACGGACGTCCAATGCCGAGCGATTCGAGTTCTTTGACGAGTGTGGACTCCGAGAATCTCGCAGGCGGTTTGGTCTGCGCGACATTGAGCGTCGGCAGATCGATGTTCGCCGTCTGGTTCTCGTCGATACCGTTCGGGAGCCGACGGTTCTCGTCGTCTTCTTTCTTGTCGACGTTATCCTCAGCATCGTCGAGAAGCTGCAAGAAACCTCTGAACTTCAGCACCGAGCCTGTCGCACGGAAACGGAACGTGCTTCCGGGTCCGGGCTCGGACTTGATCTCGACCGTCGTCTGATCGAACACTGCGGCTGCCATCTGGCTGCCGACGAAGCGCTCCCAAATAAGATCATAGAGCGAAGCAAGGTCCTTATCCTGCGCTTCGAGATATCGGCGGACCTGCTTCGGTGTCAGGTTGACGTCGGTCGGACGAATAGCTTCGTGGGCTTCTTGCGCATTCTTGCTTTTGGCCTGCTTGCGCTCGGCACCGATATATTCCTGTCCGTAGTTCGCACCGATGAACTTCACAGCGGCATTGCGGGCTTCGTCCGAAATGCGCGTCGAGTCGGTACGCATATACGTGATCAATCCGGTCAATCCTTCTTCGCCAAGCTCGATACCTTCGTAGAGCTTTTGGGCGAGGCGCATCGTCTTGCGCGGATTGAATCTCAGCCGTGCGCTTGCCGTCGTTTGCAACGAACTGGTGATGAACGGCGGCGGCGCATTACGCTTGACCTCGCGGCGATTGACCGAGTCGATGCGATACTCACGCTTGAGCACTTCACCTGCGTAGCCGCGAGCGGTCGTCTCGTCGCCGATGTATCGCTTGCGCATTTCCTCCGGCAGATCCTGGGCGCTGCCTTCGGGATTCTTGAGTTCGGTGTCGTCGATGCCGACGAGTCGGGCATGGATCGGGAATTCCGTGGTGGGTGTGGTGAAGTCAGCCCAGAGATTCCAGTATGCGATCGGTTGGAAGCGGTCGATCGCAGCTTCGCGCTCGCAGATCAATCGCAGCGCCACCGTCTGTACACGTCCGGCGGAGAGCGATTCGACGCGCTCGCCAACGAATGCCTTCCAGAGGATCGGCGACACTTGATAGCCGATGATGCGGTCCATCACGCGGCGAGCCTGCTGTGCTTCGAAGAGCGCAGTATCGACATCGCGCGGCTCCTTCATGGCCTCCTGAATGCCGGACTTTGTGATTTCGGTGAACAGCACCCGCTTGACGTTCTTGTTTTCGTTGCCGATCAACCCAAGAATATGGAATGCAATAGCCTCCCCTTCGCGGTCAGGGTCAGTCGCAAGAAACACTTCTTTTGCCTTGCCCGCAAGATTTTTCAGACGCGTCAGGAGCTCTTTCTTTCCCTTGACGGTGACGTATTGCGGCACGAAGTCGTGCTCGATATCGACACCAAGCTTCGACTTCGGAAGGTCTTTGACATGCCCGATCGAGGCTTCAACCTGATAGCCGGAGCCAAGATACTTGTTGATCGTTTTGGCTTTCGCCGGCGATTCAACGATTACTAACGATTTTGCCATACACTCTAATAAACGCTAACAGGGTTCCGCGCTCGTGCCACACACCCTGTATAAAAATGCGAAGCGCGAGCGTTACCTTCGTAAGTGCTCGCGCAAGCGACAATCGTAAATATACGAACGACTACTGCACGCGGTCGGTAAGCGATAACATCATGCGGCTGCCGAGGCGCGACGAGTCGTTGAAATCGAAGATCAGATTCGCTGCGAGATCGCGTGCGTCCTCAAGCGAGACGTTCTGCGCGCCGACGAGCCAGAGGCGATCGACAAGCAATTCCAATTCCGCATCTTTCAACAAGCCTAACTCACGCAGTTGCAATAAATAACCGCGAGCCTCGGGGGCCAGGATCGCAAGCTCCAACTCATGATAGACCCGAAACGGCGAACGACCGCCCGTTTCGAATGCTTTTTGCGCGGCGACCGGCGTGAGTTCGGCTTGGTTGCCGGCGACCATGATCTTATCCACAAGCCATGTGAACGCGGTCGAAACCTCGCTCTCGGAGTATCCACGGTCGGAAAGCTTCTTCAGATCGATATCGGCAAGCTGTTTATTGCGGCGCATTTCGCCGACAAGATACAGTACGATCTCCATCACCCGGCCCACGCCCTGCGAGCCTTTGAAATTCGAATCCTCAGTTTTCATCTACAGAGGTAGTAAAGATTATTCGATAGGATGAAGCTTGGATAAACGCTCAAGAAAAAAACGCTCCTTGCGTTGCATTCGTTTCTTGGGGGCTGCCTGCTTATCGCTGTATCCCGCCAAGTGCAACACTCCATGAATGACAAGCCGGGCCAGTTCGTTCCGCTGCGAGCCCCCAAAGCGCAGGGCATTTTCGCGTGCACGCTCCAAACTGATATATAACTCGGCACTTAGCGTGTGCTCGTCACGGTCGATCTCGAAGGTGATGATATCCGTATAATAGTCATGGTCGAGCGCCGCGATGTTGAGTTCGCGAAGCTCTTCGTCCGATTGCAGGATAACGTTCAGCTCGAACTTGTGGATGTCCGGCAGTTCGTCGCGATACACCTCTTTCGCTGCCGTCTTGAGCAAGACCTCGAGTTTCTTCCACTTCGGTTCAAGCTGTTTCGCCGCCGCAGTGGCGAAGAGTGCGAAGGATAGGGAATGCTGTTTCATCAATGGAGATGGAGCAGAGCCACTGAGCGGACTCCCGACAATGATGCTACAAACCTACTCGTACTTCTTCCCGCCCTCGGTAAAGACCTTGAGTGCAATCGCCGCGCGAAGTTCGTCGCTCGAGATCTTCGCAAAATCCTTCGAAGCGATCGAACGCGAAATATTGGAATAGACCTGGAGAATGCCGCTGGATGAGACCGTGACCATGGTGATCTTTCCTGCTCCGCTCGCCTTGGCAATGAAGGCCGCTTCGCGGGTGGCCGGGGATACGTGGACCTGCTCGATGGCCGAAAGCTCGACGATACCGAGCGCCGAAGCGATCTGCACTGCCGGCACTTTGCCACGACCATCGGCGAACGTCAGTTCGACCAACGGCAGATCGCCTGTCTTGCGCTTGCCACCATAGACAAGCACGGACGAGCCGGATGCGATGTGCACACCCTCGAGCACTTCTGCGACCGCCGATATGACGTTCTTCCGAAAGAGCATTTGCTATTGAAGTTTACACTACGAAAATACTCACGGATTTGTTCGCCACAGGCAAAAAACGGTAGGATGGGTCATTACGGCGTCACTGATGTAACTTTCCATTGTTCTCTCAGTTATTACATCGCATCGAACTAACCGGCAATCATCATGAAATACTACCTATTCCTTATCGTCCTTGCACCGCTCTTCTTCGGCACGGGCTGCAAAGATGACGACACGACGAACTCTGCCTCTTTACCGACAGGCACCCTCAAGGGCCGCATCCTCCTATTCGATTCACTTGGCAGCGTCAGTTCGGATGCATCCGGCGTCGTTGTTTCAATGGAAGGCACCTCGTTATCGGCAACCACAGACGTGAACGGCGTGTGGATCATGAGCAATGTGCCGACACGAACCTATACCATTCTGTATTCGAGGCCTGGTTTGGTGCAGACCCGCGAGCCGGGATTCGTATTTGTCGGTGGAGATACGCTGTATCACACGAACACCACGCTCTGGATGCCCATCAAACAGCGAGTTCACCTCAGTCAGGTTACCACCCCGAATCGTGTCACGTTCGCGGGCACACTTCCAGCGCTTTCGAGCACGTATCCTTCGTTCGCGTTAGTGGGCGGGGTCTCGGCCGACTCCGCAGCAATCGCAAACTCGCAAACGCTTGGCACAGTATGGGCGATCGATTTTGAAAACGGCTCTGCGACGGGGAGCACACCGTTCAGTGTCGGCCTGCTGCAACGGTTTGCGCTCTATAGTGCAGGGTTCCAAAGCGGTCAGCGGCTCTATGCCGCAATGCATATTGTGGCATTGGGCGATGGCTACCAAAACTATACGTATTATCAAGACAACCGTACCGGCCAGTACATCTTCCCCTCTGCCGGACCGGCATCGGAAGTGATCGGGTTCACGATGCCGTAGACATCACTCTCGTTCATCCTGCTATCGGAACAATTAATCTGCTTCTGAGGTAATTACACCAGACGTCTGACCACCATTCGAGTCCGCATTATGAAATTACAGCTCACGGCGCTTTTCGCTATCCTCTTCGTTGTTATCTTCGTCGGCTGCGATCGGGACGACGACGATGTTATGTTTAATAAAGTCGGCGCGGCTACCTTACAAGGGACCGTCACCCTCATCGACTCGGTTGGCAACCGACTCAACGACGCCTCTGGGGTAACGGTCAGACTCGATGACAGTACATTCTCGGCAGTCACAGATGTAAACGGTGTATGGAAGATACACGGACTCCCGAACAGGACGTACGAGATCACATACAGCAAACCGGGATTCGGTACAATCCATGAAGCATCCTACCAGTTTCTCGGAGGAGATACCGTTTTCCATGCAGACCAGGTACTATGGATGCCGATACACCGTCGATTTGAGCTCTCTGACGTAGGTGCTGTTGGAGGATACGTTGGGGTCGGAGGGCAGGCCAGTGTCCCGAGCAACGGGATCCTGTATTCGTATCTGCTCTGCGTCGCAAGTGATTCGACATCGCTGGTGAATGGACCGAATACGTCACTACCCTATGGGCTGACCTCAGAGGGTTCTCAGTTCTCCGGTGCAGTCCTGCCGATTGCTCGGCTGCAAGAACGGGGATTCCACACTGGGGATCACCTGTATGCTGCAGTATATATCGTCGGACTTGGAAATCATTATCAAGATATTGCACACTATAACGACCCGCACATTACCCGAATGGTATTCCCCTCTGCCGGACCGGCATCGGAAGTGATGGGATTTACGTTGCCTTAACCGAACTGCGCATGAGTGGTGATTCAGCATTCTTTCAAAGATGAACTTAACTGACAACGTAATCCTAATTACCGGTGGCGCATCCGGCATTGGCTATGCGCTCGCCGAGCGATTCACTCAACTTGGAAATCGGGTTATTATCTGCGGGCGCAGAGCAGATGCACTTGCGGATGCTGAAGCGAAACTTCCCGGGCTCGTGACCAAGCAGGTCGATCTGTCATCGTCTGCCGAGCGGGAATCGCTCGCTCGGTGGATCGAGAGTGAGCATCCGGGTTTGAACGTGCTCGTCAACAACGCCGGCATCCAGCAGTGGATGTCCGTCACCGATACCGATTTCGCAGACCGCGCTACTACCGAGATCACAACGAACATCGAAGCGCCGGTTCACCTAACATCGCTGTTTCTTGCACTACCCAATTTGAAGGTAGTAATGAACGTCACATCGGGTCTCGCGTTCTCGCCGCTTGCGACAGTACCGGTGTACTCCGCGACGAAAGCATTCTTTCGTTCATTTACACTGTCGCTTCGGCATCAACTTCGTAGTAGAGGCATCGAAGTGATCGAGCTCATCCCGCCGGCACTCAACACCGATCTCGGCGGCAAAGGAATTCACGATTTTGCTCCGCCGGTATCCGGCTTTATCGACTCCGCATTCGAACAACTCGCCGCGGGGAAACATGAGATCGCCTACGGGTTCAGCGAACAGATGCTCGCAGCCGGACCGAGTGAGCTCAGACAGGCGTTCGAACGGATGAATCCGGCAGGATAAGCGACCAGGAGAAGCTCCCGAGAGCGGTTCGTCATTCGGGCGGCGGCCTGCACGCAGGCCGAAGAGATCGCCGAAAAGTCACTCCCGCACCATGATCTTCGGCAAGCCCTCAGAAGGAACGATTGAGATTCACCGATTGTCCGTGTTCAGAAGGTCAGACTATCCTTGCGCGTATGACGAGAAAACATTTGTGGATCCTGCTCCTGTCCCTCGGCACCGTTGCCTGTGATCAGTCAGCAACAAGCCCGTCGAATACCACGGCCCTTCAGGCGCCAAGATACTTCAGACGCGCAGATGTGTCGATCGATCCGGTCACCGCATTGTTCCATCTTACATCGACTGGAGGATTCGTCACCTCCGGTAACGAAGTAAGCAGCCCTGTGGATACGATGATCGAGCAACCATTTTGGTTTACCGCATCGATGCCGTTCTCCACGATCGACTCCCAAAAGACAGGCGAGCTCGCTTCCGGGTCCACCAAGTATTCCGGTGAGTCGCCAACAAGCTTTGACTTCCAGCTGAAGTGGAGTAATCTCCCCGGCATTATCGATTCCCTCGTCATCTCTCATTCCAAGGAGATATACAATTCATGGGGACCGTGTCTGGGCTGTCCGTACGGTTCCGATTATGTAAGTACCCGTATCCGTCTCAGTAACATCGCGATCACCGACTCAACGAGTACCAGTATCACCGTCCGCATCCCCATCGCTGTGCTGACATCGAACCCGGGTTGGATTCAATGGGGAGATTACCTCGAACATGTTGAACCTGCACGAGGGGTATCCCTTAAACGAGATACGGTGCTCAATAAGATAACCCAATTCAACGACACTTCGAAACTGGTGATCCGGCTCACGCGCTAATGCTGCGCTAACCGAGAGGACACATCACTTGTGCGGCCGTACCGCAGGGAAGCACAGTACGCTGCGGAGGAGTTCGCCGGCACCGACCGTCAGAACGTCCGACGGACGATGTGACTTCCGCCGTGTTCGATGATCTTGGCAGTGACGAAGTCGAGCATCTCTTTGGGTACGGTATCCGGCGAGATGAATACGTAGGCCTTCGTGCAACGAGGTGTCTTCCCGATCATGATTACTCCTTTATAGTGCACAATGGCACCGATATCGGTCCAGTCGATCGAGTGCGAAGTTCGCTCGGTCGCGAACACACAGCCGGATTCGTTCGCGATTACGTCCAACGTGCTGAATGCAGGTCGCATCACGGCCCTGGACATCTTGAAGACGATATAGAGGGTGATCGCCATGAAGATGAACAGAGAGTAGCCGACGCCCATCAATGCAGCACTGTGTTCCACCTCGCCAAGCGACAACAACATCCAACCCACAATGCCGTAGCTGAGTAGTCCCGGAAGGAACGTGGGGAGGTAGATCCTTCGGACCACAAGCTTTCCGAATGCCGGATCAAGTGCACGGGTGTATCTGAATTCCACTGCCAACCAGCTAATACATTATTTCTCCGGCCGCATCGCCGGAAAGAGCACGACATCACGGATCGATTCTTCGCCCGTCATGATCATCGTCAGGCGGTCCACGCCGAAGCCGAGGCCGGCGGTCGGAGGCATACCAGTTTCGAGCGCACGCAGGAAGTCTTCATCAAGCTGCATCGCTTCGTCGTCGCCACGGGCGCGGAGCTTGGCCTGCTCTTCGAAGCGTGCACGCTGATCGATCGGGTCGTTGAGTTCGCTGAATGCGTTGGCAAGTTCTTGTCCGGCAACCATGAGTTCGAATCGCTCGACAAGTCCCGGCTTCGAGCGATGGTTCTTCGCCAGCGGCGACATCGACAGCGGGTAGTCGGTGATGAACGTCGGCTGAGTGAGATTGTGCTCTACCTTCTCCGAGAAGATCTCGTCGATAATCTTGCCAGCGCCCCATTTCGGATCGAGGCTCAGGCCCATCGTCTTACACGCGTCGCGCAAGCCCGATTCGTCCATATCGCTCACATCGATGCCGGTGTACTCGTTGATCGATTCATACATCGTCATGCGGCGGTACGGCGGCGTGAAGTCGATGACCGTGCCGCTCTTTTGCGTGACCTGCATCCCACCGCCGGTCACGACGCGCGCAACTTCGGCGAACATCTTCTCGACGAAGTCCATCATCCAGTTATAATCCTTGTACGCGACGTAGATTTCGGCCATCGTGAACTCAGGGCTATGGTTCTTGTCCATGCCCTCGTTGCGGAAATCTTTTGAAATTTCATACACTCCTTCGGCAAGGCCGCCGACGATGAGCCGCTTCAGGTAGAGCTCGTCTGCAATGCGCATATACAGATCGAAATCGAGCGCATTGTGATGCGTGACGAACGGCCGGGCGTATGCACCGCCATAGAGCGGCTGCAACACGGGCGTCTCAACTTCGAGGTAGCCGTACGAATCGAAGAAACGGCGGATGGTCGAGATGATCTGCGAACGCTTGCGGAAGGTGTCGCGTATCTGCGAGTTGACGACCAGATCGATATATCGGCGACGGTAGCGAAGCTCCTTGTCAACGACGGCGTCGTGCACAATTTTCTCGCCCGTCTTCTCGTCGATCTCTTCTTTCACGACCGGCAGTGGACGAACAGCTTTCGCCAGTAACTCGAACGACGCGACGTGCAACGACGTCTCGCCGGTACGCGTGCGAAATACGAACCCGTTCGCACCAACGATATCGCCGATGTCGAGCAGTTTGAATATCTCATACCGATCCCCAAGCTCGTCGGCTTTGAAGTACAACTGGACCTTTGCCGACTCGTCGAGAATATGCACGAAGCTCGCCTTGCCCATGCGGCGAATGGCGACGATGCGACCGGCGATCGATGCAGTCGGCTTCCCCTCCGGATTCGCTTCGTCGAACAGCGCTTTCACTGCCTCGGCCGTGTGTGTTCGATCGAACGAGTATGGGTACGGGTCAACACCACGGGTGCGGATCTCGTCGAGTGCGCGCAAGCGCTCGCGCTCTTGATCCGAAAGTGCATTGATATCGAGGGTCGTCAGATTGTATGCGTCTGCCATGCGGTGCAGGTCTTTAAGAGCGTTGAAATAATGGGAGGGTAACACATGACGGGGGTGCATGGCTCCCCGCGAGTATTGGAACCGGCACTCTGTATTCGTTCACTCGTTGGTGAGTGAATTCAGTATCGAACGAGTGTCCCGGAGTCACTGCATGTTGTTTATTCCGTTTCGAGGGGTGACAAATAACAGTGCTAAGTCTAAATACGCCATACGGAAATTACAGAATTGCGTCTTTTACGTTTAGATAATTTGGAATTTGGTATATTTCGTGGTATATTCGTGGTTTCGTATTAGCCGCAAACTGAGAGAACGGCCTATTATCACTTAAACTATTAGTTGGAGACTGTTTATGAGTAAACTGCTGATTTTGTTCAGTATCTTAGTTATTAGCTCATCTGCGCTCGCACAAACTGGACATCCGGTGCAAATCGACGATGGAGCTGGCCACATTTCCCTTATTCACGCCCCAGGATCAGGACCGCTCGATTTTACGCTGCCAAGCGGTGGCGGTATGCTTCTAACCACCGCAAGCGCAAGCAATGCCTTTTGGGCTCTCGGTGGTAACTCGAGCCCGTCGTCCAATCTGCTCGGTACTACCACTGCAGATCCGATAAACTTCATCACGGGCACCGGCGGTCCGAATACCCGCATGACGATCGGCGCGACCGGCAATGTCTCGATCGTCTCGGCAAACTTCTCGATCGGCGGTATTGCGTATGTATGGCCGAATGCACAGGCCGCATCGTCAAACTACGTTCTAACGAACGATGGGACGGGAAATCTGAGCTGGACGCTCGGTGGCGCAAACGGCCCAGCTGGTGGCGACCTTACGGGGACCTATCCGAACCCGACGATTGCAAACAGTGCGGTCACGAGCGCGAAGATCGCCGATGGCACGATCGTCGATGCCGATGTTTCGCCGACGGCTGCGATTGCATATTCCAAGCTCGCACTGACGAACTCGATCCAAAATGCAGATATCGTCGCCAACGCCATCACGACCTCGAAGGTCGCCAACGGTACGGTGACGACGAGCAAAATGGCCGACAGCGCGATCACCGGGTTGAAACTGCTCACCAAGGCAGTCACTCCGAACCACATGAACATGACCGGTTCGAGCTCGGGCGATGTCTTGACGAACGTTGGCGGCAACGCTGCATGGACTGCACCGGCGAGCGTCCCACCGAGCGGCCCCGCAGGCGGTTCGCTTGCTGGCACCTATCCGAACCCGACCATCGCGGCCGGTGCGATTACCAACACGGAAGTTGCTGCCGGCGCTGCAATTGCCTACAGCAAGCTCAGTCTCACCAACTCGATCCAAAACTCCGACATCGTCGCCAACGCCATCACGACCTCGAAGGTCGCTAACGGTACCGTGACGACGAGCAAAATGGCCGACAGCGCGATCACCGGGTTGAAGCTGCTGACCAAAGCAGTCACTCCGAACCACATGAACATGACCGGTTCGAGCTCGGGAGATGTTTTGACGAACGTCGGCGGTAATGCTGCTTGGACTGCACCGGCGAGCGTCCCACCGAGTGGCGCTGCAGGCGGTTCGCTTGCTGGCACCTATCCGAACCCGACGATCGCAGCAGGTGCGATTACCAACACGGAAGTTGCTGCTGCAGCAGGAATTGTCTATAGCAAGCTCAATCTCACCAACTCGATCCAGAACGCCGACATCGTCGCCAATGCGATTACGACGTCGAAGGTCGCCAACGGTACGGTGACGACCAGCAAAATGGCCGACAGTGCGATCAGCGGGCTGAAGCTGCTCACCAAGGCAGTCACTCCGAACCATATGAACATGACCGGTTCGAGCTCGGGCGATGTTTTGACGAACGTCGGCGGTAATGCTGCGTGGACCGCACCGGCCGGGCCGAGCGGAGCTGCCGGCGGTGATCTGAGCGGTACCTATCCGAATCCCACTGTTTCGAAGATCAATGGCAACACAGTCCCAGCGAACGCTGCAGGCGTGCTGACAAATAACGGTACGGGCACACTGACCTGGGCACCCGGTGGCGGCGGCTCTCCGGCAGGAGCGAATACCGAGGTGCAATTCAACAACTCCGGGGCCTTTGGCTCTTCTTCGAATTTTACGTTCGTCTCAGGTACGGCGCTGACGTCGACCAACACAAATCTCGTGCTCGCGAACAACAATAATACCGCGACGCAACTGAAGTTCGCAGAACCAAGCGGTTCGGGCGCGAATGTGACCGCGTTTAAGGCACAGGCACAGTCGGCGGACATTACCTACACGCTGCCGAGTGCTGCACCGACGGCCGCCAATCAAGTGCTGCAGGCGCAGTCGGTGTCTGGCAATAACGCGACACTCGCGTGGGGAAGCATTAGCGGCGGTTCGATCCAGTTCAGCCGGACGGGCGTGATAGCCAACGCCGGTAATACCAGTTATAACGTCCAGAATGGCGACGACATCGTCGGTGTCGATATGTCTGCCGGAACGAATTTTACGGTGAACCTGCAAGCCGCGAATACTTCTGGAAAGATCATTATCATCAAGATCGAGAAGTATAACAACGCACTACTTCCCGTACTGACGATTCAGCCGAATGGAACGGATAAGATCGACGGCAATAATAACCTCGCCTTCGGAAACGCCGGTGGTAACCGTCGTCTTTATTCCGACGGCGCCGGCAACTGGTACGCCTGGTAAGCTACCGTTCGGGTTGACATTCATCGGTCTATATTCACTTCGGGGGCATCAGTAGTACTGAATGCCCCCGAGTTGTTCTCGGGGTAGCAGCGTACACTCATATTGGCCGTATAGATCGTTGACCATAGTATTATCACAATGAGCGAAGCAACCGAAGCCATGACAATTCCAACGAGCCCCTTTACTGTTGATAGCTTTATCGCCTACGTGGGTCAGCCGTTTACAGTGTGTCGCGACGCGATCGCCCCAACGATCATCGAGCTCATCGAAGCGGAACCGGTGACGTTGAACCCGCGTGATAGTCGCGCTCGTGGGAAATCAGGCAATGTTCGTACCGACCCGTTTGCCCTGCTGTTTCGCGGAGCGCCGGATGTCGTCCTGCCTCAGGGGCTGTATCAATTCGAGCATCAACACATGGGATCGTTCATCATGAGCATCGTCCCGGTCGGACCCGGTGAAGGCGGGATGCTCTACGAATCGATATTCAATTAGTACGATACAATTGGCGGAGGTATTCTCCGCACTCGGTCAACGACCGCTGTACTCCATCAGCCAGTGGGATGAAAGGTCCTCGACGATAGCAAACCCTTCCCGTTCATACAATGCAACGGCTCGATTCACCTTTTCCACATGCAGACGTATCTTCTTCCCTTGTGCAATACCGCGCGCTACATGCATTCGCATGATGTAGGTGCAGATGCCATTGTTTTGGTATTCCGGAAGAATCATGAGATCGCCTAAACGGATCTCATTCTCAAAGTCGATAATAATCAGCCGTCCGACCGGTTCCCCCTCCCGAAGCACGATGGAGATGTCGGCCCACGGATAGTTACTATTGTAATGAATCATCATCAGTCGGTACTGATGCTCGGTCAATGCATCGATCTGCTCCTGCGTCAACCCCACTGCATCGAGTGACATCTGGTGTCGAAGCGTTATCCCATAGAGGCGAATCGCAAACGGTTCATCTTCCGGCACCATTGTTCGGAACGAACACGGCGGCTGATCGGTGAGAATTGACGTGTCTGGGACGAACATAGTCAGCTACAGAAATCTCGGGTTAGGGTTGATTCTTCTTCTACAGGCGGAATACACAATGGCCGACGAACCAATTCGGTACGCCGGCCAATTGCTGTTGTCGTTCCTCTACTGGTTAGTTGCGCGACGGGAATATTCCCTCAAGCGCAATCGAGAAACTAATCACCAGGTACGGCTCCATGTCGTCGTGCGGCTGATTGCCGCCCGCGAGCCCAATCGTCTGAACGTTCAACGTTGATCCGTCCGACGTTGGCCGAAAATATACGACCGAGCCTGAATCGCTACTGGCAGCGATGAAATTGCCATTGGGTGTTCCGAGAGCGCCGGCAACATTGGTCGTTGAGACCAAGTGATTGTGCATCGGCATCTCGGAATTGATCAGCGTCACGTCTTCGGAACCGGACATCTCGCCCATGTCCCGAGGTGTGAGGCCCGGTCCTTGCCCCTGATGAATCGGAGCACGGCCACGAAGATCAGGAAGACCGAAGGTCACCCGGCCATCGCCACCGAACTGGGTGCCGAGCAATGAGAACAGTGCGGTGTTTTGTGCGATCGACATTAACTGACCGTCGCACGTCGCATATCCATACGGTGCAAAATTGAATCCGGTTTGGATGATCTGCCCGATAAATGGTTCTGCCATGGTACTACTCCTTTGCGATTAGTTACGTGACGGGAATATACCGACCAGTGCAATGCAGAAATTGATCACGAGGTACGGCTGCATATTGTTGTGCGGCTGATTACCTCCGGCCAGACCAATGCTCTGCGGATTCAACGTCGACCCATCGGACGTCGGTCGGTACATCGACACGGCCGTTGAGTCACTGCTGGCGGCAAGGAAGTTGCCGTTCGGTGTCGGCAGCGCACCCGCAACGTTCGTTGTCGACATCAAATGATTATGCATCGGCATTTGCGTGCTGATCAGCGTCACGGTTTCGGAACCGGATGACTCGCCCATCACTCTCGCTGTGAGTCCCGGGCCTTGTCCCTGATGGATCGGGACGCGACCACGAAGGTCAGGAAGACCGAACGTCACACGGCCGTCACCACCGAACGTGGTGCCGAGCAATGAAAATAATGCGGTGTTCTGCGCGATCGACAGTATCTGACCGTCGCATGTCGCGTATCCTTTCGGTGCAAAATTGAATCCTGCCTGGATGATCTGCCCGATAAATGGTTCTGCCATGGTTTTCTCCTTAATTGTTGTTGATTGATGAAGGTCGATAGTTGACAATTCCGCTGTTGCTTGGCAACGAATACAGAATGAGTAGATGTCAGCTAATAAGAACTGTGAAGATACGAAGAAAACGATCTGAATTCCAAATTAAATTATTAATATCGTCTAAACCCACCTGCCCCGGAGAATGGAAGGCCGAAGACGACCCGATACCCGGACACGAGCGATCTCCTGATGCCGGCGAGCACCGAACGCAAACCACCAAGTGTCTCGGCCGTGAAGGTGCGACCACCTGCATGATTGACGAGCCAGATCATTCGCCACTGCGGGTCGCTGCGGAAGTTGACCACATAGATGCTCACATGCATGGCGGCTGCAAGCTCGGCCAGATGATTGCCGGAGATTGTGCTACAGTTGTCCTCGCCGTCGGTGACCACGACGAGTACGTCGCTGCGCAACGAGTCTCCGCTGCGGCGTCGTTCGGCAATGTGTTCGAAACTCTTCCACATTGCATCGAAGAGCGGCGTGTACCCGCTGCGAATGGAATCGTAGAAATGCCAGAAGTCGCTGATGCGCGCACGCTCGGTCGTAAACGGACGCGACGCCAGAAACAACTGCTGGCGTCCGGTTGCGTCGTAGGTAGGGTCGCGGTCGGTGTTATCGAATGTCATCGCCGAAAGTATGGCGCCGGCGCCGAGCGAATCGAGAAATCGGTCGAGGTAGTTCGTCAGCGAATCGTATGCATGGAACATCGAGCCCGAGTTATCGAGCACGAAGCTGATGGCAAGATCTTCTGCACTGAGCGTCCGGACCGGCTCGAAGCGAATGATATCCGCCGTATCGTTTCCGATGGTAATGAGCAGATCGCTCGAATCGAGCGTGGTGATCGGCTCACCGCGTGTATCCCATGCGCGAAGATAGAGCGTATCGTTATCGAATCGTGCGATGAGCTTCGGCTTCGTTCCGGTCCGCAACGACACCTTCGGACCGACCGACGGCTGCGCAAGCGCACTTGCGATCAGAACCAGATTCAATACTATTGCGCCAATCCACCGCACGTCACATATCTGCCTTTCGACTTCACTTGAGCCACCGCACCGGATTCTGTTTTGCCTTGCCCTTCCAGACCTCGAAGTGCAAGATGTCGCCGAGTTCGCTGTTGCTGCCGGAACGACCGATCGTCTGACCTTTGGTGACCGTCGATCCGGTCGATACGGATGTCCCCGAGAGGTCGGCATAGACGGTCAGCACGCCGCCGCCATGGCGGATGATCACCAGCGTCCCATAACTCGGTAACGAACTCACGAGTGCTACCTTCCCATCGGCGGCAGCATGTACTGCCGAACCGGCTGCAGTGCCGATATCGATCCCCAGGTTCATCGTAACGGTGCCGAGCTCTTTGTTGCGCTGTTCGCCGAAGCCCTGGACAATACGGTGCGATGCGGTCGGCCAGCCGAGCGAATGAGGTCCGGCAAGGCTTTTCTGTTCTTGCGCATCGAGTTCTTCCTGATGACGTTCGCTCTGGGTAAGCTTCTTGCCGGCGCGTCGTTTGTTTCTGCGTTCGGCTTCGCGCTTTCGGATGGCTTCTTTGCGCCGTTTGATCTCGGCCTCTTCCTTTGCCGCAAGATTTGCGATCATGGCCTCGAGTCGTTTTGCAGCAGCTTTGCGACGGTCAAGTTCCTTTTGTAACGCTTGTTTTCGCTCCTGGATGCTGCGAAGTTCGTGGGCCGTCCGCTGCGTTTGTTGTTCCGCGCTTTGTTGTTGCTGTTTCGTCTCGGAGATCGCGCCGCGCTGTTCGTCAAGCAACGACGCAACCTCTTCGCGATTCTCGGTCAATTCCGACTTCGTCGAATCGAGCGTTTCTTTGTTGTGGTGTAATGCAGTCGAGGCAAGATGCGCATAATACGCATTCCGTAGCCGTACCGATTCCTCCTGCGGATCGTCGAAGCCGCTTCCTTTTGTCACATGCTCACGGTACGCACCGCTCGTGTAGCGACGCACGACATCGGCGGCATACGATCGTTTCAATGTGTCGATCGTCGACGCAGTCTGTTGGATCGAGGTGTCGAGTTGATGCTCTTGGGCTTCGAGTGCAGCAGCTTCGGATTTGAGCGAGGCGAGTTTTTTCTTGAGCGCTGCCGTTCGCGCGTTATGTGCCGCGAGTTGCTTTCGTGTAAGATTCTCTTTGCGGGTATGTTCGCCGAGTTCGCGCTCGGTTTCGGCAATCTCTCGCTTGAGCTGCGCAAGTTCTGCCTCGCGCGACAGGCGTTCTTTATGGGTTGCGGATGTGTGACGGCGTTGCGGCGCAGCTCGTTTCTTCGCTCGACGTGCATCGGCAGACCCGGTCGCAACGACGAGCGTTAGAACAACAAGGCAACACACCGAGCTTGCGCGCATTGTGAATGCTAACCGACGACGGACGGCAAATGTCACCGCTGTTGCACGCGGAAAAGGCATCGTGCGGATGGGGTTATCGCTTCTCTGCGATATGCATCGTCACGATCCCGGCCGAGAGGTCCTTCCACCGAGCATTCACGAAGCCGATCCGAGTAAGCATTGCGACGATCTCTTCGCGTTCCGGAAAGCGGCGGATCGAATCCGGCAGATAGCTATACGCCTCCGTATTCCTCGAGACGCCTTTGCCGACGATCGGCAAAATGAATCGGCTATAGAACGCATAGAGCTGCTTCATCGGAAAGCGTCGCGGCTTCGAAAGCTCGAGATTGACAAATACCCCGCCGGGTTTGAGCACCCGGAATATCTCGCGGCATGCTACATCGAGTTTGCTGAAGTTGCGCGTCGCGAAGCCGATCGTGACTGCATCGAACGTATTGTCCGCAAACTCCAGCGCTTCGACATCTCCTTCGCCGATCACGATGGTCGCATGACGCTTGTCGATCTTCTGCTGGAAAATATCGAGCATCGGTCGAGCGAGGTCGAGCCCCGTAATCTTCGCGCCCGGCATCTGACGAAGGACTTCGAACGAAAGGTCGCCCGTCCCGCAGGCAATATCGAGAACCGCAGGCTGCGCGTTCGTGCCAAGATGCTTCCTCACCACGCGAACGGCCTTCTTGCGCCAGCGAAAATCCTGCCCGAAGGATAGAAAGTGATTGAGGAAGTCATAGCGTCCGGCGATGTCGGAGAACATCTGCCGGACGTACACTTTCTTCTCGTCGGTGGTGTCGAACGTGAATTCGGATTTGCTCATGTGCGGTACAAAAATACCGCGAGAAGTACACGCGCCTGTAGAGACGCGCCATGGCGCGTCTCGGGCACTTCACCGCTTGACGAACTTCCCTGTCACCAGTCCGGACTGTATTCATAGTGTCGTCGAGAACAAACAACCGTCATT
Source organism: Bacteroidota bacterium (assembly GCA_018266755.1). Taxonomy (NCBI): domain Bacteria; kingdom Pseudomonadati; phylum Bacteroidota; species Bacteroidota bacterium. Next base: position 1,362,138 of record JAFDZW010000005.1, read on the forward strand.
CTGACCAAAGCGAAGAATCCCTCGATGAGACGTAGTCAGTCTCAACCACAAAGATTCTTCGCAGACTGCAGACAGAGTATGTCCTCAGAATAACTTCCGGGTAAACCGTTGAAACAGAGTCCATACGTTTCCCTTACCCTGGAACGCAATCCGACACAGCTTGTTATCATGTCGTATAAAAAATGACTGACGGTCAGTCATTATATATGAAACAATCGAATTTTACACCCGTAGGATTTGGCATCCAAGGGATCATGAATACGGTAAGTTATTGATTTTACAGGATATGGGTATTATTGAACGAAAAGAGAGAGAACGTGAAGCCCGACGCGGACAGATACTCGATGCTGCCCAAAAGGTCTTCCAATCACGTGGTTTGAGCCAAGCATCGATGGACGATATTGCCAAAGAAGCCGAGCTCGCCAAAGGGACGATCTATCTCTATTATAAGAATAAAGACGAACTGCTGCTTGGGCTGATCCTTCGGGGCTTCGAGATCCTCGACGATATCATGGTCGAGTTTACCTCTGCCAAGCCGACCGGACTCGAGCGTATTGTCGCCGTCGGTGAGTCGTACCGCACATTCTCACAGAAGGAGACTTTTTTGTTCTCGCTCATGAATGTCAGCGAGCCGCCTCCGAAATCGAATATTTCCAGCGAGTTGATCGACGAACTTGCCCGCCTGACCCAGAAGATCTGGAGCGCGTTTTACTCCTTTACCGAACAGGCAAAGGCCGAGGGCGACCTCAAAGCGGAGGTCAACGGCATCACGCTCGTCCTCACGCTCTGGCTTTCGAGCACGGGCGTGCTCCGGATGTACAATAAGGCTGTCTGCAGCCCGGAAAATAATGCATTCGCTGCGCGAAAAGGCGGGATGCATTTAGAATATCTCGACTGGCCATACGTCTATGACACGACGATGCGGATGTTGCTCGAAACAGCCGTTACCGACCAGGGCCGTGCGCGCCTGGCTCCGCTCGAGTGGAAGACGAACGAACAGATGGGGCTGACGTTCGAAACGCTCCCCCACACCGAGGCCGAACTACAAGTTGCTTAATTCCCAGATATTATCGCTAGCTCATTCGTATTGCAATATCGTATGAAAAGTAAATCCATCTTCATTCTTGCGACGGGATTGCTGTTCCTCGGTCAGTCGGCTTCGGCCCAGACCGGAGCGGTTCCGTCGGCACTCTCCAGCTATATTCAAACAGCACTCGAACAGAATCCGGAAGTCATGGCCAGCCGCGCCAGGTGGAAGAACGTCGATGCAAAAGTAGAAGAAGCGCGTTCGGGGTTGATCCCGCATTTGAGCTTCGTCTCGAAGTTCACCGATTACAGCGGTGGCCGCATCCTCTATTTCCCCGGTGTCGGCAACTTCAATGCAACCGGACTCGGGATCGTCCCGTGGGATAACCATTTCGAATTCTCCTGGCCGATCCTCAATTATGGCATTTGGCAAGGCATGAGCATCTCTACCGCCGTGCGCGACGCATCGACGGCAGAGGTCAGCGCCAAAGAACTCGACGTGACCGAACGTGTCGCCGAAGCATACTATAACTATGCAAAGGCGAGCGAACTGGTCGAGATCCGCAAGAACGCCCAGGCGCTTGCGACCGAGAACTTGCGCACGGCTAATGCCCTCTTCTCGAACGACAAAGTACCGAAGAACGACGTACTGCGTGCGGAGGTCGGTGTGGCAATGGCCGAAGGCGATGTGCTCACCGCACAAAATATGTCGTCGCTTGCACGGACAAACTTCAACAACCTTCTCAAGCGCGACTTCGACGCCGAGATCAATCTGCCCAAGCCGGAAGAGATTACCGCACTTGTCCATGCCGGCAGCGACCTCGCCGCCAATGACGGACAGAAGTATGCGATGAATCTTCCGCCGATCCGCGAGGACATCGACCGTGCGTATGCAACACGCCCCGAGCTTGTGCAACTCGCGCGTAACGAAGATGCGCTCAACGGAGCAAAGAAGGCCGCATGGTCCGACTTCCTGCCGTCGATCGCGATTTTTGGTTCGTACGGGTGGCAGGAACAGACGCCGAAGTTTTCGAGCGACGCCGACCTGCTTCTCGGCGGCGTCCAGCTTCAGTGGAATTTCTTCTCCGGCTTCGGTACCACCGCAAGGGTGAACGAGCAGGAAGCACAGCTCGAAGAACTCCGCTACCAGACCGAGGCGGCGATGAACGGCATTCGTCTCGAGATCGAGAATGCCCGCCTCGAGAAAGTCAATGCGATCGATCGACTCACGATCGCCCAGAAGCAGCGCACCAGCGCCGAAGAAAATTATCGCATCGTCAAAGCACAGTATGACAATGGCATGGCGCCGCTGATCACCTTGCTTGACGCACAAACGACCCTCGCCAATGCGAAGGCCAACCTGACCACGACGACATACGACGTCCTGATCGCCGACGCAAAGTACAGAAAAGCACTCGGCACACGATAATCAACCGACCATTCATTCACCGCCCAACTATAGAAGTAATATGAACGCAATTGTAAAAGTATCGCTCTTCGCCGGCCTTGTACTCGTCTCGGGCGCGGCACTGACCGCCTGCAACAAGACCGATGGCGCCGAGCGCCCGGCCGAAACGCTCATTGCAGTCAAGACCGCTCCGGTCTCGACCGCTCCGATGGCCGCAACATTCCGCGCGACGGGCTCGCTCGAAGGCGTGCACGAAGCAACCGTCAACAGCGAGACGCAAGGTCGGATCGTCAGCGTCAGCGTCAGCAACGGTTCGCGCGTCGGCGCCGGCGCTGCGCTCGTCACGGTCGACAACGAACTCAAAGCCATCGCCGTCAAGCAGGCCGAGGCCGCACGCCTGGCTGCCGAGGCTTCGCTTGCAAAAGCAAAGCTCGATCTTTCGCGCACCGACGAACTCTCGAAGACCGGCGCTGCAACCAAGAGCCAGTACGAACTGGCCGAGTTGCAGGTCAAGAGCGCCGAAGCGCAGCTCAAGGCCGCCGAATCGGGCGAAAGCCTCGCAAAGCGTCAGCTCTCGGATGCAACCGTGAAAGCTCCGTTCAGCGGTGTCGTTGCGATGCGATATGTCAACCTCGGCGAACTGCTCAACCCGGGCGGAAAAGTCGCGACGCTTGTGGACGATTCGAAGATGAAGCTCAAGATCAATATCGGTGAGCTCGATCTCGGTCTGCTCTCGATCGGCGATGCCGTATCGATCTCGGTCGATGCGCTTCCCGGCAAGACATTCACAGGAAAGATCGCGACGATCGCCGACAAGGCCGACGCAGGTCGCTCGTACACCGTGGAGGTCGAGCTTGACAATCCGGGCAAAGAACTCAAGAGCGGCATGTTCGCTCGCGCCGAGATCAAACGCGAAGCCGAGCGCACATGCACCGTCGTTCCTGCCTCTGCGATCATCTATAATGGTCAGCGTACCCAGGTGTACGTCGTCGACGCCAAGAACATCGCCCACTTGCGTGGCGTGAAGATAGGCGTCACAACCACCGATCTTGCCGAAGTTGTCGAAGGGCTGCAACAGAACGACGTCGTCGTTTCTTTCGGTCAGGCACAGCTCAAAGACGGACAACCCGTAAAAATCCAACAGTAACCGTCCTTCCCACCCTACTATGATCGAAAGGAACTCTGTCGTATGACTATTACTGAATTATCAATCAAGCGGCCGGCGCTGATTACGATCTTCTTCATCGCACTCGCGGTGATGGGGTTGTTCGGTCTGTCGCGGCTCGGAACAGACCTGCTGCCGAAAATGGACTGGCCGTTCGTCACGGTCTGGACCGTGTATCCCGGCGCAGGTCCTGAAGAGATCGAAGATCTCGTCACGAAGCCAATCGAAGAAGCGGTTGCAGCGACAAGCAATCTCGACAACGTCCGTTCGTTCTCGAACGAAGGATATTCTGTCGTGCTCGGACAGTACCTCTTGACGGCGAACTCCGATCAGGCGGCTGCGGATGTGCAGCGTCGAGTCGATCAGATTCGCTCGAAGCTGCCGAAGGACGCCGAAGCGCCGAAAGTCCAAAAGAACGATATCAGCGCCATGCCGATCATTCGCGCATCGCTGACATCGACCGTCCTCACGTCGACCGAGCTCTACCAGCTCGCGAAGGATAAACTCAAAGCCCGACTCGAATCCACCGAAGGCGTCGCTCAGGTGGACATCACGGGCGGACATGAACGAGAGATCAAAGTGCAAGTCGATAACGACAAGCTGCAATCCTACAATCTCTCGATCCTTCAATTACAGCAGGCACTCTCGCGTGAGAATCTCGACTTCCCGACCGGCACCGTCAAACAGCCGACGGATCAGTACATCGTCCGCGTCAAAGGCAAGTTCGAGAATATCAATGAGATCAAGACGCTCCCGATCGTCACACTACCGACCGGCACGACCGTGTACGTCGGCGATGTCGCTACCGTCATCGACAGCTACAAAGAAGACGGCAAACCGACCCGCCTCAGCGGGCATGATGCCGTCGGCGTGAACATCGTCAAGACCTCGGATGCAAACTCGACCGAGACCGCCGATCACGTCTACGCGACGATCGCAAAACTTACGGACGAGTATAAGCAGGATGGGATCAAGTTCGAGATCGCGCAAGATGCAACGCAGTTCACCCGCGCGTCGATCAGAGAAGTATTCCGCGACCTCATCCTTGCGATCGTGCTCGTCTCCTGTGTGCTGTTCCTGTTCCTGCGATCGGGCCGTAACGCATTTATCGTGCTTGTTTCGATCCCGACGTCGCTCGTATCGACATTCATTTTCATGTGGCTCTTCGGGTTCACGATCAACATGATGTCGATGATGGCGCTGTCGCTGGTGATCGGTATCCTCGTCGACGACTCGATCGTGGTGCTCGAAAACATCCACCGAAAACTCGAAGACGGACAAGATCCGGTCAATGCTGCGATCAACGGTCGTAACGAAATTGGATTTGCTGCCATCGCGATTACGCTCGTCGACGTCGTGGTGTTCTTGCCGATCTCACTCGTTAGTGGTATCGCCGGCAAGATCTTCCGCGAGTTCGGTCTGACGGTCGTTGCCTCGACGCTCATGTCGCTGCTTGTCAGCTTCACCCTTACTCCGATGCTTGCCGCCAAATTCGGACGCGCACACGAAACGATCAAGTTCAAGCCGTTCAAGTGGCTCAGCGATCAGTTCGAACGCTTCCAGGACTGGGGCGAGCTTAAGTACAAGGGCATCCTTGCCTGGTCGCTGAAGCACCGGTGGGTCATCGTCACCAGCTCGTTACTGCTCTTCCTCGGCTCGTGCAGCCTTGTGATCACCGGGAAGATCGGATCGGAGTTTATCACGAATCCGGACCGCGGAGAATTCGCTGCGAACTTCGACTTCCCCGACGGGACGAATCTCGAAACCGCCGACTCGCTCGTCCAGCGATACGAGAAACTGCTCGCAGCCGACTCGAACATCGAGCGCTTCCAGACCGTCGTCGGCCGCCAGGAAAATCCCTGGGGCGCCGTCGAGCGCGGAAGCGTCGGGCAGATCTCGGTCAAGATTAAAGAAGGTAAACACCAGATCCGGGGGACCGAACAAGAGATGAAATATGTGACGGCGCTCGCGTCGTCGATCCCTGGCATGACGATCCGTACGCAATCGATCGGTATCTTCGGAACAGCGAATGCATCGCCGATCCAGTTGGAAATCGGTGGCGACGACCTCGGGAAGCTTTCAACATACGCCGATACGCTCATTGAGCATATTCAGAACATCCCCGGTCTGAAGGATCTCAAGAGCTCGTACGAAGAAGGACAACCGGAAGTGAAGATCAAATTCGATCGCGAACGACTCTCGGCCAACGGCATGTCGCTTGCAGAAGCTGCAGGGGCGATCCGTACTGCGCTTGCCGGTAATACCGATGCGAAATACAAAGAAGGCGAAACGGAGTACGATATCAATCTCATTCTCGAAAAGATCGATCGGTCGAATGCGAAAGATGTCGGACAAGTGACGCTCATGAATCATTACGGCCAGCAGATCAAAGTGTCCGACATTGCGACGCTTTCGTATGGCAAAGGCCCGTCGGTGATCGGCCGTAAGAATCGCGAACGCGTCGTGATCATCTACGGCAACCTGACGAAGACACTGCCGCTCGGCGATGCCGTGATCAAGATTCAAAAGGAGATCGACAAACTGCCGCGTGCCGCAGGAATCGGCGTCCCGTATTTCGCGGGCGATGCCGAGAATCAGCGTCGAAGCGGCGGCGACATGGGAATCGCGTTCTTGCTTGCCATCCTCTTCGTGTATATGATTATGGTGGCACTCTTCGAAAGCTACGTCCATCCGTTCACGATCATGTTCTCGTTGCCCGTTGCGCTGATCGGTGCACTGGTGATGCTGGCGATCACGGGCAAGACACTTTCGATCTTCACGATGGTGGGCATGATCATGCTCATGGGACTTGTCACAAAGAACGCTATCCTGATCGTTGATCGTACGAATGCGAAGCGTGCAGAGGGCGAAGGCGTCACCGACGCATTGCTCGATGCCGGCCCGACGCGTTTGCGCCCGATCATGATGACCACCTTCACGATGATCCTCGGCATGATCCCGCTTGCAATGGGACTCGGCGAAGGCTCCGAATTCCGTCAGGGGATGGCTCTTGCTATCATCGGCGGACTGACGAGTTCGATGATCCTGACGCTGGTGCTCGTGCCGGTCATGTACACATACGTCGAAGGCTGGCGCACACGCTTCCCGGCGTTCTTCCGCAGGATCAACATCTTCTCGAAGATGCGCAAACCGCGGCCGGGATACGTCAATACGCTCTGATACATCCATTCGATGCGATACTGACGTATATAAGTATAGTAACTGTCGTCCGGAGATGTCGAGAGTGATGATGGATGACGATGGATAAGGTGAAAACCGACCTCTTCGGACACAACCAAACCGGCTCGCCCACGCGAGCCGGTTTTTTTTATAGTCCGGTATCAGTCGACCCCGGCTGCGAGTACTTCGTGCCTTCGGCACTCTGTTTTGACCAAGTATTGAATGCGCCAACTACAGGGGCGTTACGTATCTTTGTCTCTATGCAGGAGTTCAATGACAGCCCGATTTCTTGTGTGCGAAGAGTCCTAGTCCTCAGCCTATTGCTGATGATGTCCTGCACGGTAGCTCCTGCCATTGCGATCGCAAATACGGATTCCTGCTTTCAACTTCGCAAATGGCTTGGGTCGACCCGTCAACTCACGACCTGATCGTCCAACAGAACGACTCGCTAAGGGCATATGTGGAGTCCTGCGCAAGCAGCGACAATGGGTCCTATCGGGCATTTCCGCTCTTGGATGTTGATGTGCAGGAGATCGATCCAAACGATACTACAAGGTATGATCACTACCGTGATTGGCTCTTGTCCGTTCTCTATTTGAATACCACAAACCCGGACTACTTCTGCACGTGCGTACAATCTATGGCACGCACTTTCCCATACGGCCGATATCACATTCCAAATGCATCCTTATCCGTGATTCGATACTTGATCGATAATGCTCCATGCCACGATAGTTCACTCATTCCATTCTATGACCGGAGTGTTGCGCTTCGTCACCAGATGTGGCTGAGGGGTGACACTACTATTCCAGAGGACACAGCGCTTCCCTCCTTGGATTCCATCGGGCTCGATGCGGTTTTGCATCCGCCATCAGCCGTTCCGCTGCCCGGTACCGATGCACAGGTGCATCTTGCTTCCTTCACCGGATCTCCAAACCCGTTCACCAAGGAGACGGAGCTAACGTTCGTCCTGAACCGCATGACCTATGTAACACTGGCGATCTACGATGAACTGGGCCGGATGGTTTGGGGTGACGGGAAGGGCCGCTCGCTCGATGCGGGGACGCATACGATTCACATTGATGGCACCGGCTTGCCAAGCGGCACACTCTACGCCCGCATCTCGACCGGCTTCGGTGAGGTGAAAACGGTGAAGCTCGTGCATCAGGAGTAGTAACGAGTCTAAAGTAACGAGTGGGGTGGCTTCGGGAGGAGTCGCCCCGTTTTGTTTGGTGGTGGGCGAAAGAGCACGGACTAAGAGTCCGTGCCACCGCTCTTGGGAATACTGCGGCTGCGCGAAAGTGATTCTTGGGCTGGTGCCTCAGAATGACGGATGTGCGAACGGAGCCGGTACTCTTCGTTTTTACCGGACTTTTTCGGTGGTCTTCGTGTTACATCATCGTTATACCGAAAGAAGAGTTTCGTTGTAACACATTGATTTTATTAAAATAAGCCTGCTGCTTTCCGACCCGTGGGCTGTTCGTGCGTAGAGTTCAGCACACAGCATCCACAGGGGGCGAAAGAGAAGTTAGGGTTTTGAGGACTGCGGTACCACGATTCGATTTCGACCGTACCGCGCCGGAGATTTCCGTCCTGAATTCGTTATTGTGTACGTGTTGTTGCCCATCGTGATCGCTGCAGTAGTTCTCGGAGCCCTCCGAGCGGTCGCTGCCATCACTGTTACCACGCCTCTGCCTGCACCCGTTGCACCGAACGCCCCTGCGTCCGGATACCGGAGCGCGTCCGCACGTACCGACGAACGCGAGTTCATACTCCATTCCAGGACTACACCGCGAACATTGAGTTCCGCTTTCCGTTACCGACGGCGAAGCAGATGCGGCGACGCTCCTCCTCGAACCTGAATCCCCCCGGTACTTCTTCCACAGCAGGAATCGTGCTCACATACGCTATGGCGTTGTGATGCTCGCTCGTCTCGACGTTCGTGACGCGCAGCACACCATGCCGTACGTGAACCGTTACTGTTATGGTACATTTTCGTAAAGAGATCATTATCAATGCGCGCAACGAGAACGAGGTCCGCATTGCCATCACCGAACAGGGCCGACTCGTCGAGCTGTTCGTCGAGAATCCCGAGACTGTCCGCCACGTCGGCGAGATCTGGATGGGAAAGGTGGCAAAGGTTATCCCCGGCATGAACGCCGCATTCATCGATCTCGGACTCACACAAGACGCATTCCTCCACTTCTCCGATGTCGGCAATTCGTATGACGGCTCGATGTCGCTGCTCTCGAGCGAAGGCGCCGATATGCGCGACGACGATGACGAGTCGGAGGACGACGAATACGATGACGACGAAGAAGGGCCGCTGACCCCGCACGTCCGTGAGGCTCGCCCCGCACCGAAGGTCAGCCGCGCTCCGCGCAAGCCCTTCACGACGCTCGAAGTCCAGAACGTGGACATGACGCCGGGCCAGAATATCATGGTGCAGGTCACGCGCGAGGCATTTGCAAACAAGGGCGTCCGCGTCACAAGCCGTATTTCGCTTCCCGGTCGTTTCCTCGTGCTCGTTCCGTTCGAGCCGGGGATCGGTATCAGCAAGAAGGTCGCGTCGGTACGCGAACGCCGCCGCCTGCGCCGGATCATCCGTGCGCTCAAGCCGCGCGAGATGGGCGTGATCATCCGCACGGTTGCAGAGAACAAGGAAGAATCTGCACTGCGCGAGGACATCGAGAAGCTGCTTTCCCAATGGCGCGAGATCGAGAAGAAGATCAAGGAAAAGACGCCGCCGATGATTTTGTATCAGGAATCGAACATCACGACCACCGTGCTGCGCGATCTCTTCTCGAACGATATTACCCGTATCGTCGTCGACGACAAGAAGATGTATCAGGAGGTGCTCGACTATATTCAATGGTCTGCGCCGAACCTGGCCGGTGTGGTCGAACCATACAAAGGAAACGCTCCGCTCTTCGAACAAAAAGGCATCGAGCAGGAAATCGAAGGCCTCATGAGCAAGAAGGTCCCGCTGCCGAGCGGCGGATATCTGTTCATCGAAAAGACGGAAGCGATGGTCGTCATCGACGTCAACTCGGGCCGATACGCCGCACGACGAGAGCAAGAACTGAACTCGCTGAAGACCAATCTTGAAGCTGCTCGCGAAGCCGCGCGGCAATTACGACTGCGCGATATCGGCGGCATCATCGTTATCGACTTCATCGACATGCTCGATGATCGTAACAACAAGAAAGTGTATGACGAGATGAAGAAGGAGCTTCGCCGCGACCGGGCGAAGTCGAGCGTGTTGCCGCTGACCGATTTCGGTCTGATGCAGATCACGCGTCAGCGCGTGCGTCAGGCCATCGGCGATACACTGAGCGATCAGTGTCCCGCCTGCGGCGGCACCGGACTTGTCGTCGGCGCTTCGACAGTCATGCACCAGATCGAACGCTGGCTCGACCGCTACTCGACCGAGAGCGACCGCGCCCCGCTCGTATTGCGTGTGCATCCGACGGTACACGAAGAGTTGAATACCGGCTTCATCTCGAAGCTTCGTAAACTGGCCTGGAAATTCAAAGTCCGGCTGAAGTCGCGTCTCGACGACGAGATGCGCGCCGACGAATACAAATTCTCTCGCGCATCCGATAACAAGGATATCACCAACCAGTATATCGGACCTCGCCCGGATTCTCCGGCCGACACCGAAGAGTCGACACCGACCTCACCGGCAACACCGAAACGTCGTGACCGCCGTGAGGGCGATCGCCGCGGAAACGGACGCGGCGGCGATCGTCGCCGTGACAGCGGCGGACGCCGTCCCGAGGGACGAAGCGATCGCGGCGAAGGACGCCCAGAGCGTCAGGAGCCGCGCGGCGAACGTCCGGAGCGCGGTTCCCAAGAGCCTCGCGGTGACCGAGGTGAACCCCGTGGTGAGGGTCATGGAGACGGTGCGCGTCGCAGAAACCCACGTCGACGCGGAAGCGGTGGCGGCGGCAATCGTGGCGAAGGCGGACAAGGCCAGCCGCAACAAGGCGGCGAGAATCGCAACCGCCCGCCACAGCAACGCCGCGAAGATCGAGGCCCGCGCCTCGAACCAGGCGGCCCGCGACCGATGGACGGCGGTGATCAGCACATGATGGAGTAAATGATCGGTGCAGAGGGCCCTTGCGGCCCTCTGTTGTTATTGAACTGACCTTTCTACAACGTGAACTCACGTCTCAAAAACGCGCTCTACGTCATTGTCCCGCTGCTGGTGCTCGTCTGGGTGGTGGGGCACGAATTCTTTTGGCGATACGAATCGCTCGACCTGACCGAGCGTATTCAGCTTGCCGACCATGCAGGCCGACCGTGCACGCTCGTCGTCCGACAAACAAGCAGTACGAAAGTCGATACCGCACGTCGCACGTTCGTCGATATGAAACAGGGACTCACGCAATGCAGCATCTGGCTCGAAGGATCGCGTGACACATTCCACACGACGGCGGAAGGACGCTACTTTTCGGAGTTTCGTACGCTGAAGATCGCAACCGATTCGTCGCTGCAAGCGATGCTCATCCCAAACTCCGAACACGGGCTTGCTCCGGGTTGGGGAAGTTTGGTGTACCTGACGCCAACGGATTCGCTTCGCGTGTTGCAGATCATCAACGCGAACATCGGTGATGTTGACAAAGACGGTGCGTTCGAGTTACTCGATACGGCCGTACGCTCCTGGACCAAACTCGAACCCGCATCCGGCAAGTGGGTACCGATCACGGTGAAGGTACAGCCGTAGCCGACCGCAGCGGTCAAAGACGTATTCGTAATTCCGCGATCGCGCCGTCGCACTCCCGCTCGAGCGCAGCGAAGTCGTTCGAGATCGCATTCACATCTACGCCGTTTCCACACGCCTGCTCGATGGACTCCGCGAGCGAAGCGCCGTGCGCCATTCCCATGAACTTGAACTGCGGCTTGAGCGCGTGAACTGTGCGCCGGGCGAGATCGAGATCGTTTGCCGCAAGCGCTGCGCCGATGCGCTGCATCTGCGTCGGTGTGTTCTCGACGAACATGCGAATATATTTGCGCATCTGATCTTCTTCTCCACCGGTGAATTCGGTGAGGAATGATAGATCGATGATAGAGAACGAGTTTGGCTCGTGCGAGATAGGTAACTCGGCGGTGGTTGCTCGGCTTCTATTCGAAGGTGCATATATCTCCTGGAGCGCACCGAGGAGTTCGCTCCGACGAAACGGCTTCGGTACGTACCCATTCATCCCCGCTGCAAGACAATGGTCAATGTCACCACGGATGACACTGGCAGTCAGTGCGACGATGGGCGTATTCTTTACCGGCCCATCGAGCGAACGGATGCGTCGCGTCGCCTCGATACCGTCCATCTCCGGCATCTGCACATCCATCAGGATCACATCGAATCGCGAACGCTGCGACTCGGATAGAGCTTCGGCGCCATTGGTGGCAGTGACGATCTGGGCATCGGGCACGAGGTGATGCACGGTGTCGATGAGTACGAGCCGGTTGTATTCATTATCTTCTGCAAGGAGGATCCGAATGCCCGAAAGCGAACGTGGGTCGTAATCAGTTTCTGATGCATTCTCGACAAGATCTTCCTCGTGACCGATCGCCAGTGGCATCGTGAACGAGAATTTTGAACCAGTGCCGACGGTACTTTCGACCGAGATGTCGCCGCCGGCAAGTTCGACAAGCGTCTTCGAAATCGACAATCCGAGTCCGGTACCGCCGTATGTACGAGACGTGTGGCTTTCAGCTTGTTTGAACGACTCGAACACCGTCGAGAGCTTATCGGGCGCAATGCCAATGCCGGTATCGCGCACGCTGAAACGAAGCAACGCTCCGAGCTCGGTGCTTCTGAGCACCGATACACCGATCGTTACCGAACCCTTCTGGGTGAACTTAATCGCGTTGCCGACAAGATTGAGAAGGATCTGCGACAATCTCCCCGGATCGCCGACGAGGACGGGCGGGACGTCGGCTTCGATCTGCGATGTGAGCTGCAACCCCTTCTCTTCGGCTTTGATACGCATGATGTCGGCCACATACGTGATCCGCTCACGCACTCGGAACGGGATACGCTCGAGCTCCATCTTTCCTTCTTTAAGCTTGGAGAGATCGAGAATATCGTTGATAATTACGAGCAAGTGTTCGCTAGAACGTTTGATGGCGCTCAAGTACTCGTTTTGCTTTGGCGAATGCTCGGTATCGAGCAGTAGCGACGTCAGGCCCATCACCGCATTCATCGGTGTGCGGATCTCATGGCTCATGTTCGCGAGGAATTGCTTCTCATACTGTTCGCTGCGTTCGGCGCGCTCTTTGGCTTCCCGAAGCGAATCGCTCAGGCGTTTCTTGCGTCGGTTGTTGCGCATCAGTACCAAGCCGAACGCAGCCAACACGATCGTGCCACCGAGCGATGAATACAAGATGGTCTCGCGGTTACGAAGCTCTTTCGCCTGCTCTCCAATCTGCTTTTCTTTCTCGGCCGTGCGATACCGCGCCTGCATTTCGGTCAGCATACGCGCACGGTCGCTATTGAAGATCGAATCGCGCAGCGATGACCACTCCCTCAAATAACGGTATCCTTCCTCATCGTTGCCGATCGCGTGATAATACTCAGCAAGTTCTCGAAGCGCTTGGACAAGATCTCGTCGAGCCCCTCCCTCCCTGCAAACTCGTACCGCACGATGCAGATAGTACGATGCGCTGTCGTACTGTCGCAACCGTCTGAACAACGCGCCAACACATGCATAACAACGTCCTGCGGCTGCAGTCGTGGAATCGCCGGTCGCCCGGTGGATTGCGACCGCAGAGCGGTAATAGAAGAGTGCGCTGTCATTGAGCCCCCGGAGTTCGAAGCAACGCGCAATGTTTGCGGTGCTCCGTTGGAGCATCAGGCCACCGTGCCCCTGCCAGATCGCGACAGCACGCCGAAAGCCCAACTCTGCGCTATCGAGATACGGGCCGTTCTTCGGGTGAAAGAAGTCCGTGTCGAGGTAGATCAGACCGATGTTATTCTCCATCGCCGCGATCCCGCTCGAGTCGTTGAGCCGATATGACTCTGTCAGGCCAAGCCGCAAATAGTGTAGGGCGTTGGGATAGTCTTTTTGATCGAAGTACAGTGTGCCGAGACCGTTGTATGCGGCTGGTAACATGTTCTGAAGGTGCGCGGCCTGCACCAGCTTGAGTACCCGAAAATGCATGTCGACCGACTCGCGGTAATTCCCCTGTTCGTTGTCGTTCCACGCAAGCGCCTGAAGCACTTGCGCCATCGCAGCGGTGTCCTTGCGACGCTCAGCCGCACGGTAGATCCGATCTGAAATTGCGCGAGCGCTATCGTACTGACCTTTACTAGAGTACCAGTCGATCATAAACTGTTCGATCCCATCGATCCGCTGCTGATTCTTCGCGCGGGCAGCATACGTGCGAGCCTGGTCTACGTACCGGAGCGATCGCGGACCATCGACTTCAAAGAACAGTGTAGCGAGTAACGCATAATGATCCGCGATTGTCGTGTCGTCCTTCAACGAAGGAATGATCCGCAGGAGAGAGTCTGCGACGATCTCGCGTCGGGCCGGAGTGCGATCGATCTGCGGCAACTGCTGCGCGCGCAGCGCATCGGCGCCGACGACGAGCGCAATTCCGATGCCGAGTATCAGCAGGGTGCGTTGCATCTATGCCGTTCGAGACTGGGTAAATCGGGCAAGCGCTTCGAGCAGTTCCTCCCGCTTGAATGGCTTCGGCACATAGGCGTTCATGCCGGCAGCGAGGCATTGCTCAATGTCGCCTTTGACAATGCTGGCGGTGAGTGCAATGATGGGCACTGCGCGACGTCGCTCCTCAGTAAGCAAGCGAATGCGGCGCGTCGCCTCGAGGCCGTCCATCACGGGCATCTGAACGTCCATCAGCACGATGTCGTACGAGCCGGACTCCGCGAGCCGAACGGCTTCGAGACCATTGTCCGCCACATCAATACTCACATTGCCGATCAGATGTTTGAGCGTATCGACAAGGACAATCTGGTTATACTCGTTATCTTCTGCGAGTAGTACGCGCAACCCGGCTAGCGCAGCAGCGCTGACGGCCTGCGTCGGTGCGACCGACTCAGCTTCGTCGGTCGCCAGCGGAAATTGCACAGCGAACGAGAAGACCGAGCCTTGGCCGGGAGTACTCTGCACTCGTATCGTACTGCCCATCAACTCGACCAGCGTTTTCGAAATCGAGAGTCCGAGCCCCGTCCCCCCGAACTTGCGGGTAATCCCTGCCTCCGCCTGCTTGAACGAGTCGAAGATCGCCGCCTGCTGCTGCGGTGCGATGCCGATGCCGGTATCGGTGACTGCGAATTCGATCGTAGCTGTATCGTCCGTTCGTTCGAGCAGTCGGACCGAGACGCCGACCGAGCCGCGCTCGGTGAACTTGATCGCATTGCCAACGAGATTCAACAGCACCTGTGTCAGTCTGCCCGGATCGGCAAGTACGGCGTGCGGCAACAGTTCGTCGAGCGTCGCAGCGAGCGCAATGCCTTTATCGGAGGCTTTGTACTGCATTGTCCGGAGCACTTTGCTGACGACATCGCGAAGACGTGTCGGGACGGCTTCGAGCTCCATCTTCCCTTCGCGCAATTTCGAGACGTCGAGAATGTCGTTGATGATCACGAGCAGATTCTCGGATGACGTCTTCATCGCTTCGAGGTACTCTCGCTGCTTCGGCGTGGTCTCGGTATCGAGCAGCAGTGTGGTCATTCCGAGCACCGCATTCATCGGCGTGCGGATCTCGTGGCTCATGTTCGCCAGAAACTGCTGCTCGTATCGTTCGCTCTCTTCGGCTCTCGCGGTCGCTTGTTCAAGCTCATGATTCGCCCGCTGCTGCTGGCGGTTGGTGCGGACCATCAACACGACGAATGCAGCGATGACGAGACCAAGCCCAAGTGCGCCATAATTCATCATCCCTTGGGTCCGTAACGCTTCCCCCTGTTCGGCGAGCTGTTTCTCTTTTTGTGACGACTGATAGAGCCCATCGATATTCGCAAGCATCCGCGCTTTTTCCGCACTGAAGAGTGAATCATGGAGCACACCCGCGCGGTCAAGCAACTCATACGCCTTGCCGAAGTCGCCCATCGTCGCGTACGCCCCGCTGAGCTGGCTATACACGTTATCGATCACACGACGATTGGTCGTGTTCTTGAGCATCGCCTCGGTCGCACGCAGGTAGCTCAGTGCACTGTCCATCCGGCCGTTCGAGCGGAAGAGATCCGAGAGCTCGATCATCGCCTGTGCGAGAAAACTGATCCGCCCTTCGTCGCCGCATGTACGAAACCCTTCGATCGCACGCCGGTAATAATAGAAGGCGCTGTCCTGCTCGTGCTTGCGATTGAACGCCTGGGCCAAGAGGAAGTAGCCTTGTGCGTGTTGCTCGCCTGCGGGCAAGCCGGCGACAGCACGCAAGCCGAGACGCGTATAGTAGAGCGCCGAATCCATCGCCGCAGATTCGGTGATCGAGCTATCAGCGCCGCTCATGAAATAGCCAGCCATGTTCTGTGCGCTGACAGCCATACCGTCCGGATTGTGGATCGCAGAGTACAGTCGGTACGCTTCGCGCGAGAACCCATGTGCACGAAGATGATCGCCTTGATCGCTGAATACGCAGCTCAGGTCCGTATTCGATTTCCCCATCTGGAATGTATCACGGGCGTGGGTACTGAGATCGAGCTCTCTGTAAAAATTCTCCAACGCCTCCTTGAGGTGCCCTTGCTCGAGTTCGATATCGCCGAGCATCCCGTAGCCGAACGCGCTGACCCGGGCATCACTGTGACGATCGCCAATGTCGATGGCCTTTTGGGCATAGGTCTTGGCCAGATCGTAGTTGCCGGCCAAGTGAGCAGACATCGAGAAATGCACTTCGATCATCCCGAGGCGTCGGCTATCGAGATGTCCGCTGCGCAAGGTACCCAACCGCTCAAGGTCAGACGCAGCGGCTGCAGAATCTATGCCGCGTTCGAGGTCGAGCAGTTGCGAGAGAATATCGAACCGGGCCGTATCGGTATTTGCACCGGGGAGCGCACGGCGAAGGCTGTCGATCCGAGGGTTACGCTGTGCGTGCAGAACCGACGGCAGCACCAGAAGCAGGACAAGTGCGATGCATGGGCGGGCTCGCATCTTCCGGGGAAAAAGTGTATCGTTAACTAAAGCGCAGATAGATCATGTAGGCGATCATCAGGAACAGCAGCACCCAAACGACCGTACTCATGGTTTTTTGGAAGCCGTGCGATTTCTTCAGCTCGTTATACGAGAGCAAACTGCCGATCGCGAGCTCGAGCTTCTGAAAGGCCGTCTCGTTCTTGACGATGTAATCGCGAGCACCGTACTTGATCGTGTTCGTCGCAACTTCCATCCGGTCCTGGCTGCTGAGGAAGATGATGGGCAGTTGCGGGTAGCGCTCGCGAAGCTTCGTCAGCACCTGAATGCCATTCATTGCATCGGCTTTGACGCTATCGAGCTGGTAATCGAGGATCACCAGATCCGGCGCAAGTGAAAGCGTGGAAAGGGCGTCCTCGCCGGTGTTGTAGATCTCGACCTCCGTGCCGGGAAATTTCTTCCGTAACATGTCGGCGATCATCTCGCACATGGTCGGGTCGTCGTCAATGGCTACGATGCGAAGGGTAAGCGCGCTCATAGGAATGAAAATGTGACGCCAAGGATAACTCAATTTCGCATTGAAGGTTCCGGGCAGCAAATAGCGGTATTTTTGTCATCATGCTGCACCTATTATCGATCGAAGGGATCACCTATGTGTACTGGGCGTCGCTGTACATGCACCTGTTCAGTGCCGTGGCCTGGTTGGGTGGAATATTGTTTCTGACTGGCGTTTCGAGGCCGATCTTCGAATTCTACAAAGGCTCTCAGTACCAGCTACAACAGGAGCTCAAAGAGCGCTTCCTTGGGTTCTCGTGGATGCTTGCGATCACGACGGCTGTGACCGGGACGATTATCATCCTGTGGTCCACTCGCTTCCTCTTCTTCAATTTTTCATCGTTGTGGCTGGTGCTTGCACACCTGAAGATTCTCGGTTTCCTGCTCTTAGCGGGCGCAACGTTCATTCTGCGATCGAGCTACCGTGAACTTCGCTCGGCGCGGGCCGAAACCATCGAAGGCGAAGACCTCTCGCCGCGCGAGATCATCCTCTGGCGTGTGCGCGTCATCGAGCAGATCGAAGTATGGCTCGCGATCCTGATCCTGCTCACGGTTTCACTCATGCAGATCAACTAACGGTTGTGGCACATCGTCGGCGCAGCAGCCTCCCACCGTGGCGGACACTCGAAGAACACGAGGTCTTTCATACACGCATTTTCGATCTTGATGCTGCACGCCGCCGTGAAGACGAGACCGGCAACGAAGGCGAATTCTATATCCTGCGCTCTCCGAACTGGATCAATGTCGTCGCGATCACAACAGCAGGTATGCTTGTCCTGGTCGATCAATTTCGGCATGGCACCGAGCATTTCGAGCTCGAGATCGTCGGCGGCATCGTCAACCCGGACGAGTCGAGCATCGACGCCGCATTACGAGAACTGCGCGAAGAAACTGGCTACGTCGTAACGGCGGAAAGCCATATCGAATGTATCGGTTCAGTCCTGCCGAACCCGGCATTCCTCGATAACCGCTGCGATACGATCCTCGTCACGCAGGTCGAACGCCGAGCCGATGTCGAGTTCGACGAACACGAGAACATTGCTGTCGTACTCGAACCCATAACCCGTATGCACGAACTGGTTCGAAGCGGCGAGATTACGCATTCGCTTGTCATCAATGCGTTCTATTGGTACGATCTCTGGCGTAAGAATAATAAAGGGTAAATAGGCCATCTGCCGCACTACTTCCCCACAGAATGCGTATGACACAGCATGAAATGTCTGTGACGCCGTCATTCTGAGCAACGCGAAGAATCCCGTTGGCGGAGCCTCACTGGGTTTCATCGAGGGATTCTTCGCTTCGCTCAGAATGACAGATGACAAGGTGTTCAAACCTGGTCACAACCGGCAAAACTGACATTCAATTTTTCCCCCCTGTCCTGCGTTATGATACGACTTATCCGAACAATCGGGATCGTATACCCTTGGGAAAGATCATTACCATAGCGAACCAGAAAGGCGGCGTCGGAAAGACGACGACGGCGGTCAACCTTGCGGCTGCATTGGCCCATAGCGGGTTTCGGACCCTGTTGGTCGATATCGACGCACAGGCAAATGCAACGAGCGGGCTCGGGATCGACCCAAAACCGCTTACCAAGACCATCTACGAGGTGCTTGTCGGGAAAGAGCAACCGGCAAGTGTGATCCTTGCGTCGAATATTGCAAACCTCTCCGTCTTGCCGTCGCATATTAATCTTGTCGGTGCCGAGATTGAGCTGATCGATATGGAAGATCGCGAGCATGTCATGAAACGCGCGCTCGCGCAGATCAGCGGCCAGTACGATTACATTCTGATCGACTGCCCGCCGTCGTTGAGCCTGCTGACGCTCAATGCGCTTGCAGCGAGCAACAGCGTGCTGATCCCCGTGCAATGTGAATATTACGCCCTCGAAGGTCTTGGGCAGCTCTTGAATACGATCAATATCGTCAAGAAGCACCTGAACCCGCCGCTCGATATCGAAGGCGTGCTCCTGACCATGTACGATGCTCGGTTGCGGTTGTCCAATCAGGTGGTTGGCGAAGTACAGCGATATTTCGATCAAAAAGTGTTCAAGGTCGTCATCTCGCGCAACGTGCGGCTTTCGGAAGCGCCGAGCCACGGCATGCCGGTCTCGAGCTACGATGCGGCAAGCACCGGGGCGAAACAATATGCGGATCTTGCGCGCGAAGTGATCGATCGCAACCCAACGATCAAGCCGCGCGTGGCCTGAATGTAAGTGTCATCATCCCCCTCAGAAGTCACTATGTCTAAGACCAAATTCTCACTCGGCAAAGGCCTTTCGGCGCTGATCCCGACGGCTGACAGCGACGCCACCGCCGCACTCGAATCACCCGATGTAGCCTCGAAGCTCGGCTCGGTCGCGATGGTCGCACTTTCCGAGATCGCGCCGAACCCGCAGCAACCCAGGCAGGACTTCGAGCCCGAAGCGCTCGGCGAACTCGTCGAGTCGATCCGCAGCCACGGCATCATCCAGCCCGTGACCATCCGCCGCAAACCGAGCGGCGGGTACGAACTCATCTCCGGCGAACGTCGTGTCCGCGCAGCTCGCATTGCAGGTCTGTCCGAGATCCCGGCATATGTGATCGAAGTCGACACCGACCGCCGAATGCTCGAGCTTGCGATTGTCGAAAACGTCCAGCGCGCGAACCTCAACCCGATCGAAGAAGCGGAATCCTATCGCCGGCTGATCGAGGAGTGCGGACTGCGTCAAGATGAAGTTGCCGAACGCATTGCACGTGACCGCACGACGGTCTCGAATTTCCTGCGCTTGCTGAAGCTGCCGATCGAGATCCAGGAATCGCTGCGCAAAGGCGAGCTCGGCATGGGTCATGCGAAGGCGATTCTCGCAATAGCCGACCCTGCGTACCAAGTGGCGCTCTGGCGTACCGCCGTCACCGAGAGCTACTCCGTGCGTCGCCTCGAAGAACTTGCCCGAAAGGCCGCCTCCGAGCAAGGCGCAAGCGGCAACGCCGGACGCAAGCGCGTCGGCCGCCCGATGAAGGAACAAGCCGCCGACGGACAGAACGAGGCCGTCGTCCCCATGGAATCGTCGTTGAAACAAAAGCTTCAAACACAGGTACGTATTCGTATGAAGAACGAGACGCAGGGCGAGATCGCCCTCGAGTTCTACTCTCTCGACGATCTCGAACGAATCGCGGACCTACTCTTATCGCTCGACGTACAGTAATGATCGAACATATCCAGACTTCGAACGCACCCGCGCCGATCGGCCCCTACTCGCAAGCCGTGCATACCGGCACCTTGCTGTTTTGCTCCGGCCAGATCGCGCTCGATCCTGCAACCGGCCAGATGGTGACGTCCTCGATCGAAGAGGAAACGCGCCTCGTACTGCGCAATCTTGTCGCGGTGCTCGAAGCCGGCGGCGCGTCGGCTGCAAGCGTTGTCAAGACAACGATCTTCCTGACGAACATGGCCGATTTCCCTGCCGTCAATGCGCTCTACGAAGAAGTGTTCGGCGCGTCGAAGCCTGCCAGAAGCACGATCGCCGTCGCGGCCCTGCCGAAAGCCGGACGCATCGAGATCGAAGCTATCGCCGTCGTTCGCTCATAATCTCGGTTGCCGATGCTTCGGTCGCTCTTCGTTGCCCTTGCCATTTCGCTTGCTGCGCAGGTTGCAGATGCACGGGGATTCGAAGTGACCGATTCTGCAACGCAGCAGCATGCGCGGATCGATACTGTCCGCTTCAAGATGACAAAGGATCCGTGGCTTGCTTTTGGGCTCTCGGCAGCCATGCCGGGCGCCGGGCAAATCTATCTCGGCCAGTGGTACAAGACGCCGTTTATTTTAGCCGGCATCGGCGGATGCATTACCGCGGCACTGATCCAGAACGGACGTTACAAGTACACCGCCGATAGCGTGACCAATCAGATCGCACGCGGAGATTTATATAATGCCGCTCGCTACACATCGGTACGAGAGTTCTACCGCGACGATCGCGACCGATGGTATATTTACGCAGGACTTGTGTATGTCGCAAATCTGCTTGACGCCTACATCGCTGCAAACCTCTATGACTTCGACGTCTCCGATCCCGCGGGCGCACATCCGTACATCTCCGCCCCCGCTTCTTCCGCCGAACCGTGGCGCGTTGGTGTTCGCGTGGGCTTTTAGCCTGCTCGTGCTTGCGAGCTGCTCGTCGGCGCCGCGCCTTTCGATTCCCGTCTTTGAAAAAGATCAGTTCATCGGGACACTGACCGTCAAGCGGTCGTTCGGACATTTTACCGACGCATCAGCACTCTCGTTCGATCAGTTCGGCGATTTGTACGTGACCGATGGCGGAGGAAATGGTCTCTACAAATTTAATCGCAAGGGTGATAGTCTTGCCGCTGTCGTCGCTCAGGGACATGACCACGGACAGTTCGACCGTCCGCTTGGTGTCGATGCAAGCCTAACGAACTCGGTTGCCGTTGCCGATCGCAATAATTATCGTATCGAAGTCTTTTCCCGCGATCTCATCTATCAGTCGACGATCGAAGGGCATGCACCGGGCTCGCAGATCCAATTTGGCTATCCCTCGGCCGTATGCCGCAGCACCACGGGGTATTACTATGTGATCGACGGCGAACGTCATCGGCTTATCGCCTTCAATCCCGCAACCGGTGTGCAGCGCGCGTTTACAACCGTCGCCGACGAGCATCACTACGAACTCTTTCCGCGCGATATCGCCCTCGATGCCGGCGAGTATGTCGCCGTCGCCGATGTCAACAGCGGGGGCATCAAGCTGTTCAATTCTACGGGTAGCACCGTCAAAGAGGTTCGCTATCGTCCCGCATCCGAAGCGCGAATGACGGTGAGCGGCAACGACCTGGTTGCGTTCGATCATGTTGCAAATACCGTTCGGCTCTTCGATTTCCGCGAATTGACCTATGCCGGTTCGTACTCGCTCCCACAGGAATTGAAGAATGCGGTCACAGTCGTCAAACGCGACGACGAACTCTATGTGCTGACAAAGGACAAGGTGGTGGTATGTTCGATCCATTCGGCAAGCGACCTGAATTAGTCCTGCGCCCGAAGCATCTGACGCGCCGTGTGCTCGACGAGCGTATCGCCGAAGGCGAGAGCACGACGCTGGAATTCAAGCGACATTTCTCAAGTCCAGATCGGATGGCTAAAGAGATAATCGCTTTCGCCAACACCAAAGGAGGTATGATCCTCATGGGGGTCGACGACGACGGCTCGGTCGTTGGCGTCGAGAGCGAAAAATCGGAAATGGCAGAAATCGAACACACGGCGCAATTCCTCTGCGAGCCGCCGATCCCGGTCGAGATTCAGGTCGTACATTTCGGCGGATCGACCGAGGTAGTCGCCGTAATTATCCCCGAAAGCACGAACAAGCCGCATACCCTCGTCGAGTTTGATTCGAGCGGCAAACGTGTGCAGAACCCGCAGGCACAAGGCTATGTGCGTGTAAAAGATCGTTCGATGCAGGCAAGCCGCGAGGTGATGAAGGTCATGAAGAGCCGCCGCCCGGATGCTCCGCCGCTTCGCATCGCCATCGGATACAACGAACGAGCGCTCTTCGATTACTTAGAGAAGCACGGCCGCATCACCGTCGACGAGTTTGCCAATCTCGTGAACATCTCGCGCCGTCGTGCAAGTAAGATCGTTGTCGATCTCGTCCGTGCCGGGACGCTTCTGATTCATACCGTCGAAACAACAGAGTTCTTTACGCTGTCAGAATAACCCTCGTAGGGTCGAGGCATGCCTCGCCCGCACTTCGGATAGCACAATGCTTACTTTGACAGTAACACCGAACCGTGTCATTGCGAGGACTGCGCGGCACTCATCCTTCGCGCATCAGTCATGTTGGGCGCAGTCCGTGGCAATCTAAGAGATTTCGTGTGCCGGAAAGATTTTAGATTGCTTCGTCAGCCGTCAACGTGATTGGTAGTCCGACACCGCTCGTTACGGCTTCCTCGCAATGACAGATTGGAGGGTCAGACTACATGGGGCATTCGAGCGGGTGAAGGCGGGCGAGGCATGCCTCGCCCCTACGTTCTTTTTGGGGGTAATCCTGAGGTTTGCAGATTTCTTCAATGTGTCATTGCGAGGACTGCACGGCACTAAACCTTCGGACATCCCGACATATCGTGCGCAGTCCGTGGCAATCTAAGAGATTTCGTGTGCCGGAAAGATTTTAGACTGCTTCGTCAGCCGCTGACGTGATTGGTAGTTTGACACTGCTCGTTGCGGCTTCCTCGCAATGACAGATTGGAGAGTCAGACTACATGGGGCATTCGTACGGGTGAAGGCGGGCGAGGCATGCCTCGCCCCTACGGGGAGGTTGTGCAAAAAAAAGCCGCTGGTGTTCAGCGGCTTTTGTCTTCAAGTTTTCGTCTTGGGATTATCCTTCGACGTACACTTTCTTCATGACTGCAACGCGGCCCGGATTGTCGTTGCCGTCGCGCTTGAGGCCTGCGATCTTATCGAGCGCATCGAATCCGTCGGTGAGCTGTCCCCAGACCGTGTATTGACGATCGAGGAATTGTGCAGCGTCGTGGCAAATAAAGAACTGGCTCGAGGCCGAGTTCGGGTCGCTGGTGCGAGCCATCGAGCAAACGCCGCGCTTGTGGCTGACATCGTTGAACTCCTGCTTGAGCTTATCGCCCATCGAGCCGGTGCCGTGGGTGCGAAGGTTATCGCTCTTGGAGTTCGGGTCGCCGCCCTGAATCATAAAGCCCGGGATCACGCGGTGGAACGTACAGTTATCGTACATGCCATCGGTTGCGAGCTTCACGATCTGCGCAACATGGTTCGGTGCGAGCTTGTCAAAGAGCTGGATCTTCAGTGCGCCGAAATCGGTCTCGATCACGAGCCGGCGGTCCGGCGTCGATGTGTAGTTGGCGAGTATTTCGCCGCTATAGGGTGCGGTATTGCTTGTTGCCATAATTACTCCTGTACCCACGCTTTGGTGATCAGTGCATCTTTGCCCGGGTTGACGCTACCGTCCGCCGGGTTCTGCTGGTATTTGCCGGAGTCATGGAGAGCGGTGATCTTGTCCAATACATCATAGCCTTGCACTAATTGCCCCCAGACAGTGTACTGATGGTCAAGCATCGAGGCTGTCGCATTGCAAACGAAGAACTGACTGGTCGCAGAATTCGGATCCTGAGTACGAGCCATCGAGCAGACGCCGCGAAGATGTTTGACTTCATTAAACTCTGCCTTTAGTCGATCTCCCATGCCACCCATTCCGTCGTTGCTGGGATCTGCATCCTTGGTATTCGGATCGCCGCCCTGGATCATAAAGCCGGGAATGATACGGTGGAAGTATGTTCCATCGTACATGTGATCTTTTGCGAGCTTCGTGATCTGTGCCACGTGGTTCGGTGCGACCTTGTCGAAGAGTTGGATTTTCATCGTCCCGAGGACGGTTTCAAACACCAGCAACCGCTTGGGATTCGAGCAATACTTGTCGAGCGTCGGGCCGGAATATGGCGGGTTGTCCTCAACTTTCTTCAACTGCGCCGAACAGCTCACGCTCACGAGCGAGAGAACGGCAAAAACGAAAAGTGCAAGTCTGTTCATGTAGTGGTTTCCTTGTAAACAATACGCGGACACGCCGCGCCTGAGCGTGGTTAAACGGGCAGGCTGTGGCGAAGGTTTCGGGGGAGGCTATCTCCCTACCGTAGGGTCGAGGCATGCCTCGACCGCACTCTCGGCGGAGACAATCCTTGGTTCTGCCACCATCCCAAACAGTGTCATTGCGAGGACTGCGCGGCACTAATCCTTAGGCCATCCCGACTGCCCAGCGCAGTCCGTGGCAATCTAAGAGATTTCGTACGCTCGAAAGATTTTAGATTGCTTCGTCAGCCGCTGAAGTGAGTGGTGGTCCGACAGTGCTCGTTGCGGCTTCCTCGCAATGACATCTTGATGAGTCTGACTGCATGGGGCATTCGTACGGGTGAAGGCGGGCGAGGCGTGCCTCGCCCCTACGGGGTTCCAGGGCTCCGTGGTGGCTTAACTTATCTCCCCTCTTCGGCGTTTAATACGTCCGCTTAATCCGTAGCATTCAATCGTGGCAAAACCTCAGGCAACGGGCGCTCAGACGCTCGAAAAGATCGTATCGCTGGCAAAGCGCCGCGGCTTCATTTTCCAGTCGTCCGAGATCTACGGCGGCCTCAACGGCTGCTGGGATTACGGCCCGCTCGGCGTTGAATTGCTGCGTAACCTCAAAGAGGCGTGGTGGCGCTCGATGACCAATCGCGACGAGATCGAAGGGCTCGACGCCTCGATCCTCATGCATCCGCGCGTCTGGGAAGCCTCCGGCCACGTCCAGCACTTTTCGGACCCGATGGTGGACTGCAAGTCCTGCAAGGCCCGCTTCCGCCTCGACCACCTCTTCGCCGACATGTCCGAGAAGAAAGTGCAGGCGATCGCAAAGCACCTGACCATCGAGCATCGCGACCACACGAAGGACGAGCTCGCGGAGTACATCTTTGCCCAGCTCGATGCGAACCCGGCGCTCTTCGAACAGCTCGTCGAAGAAGAGCTCATCGTCTGCCCGAATTGCGGTACGAAGAAGTCGCTGACTGCTCCGCGCAACTTCAACCTGATGTTCGAGACCTACATCGGACCGGTGAAGGATGCAGCGAACGTCGTGTATCTGCGTCCCGAGACGGCACAGGGCATCTTCGTGAACATGCTCAACGTGATGCAGTCATCGCGTCAGAAGCTGCCGTTCGGCATCGCCCAGATCGGCAAAGCATTCCGAAACGAGATTAATACGAAGAACTTCCTTTTCCGTACGCGCGAGTTCGAGCAGATGGAAATGCAGTTTTTCGTCAAGGACGGCACCGACGATCAGTTCTTCGAGCAGTGGCGCGAGCAGCGGTTCAACTGGTGGATCGCGCTCGGTATGCCGAAAGACAAGTTGAAGCTCAAGCCGCATGAGAAGCTTGCGCACTATGCGAAGGCGGCGGTTGACATCGAGTTCGAATTCCCGTTCGGCTTCGGCGAGATCGAAGGCATCCACAACCGTACGAACTTCGATCTGTCGCGCCACGAAGAGTTCAGCGGCAAGTCGCTCTCGGTGCATGACGAAGAGACGAAGGAGAAGAAAGTCCCGTTCGTGATCGAAACGTCAGCCGGCGCCAGCCGTGGCTTCATGGCATTCCTCTGCAATGCGTACAACGAAGAAGAGGTCGGCGGTGAACAGCGTGTCGTGATGCGCTTACATCCGTTCCTCGCTCCGATCAAAGCAGCTATCCTACCGCTCGTCAACAAGGACGGGATGCCCGAGATCGCTGAGAAGCTCACGAAAGACCTGCAGCGCGCGATGAAAGTGTTCTACGACGATAGCGGAGCCGTCGGCCGCCGCTACCGCCGCCAGGACGAAGTCGGCACCCCGTTCGGTGTAACCATCGACTCGGATACGCTGCAAGACCAGACAGTCACTATCCGCGAACGTGATTCGATGGAGCAGATCAGACTCCCCATTGAGAAGGTAAAGAGCTATCTGCTCGAGAAGATCGAATGTCCGGTGTGAGAGTAACGAGTTGAAAGTAACGAGTAACGAGTATTGTTATCATGCCTGTCAAGAATTTTGAAGACTTGGTCTGTTGGCAGAAGGCGCGGACACTATGCAACGCCGTCTACGACTTCACCGAGAGTTCTAAATTCAAGAAAGACTACCGGCTATGCGACCAGATCGAAGCTGCGGCAGTCTCAGTTATGTCGAACATAGCGGAAGGGTTCGAGCGGGCGAGACGCAATGAGTTTATACAATTCTTGCAAATAGCAAAAGGCTCTTGCGGCGAAGTCCGATCTCAGTTATATGTGGCGTTAGATCGTGGGTACATCACTGAGGAGCAGTTTGAGGCAACGCGTAACCAAGCCATTGAAGTAAGCAGAATGATAGGCGGTCTTCGGGCCAAACTACTTCGTGATCGCCATAACGAAAAGGCATGATACCCCACTCGTTACTCGTTACTTTTAACTCGTTACTACAGGCATGAATCCGAACAGAGCTCTCGGCCTCGCAATCCTAATCGTCCTGTTCGTAGGGCCGGTGGCAGGACTTGTCTTTCGTATTCCGTTCGGATACACGATGTCCTTCATGGCCGGAGCAGTCGCGATTTGGTATGGCATCGCGAAGCTACGCTGGGAGCGCAAACAGGATGAGCGCAGACGACGAGCAGTGGAGGCGTATATAGACCGGCAACTTCTCGAACAAGAAGAAGAACGCAAACACGGTGCCGAGTAGAAATTAGAATCCGAAGTCGTCTTCCTTCACGCCGGCCACGCGTTTGAGCGCCCGAACTTCCCGTTGCGTCAGTGGCCGACTTTCACCTCGTTTCATTCCCTGATGGGTGATCCCTGCAAACGAAACGCGGTCGAGTTTCTCGACTTCATACCCATGCGTCTCGAAGAGGCGTCGGACTTCATGGTACTTCCCTTCTCGCAACGTGATCATCACGTCGCGCTGATCGCGCGTTGAGAGATCGAGCTCTACCTTCGACGTCACGTTTCCGCGACCGATATTGACGCCACCGCCAGCGATGCGCTCGGCATCGCTTCGTGCGAGCGGCTTGTTGAGATAGGCGTGGTAGATACGAGGGATCTCGTATCGTGGGTGCGTCAACTTTGCCGTCAGGTCGCCGTCGTTGGTCAGGAGCAGTACGCCGGTTGTGTTGCGATCGAGACGACCCACCGGATACAGACGTTCGTGTGAATGCACGAGGTCCATCACCGTCTTGCGGTCTTTCTCGTCCTTGACGGTGGTGATGTAATCCTTCGGCTTGTTCAGGAGGATGTATAAATGTTTTTCACGCAACGAGACGGTCGCACCGTCAACGACGATCTTGTCTTGATACGGATGTACCTGGACCCCAAGCTCTGTAATCACCTTGCCGT
Source organism: Bacteroidota bacterium (assembly GCA_018266755.1). Taxonomy (NCBI): domain Bacteria; kingdom Pseudomonadati; phylum Bacteroidota; species Bacteroidota bacterium. Next base: position 1,390,444 of record JAFDZW010000005.1, read on the forward strand.
TGACGCGAACTTTCCCGAGCGTGATCAGCTCGTCGGCTTTGCGACGCGAGGTGACTCCGCTCGAGGCGATGAAGCGGTTGAGCCTCATCGTCGCGACCGCAGACTCAGACCTCGGCCTCTGCGTTCGCTTCGCCAGCCGGGGCTTCGGCGCCGGCATCTGCAAGCGCTTCTTCTGCCCTCTCGGCGATGGCTTCGTCGTCGAGCGTTTCGGCGCTTGTTTCTTCTTTGCTGACGGCGATGATCTCGTCAATGGTGACCGCGTCTTGTTCGGCATCTGGATCGACAAATTCTTGTGCAGCTTCTTCGAGTGTGGTCGCCTTGACCGACTCTTCTTTGAGTAGTTCTTCGATCTCGCGCGGCTTCGGCAGGTCCTTCATCGACGGCAGACCGAACTGGCGCAAGAACTCGTCCGTCGTGCCATAGAGCAACGGACGCCCGACCGCTTCAGCGCGGCCGGTGATGGTGACGAGATTCTTTTCGAGCAGCGACTTCAACACTTCATCGCAATTCACGCCGCGAATGTTCTCGATGTCCGCTTTCGAGACGGGCTGCTTGTAGGCAACGATCGCAAGCGTCTCGAGCGCGGCGCTCGAAAGGCGGCGGCGCGAACGCTCTTTGTATAAGCGCGAGACGTACATGCTCACGCCCGGCTTCGTCGCGAACTGGAAGCCTCCGGCGATCTCCACGATATGGAATGCGCGGCCGGTCTCTTCGTAGGAAGCATTGAGCAATTCGACGGACTGACGAATCACGTCCAGGTCGAGCAGCGCTCTCTTCCTCGAGCCTTTGCCTTCGGCGGCGGGCTCGTCGGCCGGTGTATCGAGCAGATCCGGTTCGGCAGCGCCATCGGCAGGCACAGCAACTGCCGCGCGCTTGATGGGCTCGTCAAGAATCAGCGAACGAATATCGTTCGCCGACAGCGGTTCGTCACTGGCGAATACCAACGCCTCGACGACATCTGCAAGGTCTTGTGGATTTTTATAATCCAATGGCATGAGGGGGTTCTCGGATTTCGTTACGGTTTGAAGAGAATGATATCGTCGAACGCATCGCTCTGGCGCAATGCGATCATTTGGCTGCGCACGAGTTCGAGCACCGCCATAAATGTGACAACCAAGCGCAAGCGCACCGGCGTCGAAAGCTCTTCGATCGTGTTGGCGTCGATGAAGCCGGTAAAGAGCTCGATGAAGTTCATTTCGCCCTTGAAGGCAAGCATGTCGAGGATATACTCGCTTTGTTCCTCCACCGTCACGGGGATCATCTCGACATCGTGGGTCCGCTTGATCAGCGGTGCTCTGAGCATCGCCTTTTGGAATGCCGAGAGCAGATGGAAGAGCGTAATACTTCCGACGAGATCTTCGCTGTCGTCCTCGATATGCGACTCGCGATCGTCGGCTTTGAAGAACTGCCGATAATGAAGTTTGCGCGCCTCCTCGTTCATGGTCCCGAGTTGCTCGCTCATTTCTTTGAAGCGGCGGTATTCGATCAGTCGGCGGACGAGATCGGCACGCGGATCGTCTTCTTCGATCCCTTCCTCGGTGCGCTCCTCCCGGGGCAGGAGCATCTTGGCCTTGATCTGGCAGAGCTCCGCGGCGACAACAATAAACTCGCCCGCAACTTCGAGGTCGAGCATCTGCATCATGCGCAAATACCCGAGAAATTCCGTCGTGATGTGATGCACCGGAATGTCATAAATATCGAGCTCATCTCGTTTTATGAAAAACAGGAGCAGATCGAGCGGACCCTCGAACAGCGGCAGTCGAATCTTATATTGTTGTGACGCGAGTTGTTCCAAAACAGTCTGAATTTCCGCTAAAATACGGCAGAATCGGTAACAATCCCTTGACGGGTATTCTTCCTGTGAAACCGAACAAATCTAGTAACAACTTGTTGTATTTTTCAATGTGATGAGACACAGGATGACCTTCATGACCAGAAACGCTGTTTTTGCCCTTTTCCTGAGTGTTCTGGCCGCCTCAGTGGCTACTGCCCAGTGGCAGATTCCCACGCCACGCGAACAGCACGCTGTGCCGTCCGACGGTACCACGATAAATTATCCGACCGTGTCGCTTCCGATCGGCGTCCGGTACCATATCCACTCCGAGGGCCGGGTTCAGGTCTCGAGTGCCGGCGATATTGCCGATGCCTGCTACTACGTGAACGTATTTCCATTCGGCCCGAATGTCGTCCCGGTTTCTGCCAAAGTACGACTCAGCGGCACCCAGGAGTCATGGATGTACGACTTGTTGTCGCCACAATCCTATCAATCGTCGCACACATACGATGTAGGCACGGCAAGTCAGGGCTCACCGTTGAGCGTTCGATTCTTCGACCGCAGCGACCCGCCGAACGCATATTATAACGACAACTCCGGTTCGCTCACGGTCGAGGTGGCGCAAGAAACGCCGATGATCGTCGCGAAATACGATACGGTCCGCTTCGGCAATATCGCTGTCGGTAAGAACCGTACCCTTGAGGATTCGATCGAAGCCTATGGCACCGAAGGATACCGCTGCGACGGCGTCTCGCTTTCGGGTCCGTCGCAAAGTAAGTTTTTCGTCTTCAGCGAGCGGACCGTTCCATTCGGTCTGCAGGAAACGACCAACGAATTCCGGTTCACCTATACACCAACAACGATACAGGCCGACACTGCATACTTACGGTTGGTCTCGTCCAATGCATATCTGCCGCAGCGCAGCTTTGTGATCGTCTTGATCGGTAATGGGATCGGCAGCCAGTTGACGGTCGCGAGAGACACGCTGGATTTTGGCACCATCCGCGTCAACTCGACGAAGAATCTGACCCAGACGTTCCGAAACGCAGGATCGGTGGATGCAACGATCGCTTCGATCGTGGTTGCCCCTGCCGGAAATTTCACGGCCGGCGCGACGCCGATCAGCGTGCCAGGGACTGGTTCGGCCGGATGTACGGTCTCATTCACTCCGACAAGCGTCGGCAATTTCTTTACCCGTTTCATCTGTACGACCGACGACGGCTCGACACTCGTATTCTATGCCAAAGGCGCAGGTGGCATTCCTTCTCCGTATATCAGCTCGCCCGTGCTCGACTTCGGGCGTCTGCTGATGAATAGCTCAAAGACACTCTCCGATACGATCCTCAATAAAGGCACGACCGACCTGAATGTTGTGTCTACGACAAATACGAACGCGTTTGAATATACAGTGATCGGAGGCCAAGGGCCGCAAAGCTATCCGCCCGGCAACGGGGCACGGTACTCGTTCACGTTTACCCCGCGCGTTCATATCCCCTTCTGGGGCAACCACGACGGGTCGTTCACGTTCAACTTCGACGACGGAACAAGTAAAACGATTGTCTTCAAGGGATGCGATCACGATGCGATCAGTACACGCCTGGCGATCGATACGAATTATTATGTGAATGTCGGCAACACGATCGAGGTCTCCCAAAAACTTCTCGGTCCTCTCGATAGCGCCTTCACTCCGATCCGTTCGCTGCAAGAGCGGATCAGCTTCGATCAGCAAACATTCGATTTTGTGAGCGCCCGCAAGGGTGCGCTGACGGCGAGCGGCGATTGGACGTTGACGACAACACCCGGGCCCGGCTTTATCGACATCAAGCTTTCGGCAACAAATTCGTCGTTCGTGGCAACTGGCAGCATTGTCCTGCTCACGTTCCGAGCACATACGGACGCCATTCCGGGCCAGCTTACCTTATTGCCGCAACTGAGCATCGACTTCGCGAATAACTTCGAACCCCTTGTCACCTCGAGTTCGGGACGGATCATTGTCTCAGATATGTGCACACCTGTGCGGCTTACAAATGCATATACATCGAAGAAAACCTACATCGAACAGACACAACCGAACCCGGTGGTGCGCGAAGCGCTGGTCAACTATACGATCGGCACCGATGTCGGCGGCACGGCTGCCGTGCCGGTTAGAATTCGAATCTTCGACCAAATGGGAAGACTGGTGCAGGTTGCTGTGAATGAGAACTTGGCGGCGGGTCGTTATTCTACGGTGTTTTCCACCACCGATCTCGCACCTGGAATGTATTGGTACACGCTCGATGCGGGCGGCGTCTCGTGCTCGCGATCGATGCTCGTGGTTCGGTAACGGAAGAGGACAGGTGTAGCCGGTTACGAAGCGATCGAACCGTTCTTGATCGCCGATGCAAGTGCTCGCAAATATTCCCAGGAATAGATACCCGTATCGTGCCCATCCTTCCAGTATGCCTGAACGGCGTACTGTCCGACCGGCACCAATTTCTCGAGCTGATACATCCCTTCCTGAAATATTTTCAGAGGCGCTGGATAATGCGTACCGAGGATCGTCTCGCCTTTACATCCTGCGCATGGGCATTCGTCGCGGAGCACCTTGATCGGATATTCGGACTGCGAGCCGTCATCCCATGTGATGACGAGCATCTCTCGTTCTGCATCGCGCTTAATTCGGGTAGGTTGCATGGTGTGCAGAATTACTTCTTCTCCGATTGTTCGATAAACTGAAAACCGGTCTTTGGCAGACTAAACTTTGTGGTATCGACTGCCCATGCCGTGTCCAATGCAACGAGTTGTGTTCCGATCATCCCATCGCGTGTCTGGGTAATCTTTTTCATGAGGATACCTCTCCAGATCCAGAACTTCCCGCTTCCGTCACGGTTCTCCCATCGAGTGGCGGGGACTCCGGCGATCGTATCGGTCCCGACGGCACGCATCAAATTGTTGTGCATGCTCTTCTCGAGGAACTGTGCCGGGGTCGGAATTTCGGACTCGGAAAGATGGTAGAGACTATCCAACTCGGGTGGTTTGAGATGCACAACCTTCCGCTCGTTCAAGGAGATATTATAGACGTCGGCCAGGCGGGTAATCCCCGCGCTACCGACTGGCTGTATGCCTTGTTCCCCGAGCAATTCATATTTCGAGTACCGTGCTTCGTACCTCCCATAGTCGGCAATGAACATCTCTTCGCCTCCGCGAGCGTTGCCGAGGAATTCGTACTGCATGTGCACATTCTTGATCTCGTAACGCCGGAATGCATTCACCGGTCCCGAGTACTCGTGTTTGCCGCAGCCGATGACAGAGGCGACGAGCGCCGCACCGAGCAGCGCCCGAAGGGTGGATATACGAATGGTCATACGTGTGCAACAGGGTCGAGCGTCAGCAAGTGCTCGAAATATCCGAGCGATAGTTTTTCCTGTAACGAATTGACCTTCAAGCGATCGTTGAGGTTTTTGAAATCCACCATGTCCAGCGGCTGATCTTGGTTGAAGCAACTGAAGACAAAGCCCTTCTCTTCCTGCGTCACCGGATCGACGTGCTTTTGCAGACACTGTGCGCAGACTTCCTTCATCATGCACTGCATCGGTGAGTTGATCGAACCGATGGCGGCGTGTCCTTCTTTCATGAGCTCACCTAGCACGCCATCTTTCCGTCGCGCCGCTTTGACTGCCGCCATCATGCGGTCGGAACCGATGGCGATGATGCGGTCTATGTTGCAGAACGGGAACATGCGTTCGACGCCAAGCTTCTGGTCATGGTAGGCCAGCATCGCCTGAATGATGTTACCGCGGAAGTGCGTATCCTGCGGACGGTTCGACGAGATCTCGGCACCGGCATCGGTTGACCAGATGACCTGGTCGGTGGCCGCTTCGATCTCTTCGCGTTTGAAAAGGTCCTCGCCGAACTTGTAGCCGGCAAAGTAGATCACCTTGTTGTTCTTCTCCTTCAGCGCCTTCGCGATCGAGAAGAGCACGGCATTACCGAGGCCGCCGCCGGCGAGTAATACGGTCTCGTTCTCGGGGATCTCGGTCGGAGCGCCGGTCGGGCCCATGACAATCACGGGCTCGCCGGGCTTCAGCATTGCAACTTGCCGCGAGCTCGAGCCCATTTCGAGCACGATCAGCGACAGCAGCCCCGCTTCTTTATCGACCCATGCACCGGTGAGCGCCAGGCCCTCCATCGTGATCGGCGTGTTCGAGATCGTCTTCGCCAGTCGTTCGAAATTCTGTAAGCGGTAGAACTGACCCGGATGGAAGTGACGTGCAGCGGCCGGAGCTTTCACAACGACCTCAACGATCGTGCGGGTCAAGCGCTCCACTCTGACGACCGTCGCTTTGAACTCGTCGTCTATCATGCGGCGCATCGCATACCATTCGCCGATATCGACGACATCGCGCTTGTCTGCCTTGCCCCACACTGCATAGACAACATGCTTGAAGCCATCTTTTGCACTGGCCATTGCTTTGACGACATTCCCTGCATAGCGGGGATGATTGTCGCCGTAGAACGTGATGTACTTGCCGTTCTTGTTGTAGCTCGTGAAGAAGCCGTTGTCGTTCGGCTCGAACGAACCGTTGAGGTGATGCGGCTGGAAAAAGTTGTCCCACTTGTCTTTGACGAACGTCCCCGGCTGTTCGCGTTCGTAGATCGTGTTCGGGCTGGTGCCTGCAGCGACGCAGACGCTCTTGGCCGCGAACTCGACGAACTCGCCGTTACCGCGCTGCTTGCCATCGATCATTGCCTGACGCTCGAAGCGCATGGCCTTCACTGCGCCAAACTCGTCGGCGATCGCTTCGAGGGGCGACATGTTCTCGACGTAGTAAATGCCCTCTTCGAGCGACTTCTCGATCTCTTCGTGATTGAGCCTGTATGCCGGCGAATCCTTCAGACTCTTGCGATAGACGAGCGTGACGCCACCCCACTTGCGTACGAGCGGTACGAAGTTCGGCTTCTCGCCTGAAGCTTTCGCGCGTGCGCGCTCGGCACGGACTTCCCTGCCGTGCTCGAGGAATGTGGCAAGGATCGCTTTGTCCTCGGCATCGAGACGAGCGAAGAACGCCTCTTCGCCACTTTCTTTCACCACGATCTCGTATCGGTCGAGTACTTTCTCGACCTGAATCGGATAGTACGCTGCAAGTTCTGTCGCCGTGTCGATGGCCGTCAGTCCGCCGCCGATGACAACAGCCGGCAGTTGGACCTGCAAATTGGTGAGCGTCGTCTTCTTCGCTGCACCAGTAAGCTGCAGGGCCATGAGAAAATCGGAAGCTTTGCGAATGCCGCGGATGAGATTATTCTTCATCGGCACGATCGTCGGCTTGCCTGCACCGCTGGCAATGGCAATGTGATCGAAATGGTAGCGGTCGAATGCGTCCTCGATTGTCACTGTCCCACCGAAGCGAACGCCACCATAGATGGCGAACGTGTTGCGCCGCGAGAGCGTCAGGTAGATGAGCGTCAGGAAGTTCTTATCCCAACGCACAGTGATGCCGTACTCGGCGACGCCGCCGAAGCCGTCCATCGACCGATGATCGAGCGCACGATAGATATCATCCCAATGCTCGATCGGTTTCGGCGCAACCCACTTGCCGTCGTTGCCGAGATACCCCGTCAATTCCTTTTCAAGCGGTTCGATCTTCAAACCATCAATCCCAACGACTCCGAACCCTTCGTTGAGTAGATAGTGAGAAAGCGTATAACCGGCGGGGCCAAGCCCGACGACGAGCGTCTTCTTGCCGGTGTACTCGACTGGGTACGGGCGACGCACGTTCAGCGGATTCCAGCGAGTGAGCAAGCCATAGACTTCGACGCCCCAGCGCATGCGCAGTACGTCGGTCAGCGCGCCTGTCTCGGCCTGCGGGATGTTCACCGGCGTCTGCTTCTGATAGATGCATGCTTTCATGCAGTCGTTGCAGATACGGTGCCCGGTGCCGGGGCACATCGGATTATCGAGCATCACGAGTGCGAGCGAGCTGATCGAGTCGCCCTTCGATTGGAGCATGTGCATTTCCGAAATCTTCTCGTCGAGCGGGCAGCCGGTGAGCTTGATTCCCAGCGGATTCTTTTTCAGCGAACCGTCCTTCTCATGAATCCCCTTCGAACAGGAGTCCTTCGAACGATCGTGACAGAAGATGCAGTACTCGGTCTCGCCGCGAACTTCGCGCTGATTCATGCGGTCGTCGGTGAGGGCGAAGCCATCGCGGCGGCGATACTCTTCTTCGGGCCCGATGATCTTTTCGGGCAGTAACTCCTCCGGACGGATGATCTGGACGAGGTTATCGAAATCCATATTGTGCGGCAAGTGATAGCTTGCCCACGTCTTCACCCGTGCATGCAGCGAATGATCGTACACGCAAGCAGCGATGTAGGCTTCGAACATGTCCATTGTACCTGCGGGGTGCTTTGCCAGCTCGCCCGATTTTTCTTCTGCGACAAGCTGCATTGCCATCTTCGCCGTCGCAAGCTCTTCGTCGTATTCAGTGAAGATCGATGCGAAGGCTCCACTACGAAGCGCATCGTATGCCGCCGTGAGATCGGCGATCGGCGCGACCGCCGTACATTTTTCGAGCGTCGAGAGCTTCTTCATTGCACGACGTTGGAGGAAGTCGCGCTTGAAATCGAAGATCACCTTCTCGCGCTGGGCAACGGTCATCAGACGTTCGCGGTCGGACTGAATATTAAACAGGTCCGCAACGAACTCGCCGACATACGGCGCCATCTCCACGAGCAGCGTCGACACGTCGACCGGCGTCAGAGCGCCGCCGCCGCTTGCAGCGTACGCATTCCAACGCGTCGAGAGTGCGGCATCGCGCGAAGCGACGAACGCGTGGAACACCGTGTGAAGTCGAGCAAGTGCGCTCGCGTCGAAGAGGTCGGAGTAAGAGAAGTTCTTAAGACCCAGTTGCAATTGTGACACTGTCGTCGTAGCTACTCAAAGTGAATAGCAATAAACAACCGTGCCCACGGAACGGTTGAGAAAAACGAGGATAATAATCTTCGATATCGGACTAGACCAGCCCGATTATTTCAAGTGTGGTGCGGACCCATGAGGACCGGGCCGCTCGCGCTTACTCAACCGTTTCGGCGACCTTCGCGCGTTTCGCTTCGAGCACCGACAAGAGCTTTGCGAAGGCTTCTTCGAATTTCTTGACGCCGTCGAGCTGGAGCGCTGCGGCGACCTGCTCGGTATCGATGCCAAGAGCACGAAGACGGTCGATCACATCATGTGCCTCGGCGAGGCCCGTAGCAAGCGTATCTGCCGCCTTGCCGTGGTCGGCGAACGCAGCGAGGGTATCGTCCGGCACTGTAGTCACGGTCTCTTTGCCGATCAGGGGTTCGATGTAGAGCACGTCGCTATACGCCGGGTTCTTTGTGCTCACCGATGCCCAAAGGCAGCGCTGCACATTGGCGCCTGCCGCACGCAGATCGTCGAATTCTTTCCCGTAGAAGATCTTCACATAGCGCTCGTACGCAAGCTTTGCGTTGGCGTTCGCAGCCTTGCCCATCAGATCGGCATGGTCGCCGCCCTTCTGTGCAAGTTGCGCATCTACATTCGAATCGACACGCGAGAGGAAGAAACTCGCCACCGAGCGCACGTTCGAAACGTCCTCGCTCTTTTCGACACGGGCACGAATACCAGCGATATAGGCACGAGCCACCGACGCATAGTTCTCGATGCCGAAAAGCAGTGTGACATTCACGTTGATGCCCTCGGAGATAGCCTGGGTGATCGCAGTCAGGCCGTCCGGCGTACCGGGAATCTTGATCATCACGTTCGGCCGGTCAACAATCTTCCAGAGTCGGCGAGCCTGTGTGATGGTCTCTTCGGTGTTATGCGCGATGGTCGGGTCGACCTCGATGCTCACGTAGCCGTCTTCGCCGCCGGTTGCGACGAATGTATCGTAGAGGACGTCTGCGGCGAGGCGTACGTCGTCGGTCGTCAGCTTGTCGTAGATCTCGTGCGTCGTTACGCCTTCTTCGATGAGCGAGCGAATATCGTCGTCATATTCGGCTCCTTTGGAGATCGCCTTTTCGAAGATCGCCGGGTTGCTCGTCACGCCCTTAACGCCGAGCTCGTCGATCATCGCGGCAAGTCCGCCGGAGGTGACGAACGAACGACTGATATTATCGTACCACAACGATTGGCCAAAGACTGCAACGGATTTCCAGGGATTCGACATGCGCTGAAAGAATAAGAAAAAACCCTCGTTGCAGAACAACGAGGGTTCGGAAAAAGAAGTGTCGCAGATTTTATCGGCCGACGAGCGCGCGAACGGCAACACCGGCGAATGCAGAGTTCGCTTTCCAGTTGCCCGGGATCGCATTACTATTGACCTTCGTCAGTGCCAGATCGTACCCGACGGTGGGGCTGGCCACCCAGGTTTCCGTGATCGGGATATCATAGGCGAACATCGCACGAAGCGCCAATCGGATCGACGACGGATCGAGCACGTCCGTCTTCGAAGCGACATTTGAAGTCCCCACCGCAGCAGACACCTCAACGGTACGAGTAATGCTACTCGTCATCTTGATACCAGTGCTGAGCACAGCCTGGATACTTGGGCCCACTGGCGTTGGTGCAGGAGTAAAATTATACTTGTACCCAAGATTCAGCGTCATGTACGTCAGATTGGCGGAAGCGGAAGTATTGACATACCCGAGTTTAGTAACGCCGTTATACTTGGTCAATACCTGCGTACTACCGTTATTGATGGCCGTGAACTTACTGGACTTCGAATCGAAGATCACTTCGGCCATGATGAAGTTCTGCATCGTTTCTGCATTGAGCGGCAACAATGCCGAGACGCCGACGAACGGTGCGATATCAGAACCGTTCTGCGCAAGGAAGCATGTCGGCTCAAGCCCTAAGAGGGGGAATTGATCCGTGCTATAGGTTACCAGATTAACACCTCCGATGGGACCGATCAGCCAGCCACCGACCTCTGTAGGCATAAGTACGTCACCACCCGAGCCCTGTTCTCCCTGGGCATGGACGAGGCCCGCGGCTAGCAGCAGCACAAGTGCCGTCAGATAGGAAAGAATGCGTTTCTTCATACTGTCTCCTGTGGTTCCTGTTCTCAAGATGATGTATTATAACTCGTTATCGTTCTTCCGTATTCTCGATGACAGTTTCAGGGGTTCAAATATACACACTCGAACCCCTGGTTGTCCGAAAATCAGCTTTTTCCCAACATTGGGAGCCATACATGCCTCATGATCAGCGCTCGATTACAAAGCGTCCGCTGCGGACACCTCGCGCTCCAAAGTCGACTCGGTACACGTAGCTTCCTGCAGGCAGATCGTCTGTATCGAAGAGCACCTGGAACGTGCCGGCCGGATGGTGCGCATGATCAAGCAGACGCGCCACTTCCTTGCCGAGCGGATCGAACACCGAAAGACTGACTTCACCCTCGACTCGCTGCGAATACGAGAGTGCGACCGAGTGCGACGTTCCCGTGACCGGATTCGGCACAGCCGGAATGATCCGGACCGGCGGCACGCCATCGATCATATACTTACGCAAGGTCGAATCACCGCATTCGAGTACGAGCGTCACGCTCGTATCCTGATGGGCATACACCATGCAACCCGGCACTTGCGCGCCGAGGCTGTCGTAGAGTGTCGAGCTCGTCAGGTTCACGGTCGTCGAGTTGGACGACTTTGTTAACGCCACCTGGAAGTTCACAGAGCCCAGCGAGGTCATTGTCTCGGTCAGCGGCGTCTTCGGTCCGACAAGCGTGAGCGTTAATATCTTGTTCGTGACGTCAAGACCGGAGTTCGCGGTATCAATCTTCCAGCCGGGGATTGCGGACGTAAACATCGTTGCCTTATTGACGATATTCAACAGGTCGATGTCATATGTATATGTCAAGACGACCTTCTCGATTGCGAGCATGCTCAATGGTTCGCTCAATCCGTTCTTCGACAATGCCAATGCGATCGGCATCGACGTATTGTCGTTCGCATGAACGATCGGTTTCGTGAACGAGTGGTTGAACGACAGATCGAAGTAGCTGGCCGTGCCTCGCACGGAATCGCTGATCAAGACGGTATCCGTCTGACCGATATCGATCACCGAAGCCGTGAGATACCCAGCGTAGTACGCCGGTGTGGTCGACGGAACCGGCGCAAACGTGACAGGGACCTTCACCGACGAATTCGGCGGAATCGTGATTGCAACCGGCAGTGTGACGGCAGGTGTGAACGATCCTGCCGCAGGCTGAGCCACATTGACACCGACGATCTGCTTCGGTACAGGCTGCGAATTGGTCACGGTCACCGAATCCACGGTGCTTGCGCACGACAGGATTGTCTTGGTCGTGAAGCCCTTGATCGTGGGCGGACCGACAGACGTCGTCGCAGTGATCGACACCGCAAGGTTCTGATGCGCCTGCACGCATGCATCGGTGATAATCCCAAAATCTCCCTCCTGAGCATTATCGAGCAGTGCGGGGTCGAACTGCACATAGATTGTCAAACAGCCTCCCACCGGTACAGTAACCGGGAAGGTCGCCGGCGTACCGCCGGTAAGTTTCATCACGCCGGTCAACTGGAACTGCGACGAATCCTTCGACAAGAATTTGTCGATGCGCGAGACCGTCAGCGGATCTTTGCCATTGTTGCAGACGATGAACGAATCGATAATGACCGAGCCGCCAACAGCAACCGTATTCAGATTCACCGTTCCGCGCGAAAGCTGTGCGTCGCGATAGATGTCGCAGACGTTCGCATACCCGCGAATCGTGTCACCATAGACACTGACGAGGAAGATGGTATCGGTAAAGCAATCTGACGTGCGCGCCGGCGGCGAGTAGAGCACATCGGCGACAATCGTCTGCGATTCGTCAACGCGCATCGGCAGTGTGTACACCTTGCCGAAGCCGTCTTCGAGCGTCGGTGTCTGGAAATGCGCCTTGTCGGAATGGGTGATCGCGACCAGCGAATCCGGGAAGTTGCCGACGTTCTGGAACTTCACGTGCAGCGTGATCGGGTTGTTGCAATCTGTCTTGACGGTATCCGGTGTGCTCACAATCATCGGAGCGCATCCTTTACCATCAACGGTTGCCGTTCTCTCGCCCGTGACACTCGGTGAAATGAAATGTGCCGTCGTCGAGACCGGGCCGACAGCCGTCGGGGTACACGAGAATGTGACGGTGGCTACACCTCCGAGCGTACCGGTTCCGGGCACAGTAATCGGGAGCGAGTTGCCCGGCAGCGTCGGATCGAACTTGAAGTGCACATTGTCATCGAGTGTGATGCTCGTTACCTGAATCGAACCGCTCGACGTATTGATAATCTGACACTTCGTCAGGTATCCCGTCGAATCGGGGATGATACAATCGAAGTGGATCGGCGGAACATTGAATTCCGCAGCACCGCCCGAACCGAGCAGCGTACAACGAGCATACTGGCATCCGTCGAAAATCTCGATCGTATCGGATACACCCGTCGCAACCGGCGCGGTAAACTTGATCTTGATGATGCGTTTGCCACCCGGCGGGATGAGCCCGTCGGCGCCGACCGAATCGATGACAAAGCCCTGATTACCTCGCAGGAGTTTCAGGTTCGTACCGATAAAACTGTATGCATTGTCCGAAAAGCTTCCGGTATTGACGAGGGTATCGTACCCGTAGACTGCCACACCAACACTCGGACTGCTCAGGACGAACGGACACGGCTCAAAATCGACGGTCGACGGCTTGAACGTACTGACCACCGTCGTCGCATTGCCCGCAAGGTCGAACGATGTGACCGAGACATACGCCTCTTGCGACGAATCCGTCACGCAAATATCATAGTACGATTGCGACGTACCGACACCGTCGATGAAGTTCGCATCGCGGTTGAACGTCATATTGAACGCGGAGTCGATCACGATCGAGTTCAGTTTCGAATCGCCGGTGCGATCATCACGAACCGAGATATGCGCACAGAAGCACGCACCGGTCGTATCGGCGATCGGTGGAAGCGTATCGAGCGAATTCGCGGAGCGAATACCGAGGGCGCCTGCCCATGCATAGCTGTCGTAATCTGTATATCCATACAGATACACACCAACGCCAGTGTCTGAGGCTACAACATGGTTGCCACCGCCAGCCCCTGCGGTTGTGTATGAAAGTTGGATTGCTTCCCAACCGGAAGCACCAAATGGGAACCGCTTAATAGAGGTACCGGGGATTGCATTTAGCTGTCTACCGTCCATTGTGGTCTTGGACTCATGACTAGCGGGGAGAATGAAGTTCACATAATTTGTAAAATCCGGTTCTCCGTTACCCAAGGTACCTCCAAGTTGTGGAATTTGGAAAATAATCCTTGAGCCAAATTGATCGATGGGATTGACCACAACACTCGCCGGATCACCCACATTCTTCTTCTGCGATGATGGAGCCAGGTGGTTTGCGCTTTCGATGTATTGTACGAGTTGAAATGCAGTATCGCTTGTCCACTCCGACGCTTCAGTAATGTCGTAAATCCAAAAATGATCAAACGCTGACGTAAGAATTGCAGCCTGATTCCCGTTCCGAAAAATCACCTGTCCGGGTTTCGTGCCTACTACCAGAAAAAGATCGCCCCCATATTGTCGCCCTCGAAATGGCACTGAAAAATAGTGGTTCGACCAAGTACGAATTGGCTGCATCATGTCAAGTACGTGGTCACATGCCGGGTCCGGGGCAGGAATGTTAGGACACACCGACCCGCCTATCATTCCAACCGGCTTATCGCCAACCACGATCGTACCGGTAAGATCCGGATCATCGCCCGGATTCGGCGTAACAGACTGGAACTGCATACACTCGCCGCGATTGAGTGTTACGTTGAACGTTTGACCCTTGGGGTGCGCAACCACAGAAGGGAACCCATCCTGACGAATATCCCAAGTGGGCGTAATTTGTATATTCGTATTATCCTGCGAGGCAACAACGATAAACTCCGATGGAAGATCGGCAATCGATGGATCAAGCAAATATGCCTCATACCCGGCTACAACGTATGACGTACCCCACCCAACAGTAGGAATGCAATACATGCCATCTGTCGTTTGTGGTGCACGCGACAAAAAATACACCGACAAATCGGCATCCGTCGACCAAACATGGATCGTCTTCGTCTCCGTAGAACCACTGGATACCAATTCAAAACTCTTGGGGAGTTCGCCGGTTACCGAACTAACAATTGAAGTCTGATTTGCAGTAATCGCCTTTAAAATCGGAGGGGCGGAACCGAATTGAATATGGGCCGTCGTATTTCTTGGCGAAGATATATATATATAAAAATACCTTCGTGGATCGCCGAGCGGACCATCCTTAAAATAATTTTGAGGAATACCAAACCAAAAATCACGACCCAAATACTGAGTTGCCTTGGGCGCAGTCGTAATGACATGGTGAATCCTCCCCTGCGCTTGGAGGGGGGCCGTCGAACCGCCGAACGCGGCCACGCAGCCGATCAGCAGTAGAATCAGGGACATTCGTCGCATCATGGTGCTGCTTTTCCTTTCAGAGATATCTCGATTCTCCCAACGTGTATAACAAAAGACACCTGCCGGAATTACGAATCTCGCCGCCGGCAGACGGCGGTCGTCTGCGTGTACACTGTAGTTGTTACCAGAAGCGGAGCGCGATGGTTCCGAGCGCTTCCTCCAGCCGTTCGAGCGGACACGGCAGAGGATCGGCAGCATCGTGCAACCGGCCCCCGACGGGTACCGGCCGCACATGCCTCTACAAACGAACTGCCTGGGGATGCAGTATGAACGATTACTGGTTGATCGGGGTCTCGATCACGACCTGAACCGTACGGTTATAGTAACGACCTTCCGGCGTCTGGTTCGGATAAAGCGGCGGCACTTCGGCTGTTCCTTTGCCGTATCCGGTTGCCTTGAGCGTATGGACGTTGTTCTTGATTCGTGCCTGAATATCTCTCAACGTTGCCGACGCACGGTTCGACGAGAGCTTCAGATTATAATCAGGGGTTCCGAGATTATCGGTGTACCCGTTCACTTGCACGTCCGATGCCGGTTTGATACGATCGAACACATAGTCGTTCAAGATCTTCGAATTCCACTTGCCCATCTCCGAGCTGTTATACTTGAAGAGGATAAGGTTATACGTTTCCTGCGTCTTGTCCTTCATGTGCACAACAGCCACGTCTTTCTGCGAGAACTGGCGAACGCCGGTCAGATCGACATTGGATTTGTGTACCTTGCCAGCAACGTCGGTTACGAGGAGTTGTACGCCGAAATCGGTTTCGTCAGCGGGCAGTTTGTGATCCGCATCCGAGCGCCAATTCCACTCCGGCGATTCGGCTGCGCTCACCGGCCCGAGGTCGGAGATATGAGCCCACTCCTGACCGTTATGCGTGATCGAAAGCTCGCGGCTCTTGACACGATCGTCTTTAATACCGTTCTTCATCGAGAACTTCGCGGTGCGGAAGTCGGGATACTTCACGAGCATTTCCTTACGGATCGGCTTGATGATTTCCCAATCGTCGGATGACACCTCGACACGACGATTTTCTTCGATACCTTCGATCGTGGTCGACAGCGTGGAGTTCGCCGGCAAGCCGCGTGCCTCGATGGGCAGACGAGACGCATCGATGCCCCAAATATCGACGAGATACTTCTTAACGTTCTCGGCACGAGCACGCGAAAGGTCGGTCGACTTTTCGGCATCGTTATCCTTCTGTTGCGAATTACAACCGATGAGGGTGATCTTCGCATCGGGATGTTTGCGCAACCGCAGGCCGAGGCAGTTCAGATAGTTGTAATAGCCGTTGAGCGTTGCGCTGATCGTATCCTCGCTGAACCCGTTGGTCTGCGCCGGATCGGTGAAGAGCACGTAGCGTGACGGGAAGGTACTCTGACCCGGATCGAAAAAGATCATCGGCAGGAGTGCATAGAGTTCGACCGTCAGACGCTCGCGAACGATCAGACCTTTGAAACCGGAGAAGCGGTCTGCCATGCCGGGTTCTTTCAACAGCTCGGGCGTTTCGGTGACCCAACGTACCTCCGGCGGCACTTCGTTATTCATCGGGATGTCATGCGTGATCACGCGTGACGAATCGTTGCGAAGCGGAATATTCTCGCGCGTTGCCGGGTACGGGAAGTGGTTCGGCTCGGTGGCGCTGATCATGTACGAACCGCCGAGATAGCCTTGCTTATTCGCCGTGAGCACACAGACGTACTCGCCTGTTTCGCTGTTAGCTTGCTTGTTATACACGGTGTCGCCCGTCTGTTCGTCGGTAATCACGACGTGTGCGGCAAGCTTCTCGTTGGTGTTGACGTCATAACAGATACCTCGCAACACGAGCGTCGGCTTCGGCTGCGGCGGGTTGAACGCAACATAAATATCGAGGGCACCCGAACCGCCTCCGCGGTCTGATGAGAAGAACAATACATTCCCGGATGCCGGGATCGTGAGGAACATCTCGTTCGCCGGCGAGTTGATCGGCGGCGGCAGTGCGACCGGTGTCGTCCAGTCGGTATCCGACGGTCCTTTGAACTCGGACATAAAGATGTCGCGCTGTCCCTCGCCGCCGTGGCCGTTCGAACAGAAATACAACGTCTGACCGTCGGCTGCCATGAACGGCGAACCGTCGTATTCGGAGGTGTTGATCGTCGAACCGAGGTTTACAGGCTCACCCCAGCGGCCATCGGGCATCTGGTGAGAGACGAAAATATCCAGGTTGGTGGCCTTTTCATTGCCGACACGTCCCGGGCGATTCGAAGCGAAAAAGAGTTTTTTCCCATCCGGGCTGATTGCCGGTTGCGATTCCCACTTGTTGGTATTGATCGGGGAGCCGACCTCGTGCATGTTCTTCCACTCATGACCATCGAGGGTAGCGACCCAAATATTCATGTCGTTCGTCCCCGATGTACCGCGATTCGTAGCGAAATAGATGGTTTGTCCATCGGCAGCGATCGACGCAGCGCCATCGCCAAGTTCGCTATTGATCGACTCCATGTTTACCGGGGCGGTCCAGGTCGTGTCGTCGCCGCTGGGGTTTGTCGTCCCCCAAAAATCGTCATAACCCTTGCTTCCGTCTTTACGACGCGAAACGAAATACATCGTCCGTCCGTCTGCGGTGACCGTCGGTCCGAAATCTTCGGAGCTGGAATTGATCACGGGTCCGAGGTTCTTGACGATCAGCTTACGAAACTGGCTGGTGCCGGTATCGGGAAGCGGCACGGGACGCATGGGTGTCGGTTTTGCAAATGCCTGCGGCGCCGGAGTGGTAAGGGTGCTCACCGGCGAAGAGATCTGCTTCAACTTCGTTTTGACAAGCCGAAATGCGGCGCTGGGCTCGAAGAACGCGGCGATCGATGCAACCGCGAGAACCGTTGCAACCCAGATCACAAGAGGGCGTCGTGAGGTTGAAAAGTTCATAGTCGTGTAGTTGTAATTAGTATGATGTACAATGAAACTTCCGTGCTGTCCGAACCGCAGGGTGATGACGCGAGCGGCCTGATCCCACAACACATGGCTATAGCCCCTGTATCCAAGCTACAGCCGCGGACAACGAAAATACTGAATTTTTTACACCTCCACGCAGATTTGCGCCTGCATGGCGATCACTCCGAAACGATCTTCACGGGGAAGCCGGCACCGCTTTGCGCGGGCAGGAGATAGATCGACATCGGGCGGTTCGCAACCACGGTCATGGGGACACTCCGGGTCGCACTGCCATCTGCCAGCGTGAGCGTTGTCGCTCCAACCGGCACATCAAAATACGCAACTTCTTTGAATGCAAGCGATTTTTGCAGACTTGAGATGCCAACCGCGATGCTCGGATGATCGGGCGAAACCATCACAACACGCACCCGATTGAAGCGTCTGTCCTCCGGAATCGTCATCGTATCGCGGAGGATCAAATGATCGAGCGATGTAGTTTGTGAACCCAGCGGTGCTTTCTCTACACTCACGAACGTGTACCGATCGTCGGACTGCGCACCACCGACAACCCACTCGTCCATCTTCGTCGTTGCAGAATAGATATTGGTTGTGCTGAAGACGTAATGACTGTATGCATTCAATCCCGGATTCAACGCAAGGTAGGACGAGAGACTATCCGTCGGGATATCGAGTACTGTCGTCGCTTGTTGCGGATAGTTGCTTCGCGGGTCGTATTGTTTTGCAGAATCGGCCGGACCTTTGATCAGCAAGCTTAGTTGCGACAGCGACCGCGATGCATTCATGATACGCACACCGAACGTCGAGAAATCATTGAGGAAGCTGCCCCCTTGCGCATCGGAAAGTATGAATGTCGATGCCGAATGCTCGTTTCCGATCGGCTTGGTGCGGCCTCGGATCACGATCGTTACAAAGAAACCGTTCGACGTGAATGCATACGGAATAAGCGCAATGATATGCTTCGGATTCCCGGCTTCCGTGACAATGAGCGAATCTTGATGATCCTTATCGTACACTTGCATCCGAACATCGGAGTACGGGTTCGCTTTCCCGTAATCGATCGTCGCATTCGGTTTGCCATCGGGGGTGGTATGCCAATGAATATCGAGCGACGGAAGATCGGGGATGGCATGGATGAAGCGGATGTACGTATGATTCGGATCCGGCGCCATCGTCTGGTCGTCAAGCAGGAGCACCTTCTTCGTGTTGGGTTCGGTCGGCGCGGCATGCACACGGCCCATGACGATCAGGGTTTGCCGATTGACATTGAGTTTGACGGTATCCGTCACCAGCGTATCGCGGCCTGCCGCATCGGCGGTGACGACGACAAACGTAGAGCCGATCGACAGCGGCGTTCCGTCTGCGTAGTGATCGTAATACCCAAACGGAAAACTCACGGAGACTTCATACGGATAATCGGGCCAGAAGCGGCGGCCATTGAGCCAAATCGTCACGCTGTCCTGGTCGGGCATCGCATTGACGATGCGCAACTTCGCCACACGGATTTCGGGGTAATCGCATTGGGGTGTACACCCATCCGAAAGCAACACCAATACAAACAGAATCGGAAGCAAAACGGCCGCGGAGCCAACTCGGCGGAGCATGTGGAATACGGATACGATCATACTAATACAACAAGATAGCTCACTGAAAGTTACTCCGCCAGTGCATGCGATACGTCATTCCAGCCATAGAGCATATCGCAATAGACCGCTCCGTCAAGGTGAAAATCGGCCTCCTGACAGACGTCTGGACGATAGCGGTCGTAAAATCGGCGGCCGAGCTTGTTCGCCGTCAGTACATACAGCTTAAACGAGCTGACGCCCCGCTCCTCGAATGCATGCATCATTGTCTGCCATAACAATTTGCCGACCCCGAGCCCATGGTACTCGGGCCGCAGGTAGAGCGCATATAACACAGCCCCGTATCCGTCATTGTCATCGTTCGTGCCGGCACTGACGTAACCGATCACATCAGTGCCGAGCGTCGCGACGAAGCACCAGCGACGCTCGGGTATCTCGGGTGTAAGGATTCGCTGCCACTTTGCAATATAGTCTCCGAGTGCCATCGTATCGAGTACGGCGCGGTCGATGATCCCTTCGTACGTACTGCGCCACACATCGATATTGATGCGGGCGATCTGCTCGGCATCGAGTGTCGAAGCCGGCCTGATCTGTATCGTTGGTGCAGGGTCCATCTGCAATGTATGACACGAACTTGCAAAAAGTTGTTTCCAACGGCGGTATTTTCGTACGCGAATGCCAAAGCATTACTTCATCAGCGATTGCCACCTGGGCTTCGGGACCGACCGCGAGGCTGACCGCCGCCGCGAAAACCGGCTCTTGGCGGTGCTCGATCGCATCGAGACCGAGGCAGCGCGCGGCGAAACCCAAACGCTCTTTATTGTCGGCGATCTCTTCGATTCGTGGTTCGAGTACCGTCAGGTGATCCCGAGGCGGCATGTGCGGACCATTGCTGCGCTCGCGCGTATCCGCTCGCACATCCGAGTGGAGTATCTGATGGGAAATCACGACTTCGGGCACCGCAACTACTTCCGGTCGGAGCTCGACATTCCGATTCATGGAGGCGACCTCGAAGAAACGATCGACGGCAAGAAGTTCTATATCGCTCATGGAGACGGCAAGGCGCTCAACGATACAGGATATCTCATTCTTCGCTCGATCCTTCGGAACAAGTTCTTGCTGTGGTGCTATTCATGGATTCATCCCGATATCGGGATCTGGATCGCCGAACGAATGAGCAGCACGTCGCGAGGATACACCGACAACCGCGACGCACTGCAACAGCAGGACGGACTGCGCATCTTCGCAGAGAAAAAAATCGCCGAAGGCTATGACTATGTCATTATGGGGCACCGGCATAAGCCACAGTTCGAGCAGATCGGCACGGGGTATTATATTAATCTTGGCGATTGGCTCAAACACTATTCGTATGGCGTCTTCGACGACGGACAATTCCGACTCGAGACCGCACCGGAAGCAACTATCTGACGTTCTCGTTGTAGATTTGTAATCGTGGACGACCAGCAATACGAAGAATTCGAGGGCTACGAAGGGCCCCAAGACCATCTCTCACAGTTTGGGGTAACCCCGTGGGAGCGGTTTACGGCATTCCTGAAAAAACGGAAGCTGGTGATCGTACTTGTTCTCGTGTTTGGCGTCGGCTTCCCGTGGCTGACCTACGAAGTCCTCAAAGGCGTCCCGACACTCGACCAGCTCGAGAACCCCCATCCCGAATTAGCGACACGTATCATCAGCTCCGATGGCGAGCCGCTCGATCAGTTCTTCATCAAGAACCGCACCACTGTCAAGCTTCGCGAAGTGCCGAAGGCGCTCATCGACGGACTGATCGCCACCGAAGACCGCGAGTTCTACGATCACTGGGGCATGAACGTCTGGCGCACGTTCAAAGCGGTCTGGACCGACATTATCACGCTCAGCCCGAAGCAAGGGGCTTCGACGATCACCCAGCAGCTTGCACGTAATCTGTACCTTTCGCAAGAAAAAACTCCGCTGCGCAAACTCCGCGAAGCCGTCAGCGCCATCCAGATCGAGCGTACGCATACGAAGAACGAGATTCTGGAGATGTACCTGAACGTCTGCTACATGGGTCGCGGTGCATACGGCGTCGCCGTGGCAAGTCAGGTCTATTTCGGCAAGGACGTGTCGAAACTGACGCCGGCGCAGTGCGCATTCCTTGTCGGCGTGCTCAAGGGGCCGGAGAACTACGACCCCGACGACAACTACGATCGCGCGCTTGCCCGTCGAAATACCGTTCTGGAGAACATGGTCGATGCCGGCTATCTCGACAAGAGTTCGTGCGATAAGTACCGCCAGGAAAAGATCAAAGTAGTCCCTGCACGCACGTATCAAGGCGTCGCGCCGCATTTCGTGGAGATGGTACGCCAGCAGCTTTCGAAGATGCCGGAGCTTGCGGGCTATGATCTCTACCGCGACGGCCTCGTGGTCTACACCACCCTCAACGCACAGATGCAGCGCGCCGCCAACCGCGCGGTCGATGAACACATCGCGGAATACCAAAAGACTGTTGTCGATAAGCGATGGAATTGGAAATCGCATAAAGAATTGCTCGACTCGCTTGTCGCGCATGCTGCACGCAACAATCCGGAAGTACGAAATACCGAGGACGACAAAATGCGTGAGAAGCTCGAACGAAAACTGCGTGCAGATCAGAGATTTATCGACAGCGTGAAAGTCTCAGAGCTCCGATTGCAAGCGGGTTTTGTTTGCATCGATCAGAAGACGGGGCAGATTCTCTCGATGGTCGGCAGTTCGAACTACCGCGAACACCGCTACGGCCTCAACCACGTTACGCAGATCATCCGACAGCCCGGTTCTTCGTTCAAACCGTTCGTCTATGCAAGCTGCTTCGAGAAGGGATACACGCCGGAGTCGTTAGTCTCGAATGATCCGATCGAGATGCCCGACGGTGACAAAGTATGGCGTCCGCAGAATTTCGCCGGCGAGGCGGTGGGCGGCCCGATGACCATTCGAAGCGCGTTGCAATGGTCGAGCAATCTCTGCGCCGTGCATGCGATCACCGAGTTGACAAACATTTCGGATGTCGTGAAGATGGCGAAGCGCCTCGGGATCAAGTCGAACATCCCTGCGGTGCCGTCGATCGCGCTCGGTACGGCGGAAGTCTCGCCGCTCGAAATGGCGAGCGCGTATTCGACCTTCGCCAATGATGGCGTTCGTGCAACACCGTTTGCCGTGCTTCGTGTCGAAGACCGCAACGGCAAGATTATTTATCGTGCAAAACCGGAGTACGATCTGGTCTTCGAGCCGAAGATCGCACAGATGATCACGATCTGCCTCAAAGCTGTTGTCGACGGCGGAACGGCAAGCAGCGGCGTTCGTAGGTTTTTCGGCTATCCCGCTGCCGGCAAGACGGGCACCACACAGAACTTTGCCGACGCCTGGTTTTGCGGATATACACCGTACTACACCGCCTGCGCATGGGTCGGCTTCGACGATAAACGCGTGACCTTCACCGGGTCCGACGGCCAAGGCGGCCGTGCTGCCGCGCCGATCTGGGGACGCTTCATGAAGTATGCCTACGAGGCCATGAAGCCGAAAATGATATTCTTCAATACCAATTGGAACGGCGCCGTCGCCACACCGGATTCGACCAAACGTGGCGACAGCACCGGTGGCGTGCTTCCGACGATCCCGAACGCGCAGACACCGATGCACGATCAGCATACTCCTCCGACTCAGCCGACGACAACCCCGCAGCCACAGCCGATCGTGCAACCGAAAGAACCGAAACCGTAAGTCGTCTCCTGTTCACATCGACTCCTCCAAGAGCCTTTTAGTACCGATCCCCCGGTTGAATCGGGTATATTTGTAGTTCTAACTTTTGTGCATCCATGCAGACCGACGCCCTCGATTTTCATTTGAGCGAAGACCAACAAGCCATCCGCGACGCTGCGCGCTCGTTCGCAGAATCCGAGATTAAACCGCATGCCCTCGAATGGGACGAAACGCAGACCTTCCCACTCGATGCGTTCGCTTCGATGGCGTCACTTGGGTTTTTGGGGATCATGGTCCCGACCGAACTCGGTGGCGCCGGACTCGGTGCGATGGAGAATGCAATCATCATCGAAGAAATCGCCCGTGCCTGCCCGGCGGTTGCACTGTCGATCGCTGCACATAATGGGCTCTGTACCGGTCATATCCTTGCGTTTGCGTCGGACGAACTCAAACAGAAGTATATCCCCGATCTTGCCAGCGGTTCGGTGCTCGGCGCATGGGGCCTGACCGAACCGAGCTCCGGCTCCGATGCCGGCGGCATGCAGACGACGGGTGTTCGCGATGGAGACCACTGGATCCTCAACGGAGCGAAGAATTTTATTACGCACGGCACCTACGGCAAGACGGCCGTGATCATGGCCATTACCGACCGTGCAAAAGGCCCAAAGGGCATCAGCGCATTTGTCGTCGATAAGTCGATGCCAGGGTTCTCGGCGTCGAAGAAAGAGAACAAGCTCGGCATGCGAGCAAGCGACACGTCGAGCCTCCTGCTCGATACTGTTCGTGTGCCGGCGGCGAACCTTATCGGCGAGGAAGGCATGGGATTCGTGCAGGCGCTGCAGATCCTCGACGGTGGTAGAATTTCCATTGCGGCGTTGAGTGTCGGCTGCGCGCAAGGCGCATTCGAAGCCGCGATGAAATACGCGCAAGAGCGGAAACAGTTCGGCAAGTCGCTCGCAGAGATGCAGGGTATTCAGTTCAAGCTCTCGCAGATGTCGATGAAGCTCGATGCCGCACGATTACTCACCTACAAGGCGGCATCGTTGCGCGATGCGGGCCAACCCTACGGCGAAGCCGCGTCGATGGCGAAGATGTTCGCGTCGGAGGCATGTGTGAATATCTGCGAAGAAGCGATCCAGATCCACGGCGGGTACGGATATATCAAAGAATTTCCGGTCGAGAAATACTGGCGCGATTCGAAATTGCTCACGATCGGTGAAGGAACGAGCGAAGTGCAGCGCATGGTCATTGCCCGCCACGAGCTCAAGGCATTTGCTTCCTAAGTCACTCTGCTTAGCGAACGATCAACTGAGTGCTGCGGGAATCGGTCGGTGTGCTGACAACAAGCCGATATGCCCCCGCATCCAGCGTCGGCAGCGATACAAGCGTTTGCTGCCCGGTCATACGCGACCGATACACCGTTCTGCCGAGGACATCGTAGACCCTGACATCCTGCGCACCGTCAAACGGACTTTCGATATGCAGCATGCCTTCACATGGGTTCGGATAGCATCGCAACAGAGAGCCCGATGCCACTGCCTGACTGACGGAGCTCGTCCCGAACCACGCAGCGGTCGCGTTATCGATCGTACGCTTGAGGTCCGAATCGTCCACGCCGAAGCCGAACACATAGGTTACATGGACCGAATCCATCGACGCGAGCGGTACGTTGCGAAGTCCGTAGATCATCGAGACGTCGCCAGGGCCGCTCAAGAGCTGAGGCGTTGTCATCGTCGTAAACTTGTTCGCATTGGGATATCCGTTGAAGACTCCGATCCCACTATCGCTCCCATCGTTGAGCATCGCAAAGAGATTGAACGAGGTACCGTCGGGCAGCGCAGAAATGATCTTGACGCCGACAAATGGGAAACCGGGATCAAGACGCTTCGTGACCGCAAGCATCGAATCCAGCGGAGATATCATCGACACATTATTCGCTCCCGAAGAGCCGACGTCCCAATCCATGTAGAGCGCCACGGCTGTCTGGTCCGAAGCTGCAATACCGTTGAGCGCATCCTGATGTGATAGCACATAATCGAGAACGACCGCATTCGCTGCGGCACCGCCGAATTCATACGCCGTTGCGTGCACATTCACACCGACTTGCTGTGCGATCAGCGACGAGTCCGCCGGCGAATCGTCGAAGCGACATTCGATCTCTTGTAGTGCGCCCGGTTTGTCCGGTTCGAGTATGTAGTGCGATGGTTCGAGAACCCGGAAATCCTGATCCCAGACAAGGTCATTTGCGGCGCTGGGCGCCGACGATACGACATGATCGGGATCGGTCGCAACCATCAACCCGGCATCGAAGAGCGCAGTCTTGCCGCTGGCGAGAATGCTCGGCGGCGCACCGACCCACGTGAAGCCGCTTCCCTGCTCGTTGTTCGGAGGATCGTTGAAGCCGACATCACCCCTCGCACTGATCGTCGCTGTAATGGTATTTTTGTTCAGATCGAGATACGACGGGTTGATCACAAGCGTGAAGTAATCGATGTCGCCCTGATAATCCGTACCATTGCTGAAGGTCACACGGATCGGAATGACGAGGTCAAGCCCGGCGGTCGGACTGACATTGACATGCAGCGTCCCGGAAACATTCTGTACAACATCGAGGGTATTCGCATCGGGAAATTGCAGATCGTTCGATGTGAACGAGATCGTACCCGGAGTAGGGTCGAGGACTTGAATGTGGGCCGTGAGGTGCTCGATCGGATCGAGAAAATTACGAACCGAAAGCACGATATTCGCCCCTTCGCCACTTTGCAATGTTCCGTCGCCGTCGGGATCATCGATCGTTACACTGACAATTCGAACCGAATGGTGTGGCTTGGTAAGATCCAGTGCAGAGTCCGCCTGAACGATCCCATGACCCGTGAATCCGTTTTGGCGGTCCTGTTCTGTAAGGTTAATTGGGCGTGCCGTCGAACGAATGCGCTCGGCAACCTGATCGGGTGTGAGACTCGGAAACTTCTGGCGCACCAACGCCGCAACACCCGCTGCGTTCGGCGAAGCCATACTGGTACCGTCCATCGAACGATACTTATCGGATGGGATTGTGCTCACGATTCCCTGCCCCGGAGCGGCGACATCGACATGCCTGCCATAACTCGAAAAATATGCAAGCCCGTCGAGTTGATCGGTCGCACAGACCGAAAGCACATGATTAAAACTTGCCGGGTACAAATCCTCAAGCGTCTGGTCGTTTCCCGCAGCGGCAACTACGAGGCAATTCTTCGCCGTCGCATAGTTCACCACATCTTGTCCGAGCTGCGAGAAACCGGTGCCGCCCCATGAGTTATTCACGATCTTCGCGCCCATATCCGCCGCGTACACGATCCCTTCATAACCGAACGCGACGCTGCCGCCGAGATCGTCGCCACATTTCAACGGAAGCAACCGGGCGCCAAAGGCGATGCCGCAAATGCCGGTAATGTTATTTCCTTCGGCAGCCATGATCCCGCCCGTGTGGGTGCCATGCTCGGCGAACGTACTGGGATCGTTATCCGACGTCGAACCGTCGGCGCCAGCAAAATCCCAGCCGTGCCAATCGTCGACGAACCCGTCGCCATCGTCGTCGATGCCATTACTGCGTTTGTCGTACCCGAGCGAATCCAGCCCTACTTCACCCTGATTGACGAAGATCGCATCGCGCAAATCCCGATGATTCCAATCGGTCCCGATGTCGTCGACTGCAATAAGCATCGTCGAATCGCAGCGCACTTTGTCCCACGCTTGGGTCACATGCATCGTTGCGATCGAGTATTGCATCGACAGAAGCGAGTCGTTCGGCACGAATGTCGTTGCATACGCGAATCTCGGCTCGGCGAATTCCACGATCCCTGACTTCCGAAGCCAAACGGCAATCGCAGCGGGTGAGGTGCTCGGATCGAAATGCAGTTCGAAGCATCGGGCAATGCGGTCTTCGCTCGAGCGAAGCATCGCAAGCGCCTCGGTTTCTGCGATACGAGTCGTGAGTTTGGAATTCGAGAACAGAATCGGGTTTGTCCGTTCGCGCAGCGATTCGAGCGCGACATTATGCTGTGCAAACAGCGGTGTAATCCATAAACCCCGGACCGAACCCGGGAGCGAGAACACGTCGCGGATCTGCGACTCTGCGCGAAGTGTGCAACGTTGCGGATCGAAGTGCGGATCGTTCGATACGACGGGTTCAAAGAGTGTGCGCATGCGTTCAACGGCATCCGGAGTTACGCGCACGATGATCCTTCCTGCGACGGGGTTCTGTGCAGCAGCGGAGGACACAATAAGAAAGACGGCCGCAATGGCCGAGAGGATGTTACGATATTGACTCATGAGCTTCTCTATAGGAGTAACACCCGGACCTCAAAAAAGTATCACCTGCCTCCAGAAAAAATGCGGCCCCTGTCCGCCATGGCGGACAGGGGCCAATAAACACTATACCTGGAAATCGGCTATTTTTCCGATCCGGTCGGCAACGGTTTCTTTTGCTCGTCTTGCCGGACAACCTTATAGTCGCTCGGAATCGTCAGAATATCGTCACTGACCGATTCTTCGGACATACTGACCATCTCGCTTTTAATCAGCGTCTGGCCATTATGTGAGAGCGTTGCAACAACCGGCGTCCGACCTTCGCCGAGGAACGGTGCGACGATCGCGAGCGCTTCTTCCATTCCACCCATGCCGGTGCGCTGCTTGCCAAGGAATGCATCGCGGACGATATCGTAGAAATGCAGACGCGAGTCTTGCGTCAGCCAGAACGTCAGGTCGTTGTCGCCGATCTTCGTCTTAAACTCCTCGCATGCCAAACCGTTGATCGTCTTTTTTTGACCGGCGGACTGCGGCATGTGGGCCTGCAGCGAATCGATCATGTCATGATGTCGGTTGATGGAATCGTCGACAACGGACTTCACTTTATCGAACGTATGCAGATCGCTGACGTAGGCCATCTTATCCGGCGTCAAGAGCGCAACCGTACGCGCATTGCGGTCGATAATCGTATGAATCTTGATCGGGAAGCCGATCAGGGACATATCATACGCGACCTTGTCGCCTTTTGCAAACATGGTGATCTCGACCGATGGGCCGCTCGGGTTTACCGCTTCGTGTGCGGCGCCTGCGCCGGTCAGATCCGTGCTGTCACGCTCCTGCTTCTGGCCGATCAGGCTTTTGTTGATCGTGATCTTCTGGACGATCTTGCCTTCAAAACCTTTCCCCGGCGTCTGTCCGCGGTCTGCACACGAGACCAGCACGAAGAGTGGAAGAAAGAACAGATACCGTAGATTGTGGTGAGTCATTGCGCGTTACTGAAGTGATGAATGCGTTGGTCTAACGTCCTGCGCCAACGATTGTTTCTACCGGACCGCGTCCTGAGAGCGGTAGAGGCGCACCGAGCCGTCCGTCTGGGATGGGCTCAGAACATACATCTTATCGTTCGAATCGAAGCGAATGCGCTTCAGCGCGACTCCGGCGGGCATGCCCTGTACGTTCAGAGCTTTGAATGCCGTCGACCCGACCGTCCCCGTCTTGAACCCTGCCGAGCTAAGAAATAGCGCAGTGCCTGCATTGGTAAACGCAAGCGGAGTGCTGTTCCAGCCGTAGGTGTGCCACGTTTGTCCGAAGTCGGCCGATTCGAGTTCTTCGATGAAGTTCTCGGTGTGGGCATACAACTTGCCCGTCGAAGGGTTCTCGGTCATCGTTGTAAAGTTCGTCCCATTCGTGAGTGTTGTGAACGTCTTGCCGCCATCGGTTGACTGCGACAGCAGCCCGTTCGTCCAGGTTGCTACATTCTGATTGTATTGCGCCAAACCGAGCAATAGGTAGCCGTTCGTCCGATTGAAACAGAACATGATGCTCGTCGGCCACGCATTCGATAGGAGCGTAGGCATGGCGTTCGTGGCCCAGGTCGCGCCGTTGTCCGTCGAGCGAAGCACACCCAACCCGACCCCAACGATCGCGATGCGAGACTGTGCATCGGTCGCCAGCCATCCGCTGCCCGCAGCGGCAAGCGTATTCCACGACGAGCCGTTCGCGCGGTACGTCGCTCCTTCTGCAGAAAGCAAGAGCGATTGGTTAACGTCAAAACCAAAATCGAAGATCGACGACACGCTGCGACGCCCGATGGTCTGCCATTGCTTCGCGTCCGACGATTTGAGAATGCCCGCATCGTTGATCGTCCCGACATAGACGATTCCACCCGTCGCAACGACAGGCCCTGCAGTGCAAGGAATAGACGTAGTCCATGAAGTCCCAGCATCAGTGGACTTTGCAAGAGCGGAGATCACGACATCGCTGCCATTCTGGACGTCGTACCCCGTCGCGTAGAGTGCACCGCCGTCGCCTTCGGTCATCTCTTCCGGCGGAGGCATGTTCGTCTGCGTTTCGATATTCGTGAATGCTCCGCCGCCTCTCGAAACTTGCATTCCGTTTATCTTGGGTGCCCAATAGAAGATATTTCCGTTCGATGATTCGAAGACCCGCACTTCAACGAAGTTGATCCCGCTCGACGTAAGCTTAGTCCACGTCGTTGCGTTGTCACTACTACGGAACACGCCGCTTGCCGATGCCGAGAGTAGGTCGCCGTTATGTGCGACGATGAGATAGCACTTAAACTGTAGGTCGGGCGATACGACCTTCGTCCATGTCGAGCCGTTGTCCGTGCTGCGATAGAACGAGCTTCGGTTGAATCCGTCGGAATTGACGATGTAGAGATCGCCAGTGGGTGTGACGACGGGCTGAGCCGTCTCGTTCGTCACGGTGGGCAGTGTCAGCGTGGTGAAGCTGCCGCTCGAGATGTCATACTTGCGAACTTCGTTGCGTGTTGTGGCGATCAACTCCGTATTCGACAGAGATGCCACGTGCAGCAGCGTCGTATCGGTGCCGATCTGCGTCAGCGTCATTGCGGCAGCATCGACTTTCATCAGGCGCCCGTCAACAATTGCGACGACGATGCCGCTTGGTGAAACCGTGAACGCAGAGACCGAACCGCCTGATTGCGGCCTGCCGGTCTGCTCGACGAATGTGACTTCGGTCGGAGTGTTGTTGGTCCCGTTGTTTGTAGAACTATCCGTGGACTGTTTGCACCCTGCAGCCAATATAGAGGCAAGCAGAATAGCAAGAACAAAGCGATTGAGCATGTGCGAAAGGGTTACGTGGATGCGCAAAGATACGAAGCAACATCCGCCTGAATCTGGGTGGAGATACTTCCGGGTGAGGGTAGTCTGTAAGGGTCGGAAGGATTGAACTCGTCCCTTCAGTTAGCCACGATCACCTTTGCAGTTCCAGACACTCCCGCGATGTTAACAGATACGAACAGTACACCGGCAGAACTTGAGCTCAATACGTACCGGTGCTGCCGTTGTCCGATGGTGTGATCATCGTCAGATGTTGACAGGAGCACTTTGCCGAGCAGGTCGGTGATAGTAATATCTGCGCTCAGCGGCTGCGAAGCATGATATTCGAGATCGACCTCACCATGACCGCCCGAGTGAGCGAATACGCGAAGCCCACCCGCGTCACCCGATTGTGCGACGCCGGAAAGCGTATCGGCGAACGTCGTGCGGAAGATGCTGTCCCCCGCTGCGACAAGCAGATCGCTATTATGGTCGAACAACCGCAATGCTTTTTCCGACAAACCGGCATTGAACCATGTCTGACCGTCATCCTTCGAGTAGATGAGCGCATCGTTGTGATAGACTCGTGCAGTGTCGGCGAACACGGTGGTGCCTACGGACTCGAACACCTTCATCCAGCCGACGTCGAAAAAACTGATGGAGCTGTTCCATGTGGTGCCGTTGTCGATCGATCTGCTGAGGAACGGATACAGGTTGCCCATGTCGTTGCCGATCTCGTAGAAGTCAGCGCCAATGAGCACGGTGGACGGGTTCGAAGTAAAACAGTACGACGAGACGTTGCGCGAGAGGAAACTCGAATCCCACGTGGCGCCAAGATCGCGCGACACGATCAGCTCATCCCTGGTCTGCCAACCAACAAGTGCCCCAATGTTCCGTCCGTCGACCTTCATCGCAGAGCTCACGAACCCACAATGCATCGGTTGCCAGGTAAGGCCAAGATCGAACGAGCGGAAGATGTCTCCAACCGATGCATAGATCGTATCTCGGTTGCCACGGATCGACTCGACCGTCGCGTTCAGCGCGAATGCCGTGGACTGAGACCAACTGCGACCAGAGTCCGTCGAGCGGAACAAGCCCTGATCGGTACCCGCAAGGACGACATTGCCCAATGGCATGATATCGTAGACGACCGGCCGTCCCGTTGCACTGGTGATCATCCCGCTATCGCAGTGGACCCAATGATCACCTGCATCACTACTTCTATAGATGCCTGTTGCGTATGCCGAATTCCCTGTACCCACGAACATCGTACGACCTGACCGTTCCAGACGGATGGTTCTCGGCTGGATGGCTTCGTACCCATGCTGCGTCCAGGTGTTGCCGTTGTCAGTCGACGAATAATAGCCATCCATCTGGGAACCGGCATAGACGGTTTGACCCGAAGACGCAAAGCCGTGGACGATCGCATCGCCGAGCCTTGTTGCGCCCCACGTTTGTCCATTGTCGTTGGAAATCAGGACACCACCATTCGGCAGACTCGCATAGAGTGAAGCACCAACTGCGTACAGTCGCAGTACGACCACGTTCGTCAGACCGGTCGATTGCCACGAGGTGCCAAAATCGGTGGATCGCACTATCCCTTGCGCTGTCGCGGCGAACAGATCCGACCCCAATGTGGTCATGTCAATGATCGCAGAATGACGAAGGGTAGCTCCCGCGAGCGACCAACTCATCCCGTTGTCCGTTGACCGATAGATGCCATCATACGTGGTACCGGCGAAGCGTGACGTACCGAGGGAAGCGAGACAGGTGACAGCAGAACTTGCGAGTCCCGCCATTACGATGGTCCACGTTGTCCCTGCATTGCTCGAAACCACCACCCCGCTACCGAACTCGTCTGCGACGATGATGTTCGAACCGGAGACCGTGATCGCGCCAGGTTGGTGGTGGTTGAAGGTTGCGGTATCGATCTCACGCCACGTCCGTCCACCATCATCGGAGCGCAATAACCGTTGAGAACCGGACGACAGAATACTGTTGCCGCTCTTGATGAACCCTGATCCCGCGTTGATCTGTGGTGTTGTATTGCTCCATGTCGCTCCTCCGTCGGCCGAGAACACGCTGCCGCCATAGTATTTTGAAATGACCATACTCTGGCCATCGACATACATCGATCGGATGCTGCCGGTAACGGGTATCGTCGTCGGGTGCCAGTTGTATGGCTGCGCTAGAAGTTTCTCCGTACCGGAGAGGACGAGGAGGAGGAACAGGCAATAGGTTGGGATTCTATTCATTGAACGAGCGACTTAGTGATGGCTCAATGACACCTTACGCCGTGGGAAGATTCCCAATACGACCCGCTTGTGGCGACTAGCGTTATCGTCGAAAGTAGAGGATTAGATCGGTGCCCGGGATACTCGTCACTCCGGCCGCGCGTAGCATCGTCACAACCTGCCCACGATGAAACGTGGCGTGATTGCAGACATGCAGCAATATCTCGTCGAAGCGCTGGCTTGTCTCGACGCCGGAGTGCATCCGGTAGTGGATTACTTCATGCAACTGTTCGTCGCTGAGCGATGCGACATGAGCGATCCAAGCCTCGGTCTGCTGCTTCATGCGTCGGAGCGCTTCGTCGAACGGGCCGTCGAAGAGTTCGAGATCGACATCGCCGGGATTGTGGCCGTTGACGCGTTCGAACCACACCCATTCGGCATCCCAGATGTGCAGGACGGTTCGACGAATGGTCGGGAAACTACTGGTTTGGGGGACATCGAGCGCTTCGGCAGGAATGGCGCCGAACAAACGCTGATTCGCCCAACTGTTGTAGCTCAACAGTTGGGCGAAATGATCGCGTGCAATTGTCATACGATCTCGGAGCGGATTATGCCGTCACCTTCGCAGCTTCCTGCTTCGCATAGGCAAGCGTACCACCGGCGAGGATGATGTGACGCTGACGCTCGGTGAGCGGGCTCGTCACGACGTACGAGAGGTTCTTCGTCTTGTTCGTGACCGTGATCTTCTCCGGGTGCTCGGCGATCTGCACGCGGGCGTTCTCGATCACCAGTTCATCACCCTGTGCGATGGTGTCGTAATCTGCAGCATTGACGAACGTCGCGGGCAGGATACCGAAGTTGATCAAGTTCGCAAGATGGATACGAGCGAAACTCTTGACGATCACAGCCGTGACGCCGAGGTAACGCGGTGCAAGCGCCGCATGCTCGCGGCTCGAGCCCTGACCGTAGTTCTCACCACCGACGAGCATACCGCCGCCCCACTCTTTTGCGCGCTTCGGGAATTCGGGATCCACGCGAACGAGCGTATGCTCGCTGATCGCGGGAATGTTCGAGCGAAGCGGCAACACCTTCGCGCCGGCAGGCATGATGTGATCGGTCGTGATATTATCGACCATCTTCAACAGTACTTTGCCGTGCAAATTCTGTGGTACCGCGTCAAAGCTCGGGAGCGGCTTGATGTTCGGACCGCGCTTGATCTCCACTTTCGAACGGTCGTTGCCCGGTGCGATCACCATGTCGTCATCAACGATGTACTCGTTCGGCTCGTCGATATGTGTGAACGGCAAGCCGAGGTCACGGGGATCGGTGATGACGCCCGTAAGCGCAGAGGCTGCGCAGGTCTCAGGGCTGGCGAGATACACTTTTGCATCAGCCGTTCCGCTGCGGCCTTCAAAATTGCGATTGAACGAACGAACCGACACCGAACCCGACGGCGGAGCCTGTCCCATGCCGATGCAAGGACCGCAACCCGACTCGAGGATGCGCGCACCGCTGCGAATGAGGCTTGCAAGTGTCATGTCCTTATCGCGGGCGATCATCTCGAAGACCTGCTTCGAACCCGGCGTCAGCGTGAAGCTCACACCGGAATTGACAGCCTTGTCCTTCAGGATGTAAGCGGAAATTCCAAGATCGTGGTAGCTCGAGTTCGTGCAGCTTCCGACGCAGGCCTGTGCGATCGGCGTGCCGGCGACGGAGCGTACCGTCACGACGTTATCCGGCATGTGGGGCTGTGCGATCAGCGGTTCGAGCTTGCTGAGATCGATCTCAACGTTCTCATCATAGGTCGCACCATCATCTGCCTTCAAATTCTGCCACGACGCTTCGCGCTTCTGTGCCTTGAGGAAGCTAAGTGTCTTCTCGTCCGACGGGAAGAGCGACGTCGTTGCGCCGAGCTCGGCACCCATGTTGCAGATCGTGAAGCGGTCGCCCATGGAAAGATTGTGTGCGCCTTCGCCGTAGTACTCGATGATGCGGCCTGTACCGCCCTTCACCGTAAGGCGGCGAAGCATTTCGAGGATCACATCCTTACCCGTTACCCAATCGCTTAACGTTCCGGTAAGCTTCACTCCGACCACCTTCGGCATCGGCGTATAGAACGGCTGTCCTGCGAGGGCCATTGCGATATCAAGACCGCCGGCGCCCATGGCGATCATACCGAGGCCGCCGCACGTCGGCGTGTGCGAATCGGAGCCGAGGAGCGTATCGCCCGGAACGCCGAAGCGCTCGCGGTGCACCTGGTGACAGATACCGTTACCCGGACGTGAGAAGAACAACCCATACTTCGCGGCGACCGATTGCAGATACTGATGGTCGTCAGCATTCTCGAAACCCGTCTGCAGCATGTTGTGATCGACGTAGCTGACAGATACTTTCGTCTTGATCGAATCGAGACCCATCGACTCGAACTGCAGATACGCCATTGTTCCCGTCGCATCCTGCGTGAGTGTCTGGTCGATGCGAAGGCCGACTTCCTCACCCGGTTTCGGCAGCGAGGTGTGTGAGAGCAAGTGTGCGGAGAGTATCTTATGCGTCAGACTTTGTGCCATATTTTCGACTTTCTAAATGGTGGGTTGTACTTACAGCACAGTATTAACAACATGCATCGAAGAATGATTTTGGGCGTCAAACAAAGCAAGCAGTAGTAGGACGGACTCTCAGTCCGTCCCCTTTCGGCAACCACGAACATTCGGTCCTGCCCCGCCCCGCCTGTCATTCTGAGCGAAGCGAAGAATCCCTTCAGCAGAGCCGCAGCATGCCCAGGACCGGTGGCACGGACTCTCAGTCCGTGCGCTTTCGGCAGCCACAAACATTCGGTCCTAACCCAACCTCCGCCCACGAATGAATTCGTGGGCTACGCCAGTGGCCGTCCTGCCGGACTCAATGCGGCGAGGCCGCACTGTCCCTTCTCCCAACACGTCATTCTGAGCATTCTTCTGGAACCATAGGAGCAGAAGCGAAGAATCCCTCGGATGAAACGCCGTGAGGCTCCGTTTCAGAGCTTGCGAAACCGTGCAAACTGAGCCACTACCGACCTCCTTTTCCACCGAACGATTCCTTCGGAAATTCGTTATATAATCCGTTGAAAGCTTTCGTTTTGTGTTTTCTCGGGGTTCACTGTTTTGCATCTGGGTGTGTGGTTGCCGTTCGGCGTTCCGTTCTACTTGTGCTGCTTGACTCGACAATCCTTCCGAAGCGCATCGTAAGCAGTATCTGAATCACTTAATCTAAGGAAGAATATGAAAATCTATGTAGGCGGCTTGCCGTACCAGACGCAGGACGACCAACTCAACCAGATCTTTACCGCATACGGTGAAGTTTCCAGCGCAAAGATCATCATGGATCGCGAAACCGGCCGCAGCAAAGGCTTCGGTTTTGTCGAGATGCCGGATGACGATGCAGCAAAGAAGGCCATTGCCGAGCTCAACGAAGCAGAGCTTGGTGGCCGTACGTTGACCGTGAACGAAGCTCGCCCGATGGCTGAGCGTTCGGGCGGCGGTGGCGGACGCGGCGGTTACGGCGGCGGCGGTGGTCGCGGCGGTTACGGCGGCGGCGGCGGACGTGGCGGTTACGGCGGCGGTGGAAACCGCGGCGGTGGCGGCGGCGGCCGTTGGTAAGCCAACCCGAAGAATCTCTTCACGAACAGGGCAGTCAGATTGACTGCCCTGTTCTGTTTTAAGCGGCGTCCTCTCCCACCAGGCACACCCCTCCCTCCGGCCCTAACATACCGTATTAAATTCGTTTATGAACTTTTGCTCATTCTTCGTAAAGTCCTCTTACGCCTTGTAAAGAATCCTGTTGTGATAGCCATAAAATCAAATCGATAGGCAGGGGAGCGTGCACCGTCGAACTGCGAAATAGTAAGAGAATTTTCCCTTTTTGGAGGGCTGGCACAGTTATTGTCTTAACGCGCCCTGTCGGGTGAAGTTATCCGGCACGTTCATCGAAAGAAGAGTGGCAATAGAAGCCGTAAGTAGCCGACGAAGCTGTAGGGACGGACGACCGATGCGCAATGGACCCTTAACCTATGATTATAAACAACCTACAGCTTTGTTAGCCTATTCAAATACCCCCTTCTCTTGTGTGGGTTGTGTACTATAAACATCTGCAAAGATCGATGCCATGAGAACTCTAGTCTATCATCTATTAATCAGTGCCGCAGTCGTCTTGGCTGCAGGCGGTGTGGAACGAGCCTTCGTTTCGCACGCAGGGACCGGCCTGGCACCCGCCATCACGGGGACCAGCACGTCCGGCACACCGGTCGCGGCCAACGTACCGTCGGGCAAATGCACGATGGTCGGTGGGAGCGCAACCAAGGACATGACGTCCGAGAATACCGCGTTCAAGGGTGCCAAGACCGACCCGGAAGAATGCGTGAAATGCCATGAAGACGAAGTCGCTTCGTACAAGAGCACGACGCATGCAAAATCCTGGCAGAATGGCCAGTCATGCGAAAGCTGTCATGGTGAATCCGCCAAACACGTGGAGACTGGTGGTGCCCCCGGCACGATCCAGACGATGAAAGGCAAATCGGCGAACGAAGTGTCGCAGACCTGCCTCAATTGCCATCAGCGCCCGGGCGAACAGAGCCATGGTCAACTGAGCGAGCATTTCCGCGCCGGCGTCGGCTGCACCAGCTGCCACGACGTGCACCCGAGTGCTCAGCATAAGCATGAAATGAACAATGCCGGTATGAGCGCAATGCTCAAAGGCAAGCAGACAGACCTGTGTCTCTCCTGTCATAATACGGTTAACTCGGACTTCAACAAGCCGACGCATCACCGTCTGAAGGAAGGCATCGTCGAATGCTCCAGTTGTCATAACCCGCACGGCACGACGCAGGAACATCAGCTTCGCGCCGACAAGAAGACCCTCTGCTTGAACTGTCACCAGGATAAACGCGGACCGTTCGTGTATGAACACAACGCGACGGCTCTCGAGGGTTGCGTCGCCTGTCACGAAGGACACGGCAGCTCCGCTCGAAACCTGTTAAAGGATCGCGATCCTCGAACGCTGTGCATCAGCTGCCACTCGAAAGAGATCGGCGCCGGAGTACCGCATAGCCGCGCAAACTTCAGTCTGCAGACAACCGGCGACTGCACGCGCTGCCACAACACGATCCATGGTTCGAACCGTGACGAATACTTCATCCAATAGGAGGGCATATGAATACCATCAAACAATTCAGATCATTCGCCCTATTGACGCTTGCGACGCTCGCACTGCTGCTGAGCACCAACGTCAATGTGCATGCACAGGATGAACAGCCGAACTTCCAGGCAGGGCCGTACCTCTTCAACTTCGGTCTCTCGGCCGGATTCCTGAGCACCACGACGGCACAGCCGAGCGGCTCCGCGAATCCGAACGACTACTGGGCACAAGAGCGCTACTACGAAGCGATGAACTATCGCACGGGAATCAAGATCAACTCGCTCAATCTCTATGGCGAGAAGAGCGGCAAAGAAGGGTTCTTCGACGAGCTCTATGTCAATGCCGACGGTCTTGGCGATCCGTACACGACGGCCAGCATCCGTATGCGCCAGTTCAACGCATTCGATTTCAAGATCGACTACCGGAACATGAAGTATTTCCTGAACCGCAACGACTCGATCTATACCGGACTGCATAAGTTCGACGAGACGCGCGACTTCCTGAATGCGTCGCTCGGTATCGACGTCTCAAACGACATCAACGTCAAGTTGATGATGAACTCGACCGGCCATAGCGGCAACTTCACGCAGACGCTCTCCCCGTTCATCGACGGCGGCGAAGAGATCGGCGGCGGAGTGAAGAACGGTGTTGCTCAGGGAGACGGAACGTTCGGCACGTATGCTCGCGGAAATATCTATTGGATCAATACGCCGGCAAACGACCGTACGAACGAATACAAATTGCAGGGCACGTTCAAGTTCGCCGATCATACGGCCTTGACACTCGGCGGCGGTATTCGCCAGTACACGCAGGATATCGAATACACACCGTTGAGCGACACCGCGTTGACATACTATACCGCAAAGGGTACGGTCAACTGGGCAGGCGTATTCGCCGGTTTCCCGAACAGCCCGGCAACGATCAGCAAAGCGAACACCAATCCGCTCAATTCGTACGATTGGAAAGAAACCCGCAAAGGCAGCACGCCGATGGGGTACCTCGAACTCGTCACACGCCCGATCGACCGGTTGGCCGTCACGGCGAACGTGAACTACGAGAAGACGGACGTCGACGGCACGACGATCGAAGGTACGCTCGACGGCTGGATGCCTTCGGCAGCAGCGTCACTCGGCGGACCGAAGACTTCGCAGGCCCGCGATATCCTCTATACCGCTTCCGGCGACAACAAGAGCACGTACTCCACGCTACTCGCGTCGTTGACCGCAGCGTATGACATCACCGATCAACTCGGCGCGACCGTGCTTTATCGTATGACGAGCACCGATCTCACGAGCGAAGGTTCGCTACATGGCAATCTTCTTACGAACGACTCCGCCGCAGGCGGTGCCCCGACGCACCAGCTCTATGATGCGACGTTCGACACCAAGATTACCAATAAGGTCAGCCAACAGTTGATCCAGGCGTTCGTCAACTACACGCCGATCAATATGCTCAATCTGCGTGTGGGTGTGAACTATAATTTACGTTCGCCGGAATACGATCGCGCGGTCGATGGTGTGGAAGATTCCGCATCGAACACGAACATGTCACGCGAAACCAAAGGCCTGGGCGAGTTCTTCAGCTTCTGGTATCGCCCGATCCATGAGATCAAGCTCAGCGGTAGTGTCACGAACACCAACTCGAAGTCCTACATCCATGGAACGACGACACAGGTCGATGCACCGATCCGCATCGAGCCCGAGAACATGCTCAACTACAAAGTGGGTGTCGATTTCGACCCGATCTCGGATCTGCGCGTCAATGTGCACTACTCCGGCCTCAAGGGTTCGAGCGACCTGCTGAACATGATCCCGCTCGTACAGACGTACAATCCGACGCTCGATTCGAAGATGTCGTCGATCGCCGGTACGATTGCCTATACGCTCATGCGTCATACGACGATCGCCGTCACCGGTGAATACCGCACGAACGACTTCGTCGTCCCGTCAAGCTATACCCGCGGCCAGGTCGATCCGACCCCGCTCTATGGCGATTCGCTGACGATCAACGTCGAACAGCATACGAAGGACATGAGTATCGATGCTTCGATCATCTCGAACCCGATCCCCGAATTGCACCTCATGGTCGGCTATTCGATGATCGATTCGAAAGAAGGAAGCTACGTGACGCCGGACACCAAGACCGGTATCGCACCTGACCTCGTACGCATCGGCGGCCCGTACACCTGGAGCCTGATCCATGCTTCGGCGTCGTATGATATAACCAAGAACATCGGTGTCATGGTGGACTACCAGCTCGCACAGCAGAAGGAAGAAGCCATCTATGACAATACGGTGAACTATGCAGGCGTCGTCAATAACTACAAGGCGAGCCTGATCCGTGGAAGTGTCTATATCCATCTCTAATCGGTCCCTCCAAAAAGCGATGAAGGAATGAGCGAAAAGGGCCGCTTCCATCCGTGGAAGCGGCCCTTCGTTTTACAGCAGATCGTTTGTTGCCACGGCCATAGGGCCGTTTTTTTACATTGAAGTGCACACGTGGGAGGGACTCTTGATCCATGCGCGTACGGATCAATTAACAGTGAGGAAGTTACAGATAGTAGCTCCGTCTCGACCGTAATAACTTCGTCATTCTGAGCAAAGCGAAGAATCCCTATATGAAACGCAGCAACTCTCCGTCAACGGGACTCGTTGTCGCGCTATTCTGCGAGACACGTCAGCTTTTGCGCCACTCCGTAACCATTTCCGTGTATTGGGTGGCAAGCTGTTCGGCGGTCTCTACCGTTGCTGCATCGACAAGGATTTCGCAGTTCGGGCGCTCGCGCTCCGGGATGACAAGCACGAAGGCATCGTTGCCCTCGATCGGTTGGAAACGAATGCCGTCGACAAGGATGCGCGGCATGTGTTTGGTGTGCTCGACCGCACGGCGCATGACCGTGCCGAGTTGATCCTGCGGGCAGAAGGTCGAGCGGCGTGTTTGATGGCGAAGCGGAAGTTCGGCGGCGATATCGCCGAGGCGGCGGCCGATCTTCGCACGCATCTGCATGATCCGCGCAGCCGTGTACATGCCATCGACGGCAAAGAAGTAGTCGGAAAAAATAAAACCGCCCATCGTGCCGCCGACAAAGGCAACGTCCTCCGCGCCGCTGGCGACCATCATCGCAGCATGCGAGTTGCGCGTGTATTGCACCTCAACGCCATACGTCGCGGCGATCTTCTCGACGGCAACCGAAGCCGAAACCGGAACGGCGATGCATTTGACTTCCGTCTTTGCGATCTTGCTCGATTCGAGAAAGAGCTTCGTCACCAGCAGCAATAAGCTTTGGTTGTTGAACACCGCGCCGTTATGATCGAGGAGCGTAATGCGTTCGCCCCCGGCATCGAGGATAAAACCCATGTCGGAGCCGAGCGATGTAACGATGTTATGCAATTGCTCGATCGAACGCTGGAATTCCTCCGGCGCACGTGTCAGACGTGTCGGGTCGAGATACGCATTGACCGATACTACATTGACCCCAAGCGAACCAAGCATATATGGGAAGATCGTCGATGCGATGCCGTTGGCATAGTCGATGGCTATACGAAACTTGGAACGGGCGATCGCATCGGTATCGAGCCCCGCAAGAAAGAGCTTGCGATATGCCTCGCCACTATGGGCTGGAAATTCGATGGCGCCGACTTTGTCGTAGGGCGCGCGCGGAAAATCTTCCCCGAAGAAGTAGCGCTCGATGGTCTTCCCTTTGCCGTTCGGAAGGTCTTTGCCGTCGGAGTCGAAAAAAATAAGATCGGAACGACGCGGATCGTTCGGATTCTTGCGGATATGCACGCCGGCGGCCTGACGGCCCCCGAGCAGGTAATGCCGTGTGAGCGGGATCGGTGTTTGATCGAGATCGGCAACATCGACGCCCGCACCCATGAGCCCGCTCGTGAGCGCCCTACTAATGAGCCGCGAGCCGAAATCGCTGTCGCGCGAGATCACCACCCGTTTGCCGGCGCCAACCATCGCGCCGAGCGATGCACCGACTTTGGCAGAAAACTCCGGTGTGACCTCGATATTCGACAAACCGCTGATGCGCGAGTTGGTGAACAGAGCCTTCGACCACTTGCCTTCCCAGACGAGACTGGTGTTGAGGATCGAACCGGCCTCGACCACTTTCTCGGGCCACAGCTTCACGTTCGGCATCACCTCGGCGCCGTCACCGATGCTGCATCGTTCGCCCATGTACACGAACTCGTGGACGTGTGCCCCGCTTCCGATCGTGGTATCGTTGCAGATGACGTCGTAACTGACCTGCGTGCGTTCGCCGATCTCGACCGAATTCCACATGACTGTATGGTCGATACGCGAACCGCCGTGAATGACGCAGTCTGCACCGATCACGCAATTGAGCAGCTTCACGCCCGGCGCGACCTTCGCGTTCTTCCCGATGACGTTGAAACCATAGAATTCGACGCCTTCGGTCATCGCACCGCTTTCGATCATCGCATTCTTGACCGGCGTGCCCGCCGATTGGATCCGTACGCGAGATGCCAATGCGTCGAGATGCGCTTCATGATACTCGCCGAGATTTCCGATGTCGCGCCAGTATCCTTCGGCGATATAGCCATAAAGTCCGGCATGCTCTTCGAGCAGCATCGGGAACAGGTCTTTCGAAAAATCGAATTCGCGTTTGTACGGGATTCTGTTGAACGCTTCCGGTTCGAGAATATAAATCCCCGTGTTGATCGTATCGCTGAAGACTTCGCCCCACGACGGCTTTTCGAGAAAGCGTTCGATCCGGCCGCCCTCGTCGGTGATGACGACACCATACTGCAACGGATTCTTGACCCGCGTCAACACGATCGTCCCGATGGCGCCCTTCTCTTCGTGGTACTTGATCGCTTGGGTCAGATCGAAGTCGGTCAATACATCGCCGGAGATAATCAGAATACGCTCGTTGATGCCGAGCTGCTCGGTCGCATTTCGCACGGAGCCGGCCGTGCCGTAATCGGCTTCGGCTTTGACATAGTGCATTGATACGCCGAACGGCATACCATCGCCGAAGTATGATGTAATGGCGTCGGGATGAAAATACAGCAGCGAGGTCAGGTCATGAAACCCGTGTTGTTTCAGCAACCGGACGATATGCTCCATCATCGGCCGGTTCATCAGCGGGACCATCGGTTTTGGGAGGTGCATCGTCAACGGCCGCAATCGCGTGCCGAATCCGCCTGCCATTATGATCGCTTTCATTGCTGCCGCATTCGGTTAGTTCCGTTACGAAAATACGGCGTGTAGTGCATTATCTCGGGGTTTTGCAGACATCGAGGATCATGGGATCGTTAGTACGATTCGTCGTGATTCGGGAAATTGCCGGACCGTACATCTTCCCCGTACTGCTTGAACGCATTACGGACTTCTTCGGCAAGCGAGAGATACTTTCGCACGAAGCGCGGATGAAATTCTTCGTTGAGGCCGAGCATGTCATGGAGCACCAACACCTGGCCGTCGCAGCCGTTGCCGGCGCCGATTCCGATCGTCGCGACCTTCAACATCTTCGTCACCTCGGCTGCAAGCGCTGCGGGGATCTTCTCGAGCACGATCGCGAACACACCCGCATCCTGCAGCGCCATCGCATCGCGTTTGAGTTGTTCGGCTTCTTCGGGATTCGTCCCTCGCGTACGGTAGGTTCCGAACTGGTTGATCGATTGCGGCGTCAGCCCTAAATGGCCGCAGACTGGAATACCGTTATCGGTCATGAGTTTCACCGCAGCGCAGGCGCGTTCGCCGCCTTCGAGTTTGACGGCGCCGGCCCCGGTCTCTTTCATCACACGCCCTGCATTCCGGAAGCCTTCGACCGGATCGGCTTGATAGCTCATGAACGGCAGATCGCAGACGACCATCGAATGCGAGCCGGCGCCTTTAATCACGGCCTTGGTATGGTAGATCATCTCGTCGAGCGTGACCGGCAGCGTCGTTTCGTTACCTTGGACGACATTCGACACGGAGTCGCCGACAAGGAGCATATCGATTTGTGCCTGATCGAGCAATCGGGCGAACGTATAGTCGTACGCCGTCAGCATCGAGATCTTCTCGCCGCGCTGCTTTTTGTCTGCAATCGTTCTTGTCGTCACTCTCATAAGTAGCCGATTTTGTCCCGAAGATACGAACGGTTCGGTAGATTTGTAACATAACGAACACAACTCTCAGATGAATCTCTGCATCCTCTTTGGCGGTACGAGCGCCGAACGCGAAATCTCATTGCTCAGCGGGTACGCGATGGCAAAAGCCTATGAAGCGCTCGGACATACCGTCACGCTTCTCGATCCGGCGACCGGACGCACGATGGCGATCAAAGAGTACCAGACGATGCCGCCGCATGCCTCGGCCCCCACTCCCGCAGAGCTCGGCGCACTCTCACAGGGCACCGTGTTCGTCGATAGCCTGACATCGAAGGCGGTTCGCGATGCCGATTGCGTGGTCATCGGCCTGCACGGCGTCCCCGGAGAAGACGGGCCGGTACAAGGTGTGCTCGAACTTCTTGGCAAGAAATTTACCGGCAGCGGTTCGCGCTGTTCGGCGGTCAGCATCGACAAAGCATACACCAAGATCTTGATGCAAGCTGCCGGTGTTCCGACGCCGAAATGGAGCTTCGTCACCAGCACTGCACCCGTAACACTCGACTCGATCATGAAGGACGCACAAGCGAAAATGCCGGGCGGCATCGTTATCAAGCCGAACGATCAGGGT
Source organism: Bacteroidota bacterium (assembly GCA_018266755.1). Lineage (NCBI taxonomy): Bacteria > Pseudomonadati > Bacteroidota > Bacteroidota bacterium. The sequence continues at coordinate 1,435,087 of JAFDZW010000005.1, forward strand.
TCGACCGTCGGACTGACGATCTCGACCCAAGCCGATTTCGATTTTGAAGCGGGTATCCGGCTCGCATGGCAATACTCAAACGGTGCATTGATCGAAGAGTTTATCGACGGACGCGAACTCACCGTGACCATCCTCGACGGCACGCCGTTGCCCATTGTCGAGATTGCACCCGAAGGTGGATTTTACGATTATCATCACAAGTACACGAAGGGCATGACGCAGTATTACTGCCCCGCCGAGCTGGATGAAACCCTTACAAAACAATTACAGCTCAGCGCACTCACGGTTTATAATTGTTGCGACGCTCGCGGCTATGCACGCATCGACTATCGCCTGAAACCCGACGGCACGTTCTATTGCCTCGAGATCAATACGCTCCCCGGCATGACGGAGACGAGCCTCGTCCCCAAAGCCGCCAAAGCGGCCGGCATGACGTTCGAAGCACTCTGCGCGAAGATATTGGAAGCTGCGATGCGCTAAGGCCGTACTACCCCCCCCCAAAAAAAAATAACAATTTATTTGCGTAGCCATATAACTACACGTATATTTGTAGTCAAATGACTACTCAATGAATTTACGACGTGACGTTTTCCAGGCGATCGCCGACCCGACGCGCAGAGCGATCCTCTTGCTTGTGGCATCGCAGTCGATGACGGCAGGTGCCATTGCGGCGAATTTCGATACGGCCAGACCGACCGTCTCGAAGCATCTGCACATCCTCACCGAATGCGAACTCTTGCGCCAAGAGCAGAGCGGACGCGAAGTGTATTACCATTTGAATCCGGGAAAGATGAAAGACATCGCCAATTTCCTCGAGCCGTTCCGCGTAATGTGGGACGAGCGGTTCAACCGACTCGAGAACGTCATGCGCTCACGCACACCAAAAAAATAACCGATATGGAACAACGAACCAAGATCAAAGCGGAATCCGGCGGACAAGATCTCATGATCACGAGAGAATTCGACCTTCCCGTGGGCTTGCTCTTCGAAGCATACATCGAACCCGAACTCGTCGAGGCGTGGATGGGGACGAAAGTCATCAAACTCGACAGCAAAAAACACGGAAGCTATCACATCCAGACGTCCAACCCCGACGGACAAGTCGTCTTTCAGGCCGACGGAGTCATCCACGAGCTCGTACCGAATACAAAGATCATTCGTACATTCGAGATGCTCGGCACGCCGTTCGGTGTCCAGCTCGAACTCTTGCAATTCGAAGCGCTTGGCGACGAGACGAGCAGGCTCACGATGCACGTCGTGTACGAATCAGGCGCACAACGCGATCAGGTATTGCAGATGGGCTATGTACAGGGCATCAACATGGCGCATAATCGGTTGCAAGAGGTTGTTCACTCTTCACGATAACCGACTATGGATCAGTTACTCAATCCGACGCATGTCCACTTGATGGTCACGCATCTATCGATCTTCGGATCGATACTCGGTGCACTTGTGCTGATCTACGGAATGATCGCGAAGAGCCATCACACCACAATGGCGGCTATGTGGTTATTCGTCGTCACCGCTCTCAGTGCGTTCATTGCCGACTCGACCGGAGATGCAGCCAGTCATACCGTAAAGTCAATCGCCGGTATTGCGCGAGCGACGGTCTTGGAACATCACCAGGCTGCAGAGTTCGCGATCGCAAGCCTCTATATCCTCGGAGGCTGTTCGCTCGCTGCGATCATCTATATTCGTACGAAGAAACCGGCACGCACCCGGGCGATCTACTGGATAGTACTTGTCGTTGCGCTCTGGAGCTTCAGCGTAACCGCTCGCACAGGGTATCTCGGCGGGAAGATTCGCCATACCGAACTCGATGCGCCGTCGTCGGATTCGACGCGTGCGCCGATGTGACAACCATACAAGAGACGAAGATGAACCCGAAGGTTGATGCATTCATCGCTCGAGAGAAGCAGTGGAAGAAGGAGTTCGAACTCCTGCGCGAGATCGCGCTCGAATGCGAACTTGGTGAAGAACTCAAGTGGGGACAACCGTGCTACACAACCGATGGCAAGAATGTCCTGATCATTCACGGCTTCAAAGAGTATTGCGGTATGCTCTTCGTCAAAGGAGCACTGCTCAAGGACCCGAAGTCTATCCTCATCCAACAGACCGAGAATGTGCAAGCGGCACGGCAAGCACGTTTCACGAGCGTGCAGGAGATTACAAAACTCCGCACCACGCTCAAGGCGTACATCCGCGAAGCGGTCGACGTCGAGAAGAAGGGATTGAAAGTCGCACTCAAGAAGACATCGGAATATACACTGCCCGAGGAGTTCGAAGCGAAGCTACGCTCGAACCCCAAGCTGCGCTCAGCATTCAACAGTCTGACACCCGGACGTCAGCGAGGGTACATCCTGTATTTCTCGAGCGCCAAGCAATCCAAAACACGCGAAGCGCGTATCGAGAAGTTCACGCCGAATATCCTTGCCGGCAAGGGGCTCGATGATTGAACGTAAAGAACTGACACAGCGCTACGCGCACTACCAGTCTTAGCCAATTGGACCTGGACAGAGTCCTCTGAGTTGCCATCATATGAAACCATAGATCGCATTCTAACGAAGAACACATCACCATGAAATTCGAACAGCTTGTGCCAAGTATCTATTACGTCGATGTCAGGAGCAGTCTGGCGCTCTTCGTCGATTGTCTGGGCTTCAGCATCACCCACGAGGAGTTCGATTCAGACTTCCCGTATTGTGTGATCGAAAAGGACGGACTCGGGATACTCCTGTTCCAAAACCCCGAATATGCCGCTCATGACAAGCCCGAACTCAGGCTTGTGACCAAGAACATCCAGGAAGTATACGAGAGGGTATCATCGACACACCCGCAGTTCTTACACCCCAACCTCAATACCATCACGCTCCGACCCTGGGGCGCAAAAGAATTTGCTCTGAAGGATCACCACGTGGGAGTCATCGTTCAGGAGTGGCAGTAGTGTTGCGATGCGAATGGGTACGGACCGAACTTCTGCCTACCGACACACGAACGGTGGCGGCTGTACCGATGAGATTCTTCGCTTCTCGTAGAATGAAAGACAGGGGCGGCTACAAATATCTATCGATCGCTTGCGGCAGCATTTCGCGCCAGGTAGGCCAGTCGTGGCGGTAGGTGTGATCCCAGCATTCGACCCAATTGGGTATCTGTTTCTTGCCCAGGATCTCGGCAAACCGCCAGCTTTGCGACGGGTCCTCATACTCGCCGCTGCCGGTATAGATGTAAATCTTCTTTTTGCGGATTTCGGAGAGAATCGCTTCGTCGGTAAGATTCGGAATGTAATCGGCCGGTGAATTGAAATAGACATCCTCGTCGAAGTAACCCTTCGTATAGGACTTCAGATCGTAGACACCACTCATCGAGATCGTCCCTCTATAGAGTTCGGGATTTCGCAGCAGCGTATTCATCGCATGCAACGCGCCGAACGAGACGCCGAACGTATAGATACCCGCGTGATCGGTTTGCTTGTTGATGTACGGGACAACCTCATCCCTAATGTAACGATTGAACTCCTGATGTCGAATAGCTTTCTGCCGCGGTTCGATCTCGTTATTGAGCCAACTTTGCGAGTTGATGGAATTGATCGAGTAGCAGCGTACACAGCCCGCTTCGATATGGTGTTTGATAGAGTCGATCAGATGAAACCGTTCGTACTCGAGGTAATCCGCTGCGGCCGACGGGAACATCAGCAGCGCCGGACCCGAATGGCCATAGACAGCGATCGGCATTTCTTCGCTTAGCGCTGTGCTCTGAAAAGAGTCGAGGGTTCTCAGCATTGCGGGGTCAGTTACTTTTGCTAAACTTCTTTGTACGATTAACCGTATTATAGGCTCACAAATTCAGGCGGCATGGAGTTTCTGCACCAGATATTCTCGAGCGACGGCTTACAACAGCTTGTCAAATCCGGCGGTATTCCCGTTCTCTGCGCGATCATCTTCGCCGAAACGGGCCTGCTCGTCGGTTTCTTCCTTCCGGGCGATACATTGCTGCTCGCAGCGGGGCTGCTCTGGCCGACCGGGGTGATCCCCGTTTCGTTCGTGATGATGAACGTCCTGCTCATGCTTTCGGCGATCGTCGGTAATTCCGTCGGGTACTACATCGGCAAGACGGCCGGAAAGAAATTATATGTACGTCCGAATTCAAAATTATTCAAACGCGAGCATCTGATCCGAACGCATGAATTCTACGAGAAGCATGGCGGCAAAACGATGGTGATGGCGCGGTTCATCCCGATCGTCCGCACGTTCGCACCGGTTGTAGCCGGCGCAGCTGATATGGACATCAAGCGGTTCACGGTCTTCAATGTCATCGGGGCAGTGCTCTGGATCGGTTCCGTCACGTCGATCGGATACGGCGTCGTCGCGCTCTTTCCCGAATTACAGGCGTACGTCACAAAATACCTGGAGCTTGCAATCCTTGCGGTGGTCGGGGTGTCGCTCTTGTTGCCGGTGATCCACTGGCTCCGTGAGCGCAGCGCAAGCAAGCGATAAGCTCGTCGTTCGGCGAAGGTTCGTACAGACTGAAGATTAATCGAGTCTATTGGCGACAAGGAGGACGGTTTCGTACGATTCCGTGATTTTGCCGTGAGGGAAGCTGTCTTTGAGAATTCCGTGAACGGTCTCAATGAACGAAGGGAGAAGCTCCTGCGGGATGCCAACGCCGATATACGATTTCGAGAGCAGATACCCGACGTAGCTTTCCGCCGTGTATTGCATTTCGAATGAAAATGTGTAGCGGTCTACCGCTCCGAAGAGTCCGGACGCTTCGATCGACGGTTGAAAATCGGTGCTGACGATATCGGCTCCTCCGCGGTAGGAAGGATTGTGCTCTTTGATCTGTGCGGTAATGTTGCGATAGTACTGCTCGCTTGTATGTATTACCTGATTCCACATGACAACAAGCGGACGGTTCGGCTTGAGGATACGATACATTTCTCGCAGCGCCGGTGTCTTGTCCACCCAATGGAATGACTGCGCCATCACAGCCATATCGAGCGCTTCGCTCGGGATGCCCGTATTATCGGCCGACACTTCGAGGGTGCGGATGTTCGTGAGCCCCTCGAGTCGCGCATTCTCACTGAGCCGTTCGAGCATGGCGGCTGCGGTATCGACCGCATAGACAGTTCGAACGTACTTCGCCAATTCGAGGGCAATGCGCCCGGTACCCGTACCGATATCTGCTACTTCGCTGGAGCGGTCGAGTTCGGCGAGCGTCACGAGGAACAGCAACGCTTCTGCCGGATAATGAGGCCGGTACGCATCGTATTGTTCGGCGAGTGCGTTGAAGATCGTTCTTCGGTCTTGCAGCATTGGCGTGATCCCAGGTGAGATGCTATCTACTCGATGATCCTGAATTCGTGATCGTCATCTACCATAGGGACATTCGCAGTAACCACGCGGTCAACACGGGCGTGGGGTGCCCCTTGATAAGACCATTGTATAAACCGATTCGTCGCGGCTTCGTTTCCCTGTACTTCGGCTTCGACCGAGCCGTCGGCACAATTTCGTACATAACCCGTGAGCCCAAGCTCGCGAGCTTTTTTTCTGGCAAAACGGCGAAACCCGACCCCTTGGACGAGGCCGTGGATACTGACTCGAACTCGATAGTGCATTGAAGTGTGTCCGGGACGGCCGAGGCTGAAACTATGGCTGCGCTGCAACCGTACCGCGGTCAAAATCCGTCCTACGGTTGAACCTTCTCTCAAGAGCGGAGCGTTCATTTTAAATAACATCAATAGGCACCATCATGGCAAAAAGTCTTAATAAAGCCCAGATTATCGGGAATGCTGGCAAAGACGCAGAGCTGCGTTATACCAACAACGGCAAGGCTGTTGCCCGATTCAGCGTCGCAACGAGCGATTCCTGGAAAGATCAGGGCGGCAACATGCAAGAGCGCACCGTGTGGCACAATATTGTCGCATGGGACAAACTGGGCGAAATCTGTGCCAACTACGTTAAAAAAGGCACAAAAGTCTATATCGAAGGGCGTATCGAGAACCGTCAGTATGACGATAAGGATGGCGTAAAGAAGAATATTTCTGAAATCATTGCAACCGATATGATCCTGCTCAGCGGCAACCCAGGGGAGCGCAACGGGAGCGGTGGTTCATACTCACAAAGCTCACCTGCCGTCGGTTCGCCGATGCCACAGCCCGATTTCGATCAATCGATTCCGGACGCCGATCTTCCTTTCTAAGACAACCTCGTGCGGCAGCAAGCCAACACCGACCTCAAAGTCGGCCTTATGGTATTGGTCGGCCTTGCCATCCTGATCTTCGGGATCGGCTGGGCAAAAAGCTGGCGCTACGGCGCAGAGCAGATCGCACTCAATACAACATTTGAATCCGCCTCCGGGATCGAGGTCGGAGACCCCGTGTTCATCCGCGGCCTCAAGCGAGGGCAGGTCGATAAGATCTCGGAATCCGGAGGGCGCATCGCTGTTCGGATCGAACTCTTCGAGCCGATCACGCTTCATAAGGATGCGAGTGCTTCGATCGCGATGCTCGAACTCATGGGTGGCAAGAAGATCGATATCAGTCCGGGCACAACCGGGAGTTTCGATCTCAGCCGCGATACGCTCCTCGGCAATGCAAACGGCGACCTGAGCTCGATCGTCTCGTTTGTCAATTCGCTCACAGGGACGGTCGAGCAGCTTGCACATCGTGTCGATTCGGTGCTTGCATCGGTCAACGACATTTTCGGCAACGGCGCTCTGAAGTCAAAGAGCTATGCCCTGCTCGACGAGGCGACACGAACCATTGCAACCGTTCATCGCACGCTCGACGAAAATCGCACCGCGATTGCAAAAACGCTCGGCGACATCGACGAACTCGCGAAGACGGGTTCGACCGCGATCGCCGAAATTCGTCCTGGCGTCACGATGACACTCGATTCTCTTCGGCAGTTTATCAGCCGTTCGGAAAGTTCGATCAACTCTGCCGATTCGTTACTGCGTTCGATCGGCTCGATCGTTTCGGAAGCACGAACGAACAAATCGCTGCTCTATAAGCTGACGATCGACAAGCAATTCTCTCGCCAGATCGATTCGACCGTGCGTGCGGTGAATCTGTTGCTCGAACAGATCCGCACCGAGGGCGCCGATGTGAATATTCACTTGTTCCGTTAATCGAACAGCTCTCATGAATGTCTTTCTCACCGGCGGTACGGGCTTCGTTGGTTCGCATACTGCAGAAGTACTCCTTGCGCGCGGACACCGCGTTCGTGCGTTTGTACGACCGAGTTCGTCACTACAGTGGCTCGAAAAACTCGACGTCGAGATCGCTCGCGGCTCGCTCCACGATCCCGATTCGCTCAAACATGCGCTACAGGGGATCGACGCCGTCGTACATATCGCCGGAGTCGTCGCAGCGAAATCGAAAGAAGCATTCTACGAGGGGAATCAAGGTGCGACCCACGGCTTGTTACAGGCATGCGCAACGCATGCCCCGAATCTTCAACGCTTCGTCCTGATAAGCAGCCAAACTGCCGGCGGCCCATCGCTCGACGGCACGCCAGTCACCGAAGAAACGCCGCCGCACCCGATCACCACGTATGGAAAGTCTAAACTGGCCGCCGAAGAGGATACAAAACATTTTCACGAGTATTTTCCAGTAACGATCCTTCGGCTCCCGGCGATCTACGGACCACGCGATACAGCAACGTTGTCCTTTTTTCAATCCATCAAACGCGGACTCAAACCATTGATCGGTTTTGAGAACAAGTTTGTCAATCTCTGCTTTGTGGCAGACATTGCCGCGGGCATCGAACTTGGGATGACACGGCAGGAAGCAGCCAATCGAACATATTATATTGGGAGCAAACAGAATTATAGCTGGCACGAACTCTCGTCAGCGGCCGCTGAGGTGATGCAACGGAACGGCATTTTCGTTCGTATCCCGCATAGTGTAGTCAATATCATTGCCGGCGCATCGGAGTTTGCCTCCATCTTTCGAAAGAAGCCAAGCGTTCTCAACTGGGAAAAGCGACTCGATCTGACACAACAATACTGGACGTGTTCGATCGACCGTGCCGTACGCGAGTTGGGGTACGAACCACAAGTTGGGATCAAACAAGGATTTGCAGAGACGATACGGTGGTACGAACAGGCAAAGTGGATGTAGTGTGAGCGTTCTGGGGTATTCGATCGCAAGAAGACAACGGACCTAATTCGCGGCTGAGCGTACCGCAAGCCCCCTGCTCTGTTTTACCAGAGCAGGTTACCATTCTTCCCTCTTCCCCACAAAGAAATAATGGCGGCTTGCGGAAAACAGGGCAGTGATGCCATTATCTTATCTACTGCTCTGTTTTTTTTTGGCTACACTATCTGCACTATCAAGCAAGAAGCATGCCACAACACACACTTTTGCGCTCACAATAGGCTACTGTATTCATGAAAACAGATCGAAGAATCCTTTTCTTGCTTACTGTCACTATCTCTGATTGATCATTGTATCGTAAACTAATCGAAATCGGATGTACTGTGTAGGTGTTTCAGGATGCGTGTCAAGACGAGGCCTGGCCACGACGATCCTGTTCACCCTTCTGCTCGGTGCGAATGCATTCGGTCAGTTGTCGCGCGAACTCCCGAGACCACCGAGAATCGCATTGGTACTCTCCGGCGGAGGTGCACGCGGGCTCGCACACATCGGCGTTCTCGAAATCCTCGACTCGGCAAATATCCCCATCGACCTCATTGTCGGCACGAGCATGGGATCGGTTGTCGGCGGACTCTATGCCGCCGGGTATTCGACACATGAACTCGAACGCATTACAACGGAAACGAACTGGTCCGATATCCTCTCGCTCGACGACGACTCTCACCGATCCGAACGCTTACCGGGACAGAAGGACGAAAAGACATCGTTGCTTGCCCTTCGCTTCAACGGTTTTTTTAATCCTGTATTGCCGGTAGCGATCTCCAGTGGTCAGCGCCTGACGATGCTGTTGAACTCGCTGGTGCTTTCATCACCGTACGGCACGCGTGACGATTTTCTTCATGACCTCAGAGTCCCCTTTATTGCACTTGCAACCGATATTGTCACCGGTACCCGCCGTATGCTCACCAGCGGTGACCTGACGTCCGCGCTTCGCGCCAGCGCGACGCTTCCGCTTCGCTTCAGCCCGCTCGTGACCGATTCCGCGGTCTTCGTCGATGGAGGATTGCTTGCGAACGTCCCGATCGATATTGCGCGCGACTCTGCGCATGCGACCTACGTGATCGCATCGAACACCACCGCCGAGCTGCGACAACGTAACGAACTCAATACACCCTGGGACGTTGCAGATCAGGTTATCACACTCATGATGCGTCGTGAGAACGCAGCACAACTCAAACGTGCGGACGTCATTATCACCCCCGAACTCGAGCACACACTCCCGGATAATTTTCTTAACGCGACCTATTACATCGAGCTTGGTCGTGTAGCCGCACGTGCCGCGTTGCCCAAGCTTCGCGCACTGCTCGCATCCTCCGAGACCGCAGAGCCGGTCAGTGCGCCGGATTCCGAGATCATTCCTGTTCTGCGTGAAATCCGATTGCATGGCATTAACGGCTCAACGCGCGACTCGCTGCAACTCCTTGTCAACCGGGTTCGCGGCAACCGCATCGGTTGGCATAGTCTCGATGCAATGATCCTTGCGCCGGCAACGGAATTCCTTCATCGCAAGGGATATTCACTTGCTCGGGTCGACAGTGCCGTGATTGTTTCCCCGAAATCCCGAGTCGATCTGTATCTCGACCCGGGGTATATTTCCGAGATACGCATTAACGGACTGCATACGATCAAGCCGATCGTCGTGCAGAATCAACTGCCGTTCGCTGCAGGCGATATCCTGCAACGCCGCGATTGCGAACGAGCGCTCAAGAACCTGACGGCAACCGGGTTCTTCTCGTTCGCGAACATGTCCTTCAGCGAAGTTGGCAATGGCAGACCAATTGTGACGATGCGTATGGATACTCCGATCGTCTCCACGCGCTCTGTAACAGTACCGACCGGCACAGCCATCGTCATGCTCAATCTCGAAGAACGGGCAACACAAGTGCTCCGACTTGGCGGCCTGGCCGATAATGAATTCGGGACGCAGTTCTCGATGGAATATGCAAACGAAAATCTGCTTGGCCTCGGAGGCGGGTTCTCGCTCAAAGGAGGCCTCGGACCGCTCTCGCGCTATGCCGAACTGAGCATCGGCGGCGGCCCGCCGCTCTTTCGCGTCGAAGCGGCTGCATATTCCACTCTTCGAGACATTACCGTCTACACTTTTCACGACGACATCCCCCACGGCACGTTTACCAGCAGCGCCGACGATGTCGTGCGCGAGATCCGCGACTTCGGTGCCAGCGCGCATGTCAGCTTGAACATCGGGCGCGATGCCTCGTTTGCAGGCGAATATCATATCGAACGGCAGCGGAGCTATTCGTTACACACTCGCGAGTATGTGTCGCCCGCACAACTGGTCGCCGGACTTCGTGGCATTGTAACCTACGATAGCCGTGACGATGAAGACTATCCCCACGTAGGCGAATTTGTCGAAGGATTCTATGAAATCGGCGGGCATTTCCTCGGGGGCGAGGTAGGATACACCAAGTTTGGAATCACACTCGAAGAAGCGCTGCCGCTCTCGCGGTTGCACAACGTACTCTTGAAAGCGTCGCTCGGCGTTGCCGATCGCACGACGCCGAGACAAGATCAATTCAGTCTCGGTGGAATTACGTCGTTCTTCGGGCTCAACGAATACGAACTTCGCGGCAAACAGTATGTAACCGGAAGTGTGGGCTATCAAATCGCTATTCCGAATTCATTATTATTTCCGACGTTCGTCTTGTTCCGATATGACTTGGCGGGCACGTGGACCGAACCGACATCGATCAAATTTCAGTCGTTCATCCACGGGGTCGGCGGGGAGATCGGCTTCAAGACGCCGATCGGACTCGCACGGTTCGGCATCGGTGAGAACTTCCGGTTCGCTCAGAGCATGACGAACCCGCTGCTACTGAATACCCCGCGCTTCTACTTTTCTATCGGAAGCAATCTGTAAGTACGAGTATGAACATCGTCATTACCGGTGCATCGAAAGGAATCGGCCTTGCTGTAACCGAGCGATTCGCTCGTGATACCACCCGCACACATACATTCATGTTATGTGCGCGCAATGGCTCGGAGTTAGAGCGAGCCCATGCTCAGCTCATTGAGCGGTTTCCCACACACCGGTTCATTACCGAAACATGCGACGTCTCGAATGAGCAAGATGTAGAACGGTTTGCCAACCACTGCAGCGACCTCGGAACGACCGACCTTCTGGTTCACAATGCGGGCTTTGGGTTGTTCAAACAGGTCACGGATCTTTCGCTTGCCGAATTCAAGTCTGTTCTCGATACAAATCTGCGCGGTGTCTTTCTCCTGACACGAGCGTTATTGCCACCGATGCGGGCCGCCAAAACGGGGACGATCGTAGCGATCTCTTCGCTGGCAGGCAAAGCCGGTTTTGCCGGGGGCGCTGCGTATTGCGCTTCAAAGTTCGGGGTTCGCGGATTCATGCAGAATCTGTTCCTGGAAGTTCGGTCCGATAATATTCGCTGCGTCACGATCTGCCCGGGCAGCGTGGATACGGCATTCTTTGCAACAATTGAAAACCCCGGAGGATCGGTTCGTATGCTTGCTGCCACCGACGTGGCCGAATCCGTCTGGTTTGCCGCCAACCTCCCGGCCGGCGCAACCGTTTCCGAGATCGAAATCCGCCCTACCAACCCAAAAGGATAGATTTTCTTGGGAGCAAAAGAATTCACCGACAGTGGTGTGTAACAATCCACTGGGCGCTAAGTTGGTATTTTCAGTAACGACAACTGCCCCCTCATTCGTACGGCACGCAGGACGGTGGTTCTGCGCGATTGCCCGACACGAATGTCTTCAGGTTCATAGGTCGACCATGTCGCCGGCATCTGCGCACGGGCGAGGGGGCACGCGTTCATCATACATCGGAAATGAACATTATTGTGACTCCCCGGTTGCTGCTGCGTCCGTTCGAACCAGCAGACTTGCCCGACGTGGCGCGACTCTTCGCCGATCCCGAAGTGATGCGCTTCATCCGTGCGCCACGAACGTTAGTCGAATCGGAAGCGAAATTCCGGTCCATGGTTGCGGATTTCACTCGTGACGGCTTCGGCATGTTCGCCGTCATCGATCGCCGTGAAAAGGCGTTTATTGGCCGTTGTGGGCTCCAACCCCTGCCTGGGACCGGGCTCTATGAACTAGGCTATACGTTTTTCCCCAATGCATGGGGGAAAGGATACGCGACGGAAGCATCCAAAGCCGTACTGCACCGTGCATTCGAGGAATGGGGGCTCGACGAGGTTGTTGCCGTTGCCGATCGCGAGCATATCCGCTCGATTCGGGTTATGGAAAAACTCGGTATGCAATTTGAACGAAATGACGTGTTTTACGAGAAAGAATGTGTCCTGTACTCCATCGTGAAAAAAAAACTAATCCAGCCTTCGACGCGCCCCTTTAGTAGCCCCTTCATACCATCATCACAATCCGGGAGGAATATCTTCGTAAAATAAGCCAAAATCCTAATTCTGAGAAGAGTCTTCCACCCTTCGGGAGGTCCGTTTTTCGACGTGGAATTGTAACAATTCGACGATTCGGTTGTTTTTAAAGTGCAGACTATGCCCCCATGCTCCTGCACCTCGACCTGGCCCTTAAATCTAGGTATCGGGGACCGTGGATTCAAGCTAATTCGTCGAAGATCGTGCACCTGACCAGACCGTATTCGCGCGCACGGCGCATCTCCATATTTGCCGCCGTCTTATTGCTGTCCTGCTACGCAGTGCAGATCGGTGCGCAACCAAAATGGCGCATCTCCACGCCTCGCGATACGGTCAATGTTGACGCCAAAGGCAATGTAGCCAACGGGAAGATCCAGCTCTCAGCCGGCACCGATTTCTACCTGCAGATCAGCGGCACCTACAGTTTCTGGCAGTCTCAGCCTTCGAGCGGTGTCGATGCCGACTATACCTACAAAGTACCGAGTTGGAATATCTTCTCCCCGCTCCAAAATCCCCCGACATATAACTCCTCCCTCTTCGATTGGGGACTCTGGATCGACAATACAGTCACCCGCGGATACTATAAGAGTTTTTCCCCGTCCGACGCCTACCAAAGTTCGCACGTCTATACGTTGCGTATTCCGAGCCAAGCGAACAGACTTGCATTTCGCATCAAAGCGCCCTCGCAGGCATATTATAACAGTGCCTCCGGCGGACTCACGATCCGAAGTGCCCGCTGGACTGCCGGTATTGCCATCGAGAGCACCGTGCTTGATTTCGGCTCCGTGCTCGTCGGGCAGCCATCGATCAAGATCGACTCGATCGCCAGCTACGGCATCGATCCGCTGCAAGTCGATAGCGTCGTCGTTCGTGCCATCAGTCCTGCGAACAATTCCGTCTTTACAGTCGTATCCGAAAAGGGCAACAAGTTCACGCTGCCGAACGAATCGGCAAATGCATTTCGCGTGACGGCACAGCCGGATACCACCGGGCAGATCGTTAGCGAACTGCTTGTGTATTCCCATAACGCCGATGCAAACAATCGCATCGTCCGCGTCAACCTGCGAGTCACCGGCGTAGCGCCAAAACTGGGTGTCGGCCCCGACTCGATCAATTTCGGCCTCGTTCGCATCGGAACGAACCCATTCGGCAAGGCATACGTCGCGAACACCGGCAGCAGCGTATTGAAGGTGACAAGTGCAACCCTCCTTCCTGCCCCTCCTCCTACAGACACCGGAGTGTTCAGCGTCGATCCTAAGAAAGTGATCCCCTTCGATGTATTTAGTGGCGACATCGGTCAGATCAAGGTCTATTTCAATCCAAAAAAACGCGAGCATTACCACGGCAAACTGTATGTCAAAGGCATCGGCGTACCGTCCGATTCCGTCGACCTTCAGGGTGACGGTGCAGAACCTATCCCCCAGCTTTCTGCGCGAACCTTGGATTATGGTCTGGTTTATAAGGACGATGATTCGACCCAGCAGCTGACATTGCATAACGCCGGCGACTGGCCCTGTACCGTGGACAGCGCATATATCACCGGGACTGCAAAGGCCGCATATTCATTCGCTCCGTCGGACGTGTCGTTCTTTCTTCGATCGGATTCAACCCGTGGCTTCGATATCACGCTGCATGCAGGCGCCGGCGTACAAGGATATTTATACGACGCATACTTTGTACTGTTGTACGACGACAATACAAAAGATTCGGTTCATCTCACCGGCATCGAAAAAGAGCCACTGCTGTCGTATGGCTCGAAGGAGTTTGATTTCGGGAAGGTAAAAGTCGGAGCTTCGTCGACGAAGCAAGTCACTACGGTTCACAATACGAGCGCCAACACAACGGCGTCGATATGGGACCAGTATGTCAGTCCCATCGATCAATATTTCTCACAAGCGGTATTATTGCCAAAAACGATCGCTCCGAATGCGACCCTCCCGCTGATGGCAACGTTCGCTCCGCTCGGACCGGGCGCCTTTCAGGCATACATCGTCACCAACACGGCGGGGAAACGGGATTCTATTCACTTGCTTGGTATCGGAGCCGTTGCAAAAGCCATCTTCAATCCGAGCCCAATGGCATACGGCATCGTGAAGTCGGATTCGGCAGATACACTCATCTCGATTCTCCATGATTCCGGCGATTATCCGCTCAACGTGATTCGTATCGAAATCACCGGCACCGATGCAAAAGATTTTTCCGTACTGTACCAAACGAACGGAAAGACGCCGGTGCTGCCCTATACGATCCAGGAAGATACTACCATGCCGATCGAAGTACGATTCGTGACGCATGCCCGTACCGGCTTGGTACACCGTGCAACACTCTGTGTGTACTATGACGACTCGACAAGCGACTGCATTCCGCTCGAAGCGATCGAGGAGGCACAATATCTGCAGTTCGGCCAGACATCCGTTGACTTCGGAAAGGTTCGTGTCAAGACTACCGCACTGCAAAATGCGATCTTCAAAAATTATTCCGGCAAACCACTCTCGGTCGATTCGGTATCCGTTACCGGCAACGCCTTCCGCGTCTTGAATCAACTCGGACCAGTAGCATCGCGCGATAGCGGCGCCGTCGGCGTTACCTTCACGCCGGCTACACGAGGACCGTACGTCGGCTACCTCACCGGACGTGGCGGCGACTTCCGTACCGATTCCATCCAGGTTCGTGGCACCGGTGTAGCTCCAATCCCAGCATTTTTGCCTGATACCGTGATCGATTTCGGCATCGTCCAACTCGGAGCGCCGAATTCGAAACCCCTGTCGCTGCTGAACATCGGCGACTTTAAGTTACACGCAACCGATATCCGCATCATCGGTGATCCGTATGGCGAGTTCTCCTATGCGAAGCTGAGCGGCTTCGATCCGACTCAGGATACGGTCGACGTCAATGCGTCGCCGTCTCAATATCTGGTGACGTTCACCCCGTCGCAGCCGCTTGTGTTTCATACGGCGCGTTTGCTCTTTACCTTCGACGACAGTTCGCAACGCATTATTGTCCTCAAAGGCTACGACGAATCTCCGTATCTGGTGCTCGATGTCGATACGCTGAACTTCGGCAAGGTCAGGATCGGCAGTGCACCGAGCGACAGCATTCGGTTAGTCAGTACGTCGCACGATACGCTGACGGCGTATAATGTGTCGCTTAACGGCGCTGTGGAATTTACGGCGGCCCCGTTGGCGTCGACCATGCCCGTCCCGCCTCGCACCCTTTTCGGAATCGCGGTAACTTTCAAGCCACTGACGATCGGCTCCTTTGCGGCGCGGCTGACAATGATCAACGATTCGTCGCGGCATCCGGATACCACATTCATTTATGGTGTCGGTGCAAAAGCGATCCCGACGTTCCTTGCGGATTCTGCGACACACATCGATACGCTCGACTTTGGCGCGATGTTTAATGGATATAGTGCCACTCGAACAATCATGCTTGCAGACAGCGGCAACTGGGAAATCAACACCCTCAGCTCGACGCCGACCGGAGCCAATGCCGGTGATTTCACGCCTAACTTCCCCCAACAGTTTACGATTGCACCGGGGGGCGGGCGCACGATCTCGATCACATACAAAGCCTCGACCGCATTTCAAGCAGGGGCGCGTACTGCGAAGATCGACTTCATCATGGACGATAGCTCGACGTTCACGCTCTACCTCAAGGCACAGGACATTCCGCCGATCCCCGTCCAACTCAAATTCGACAATATGTCGATGCGACCGGCCGATGTCGTATATCCGAATCTGCGTCTGCGTTCGACCGTGCCCGATTCTCTGAAGCTCAATCATCTTTCGGGTGTTGTCACGTGGGATCCTGCCGTCGCGGCCATGCTTGGCGCGAGCGTGAGTCCGCAATTGCAGACCCAGTCGAGCACCTGGACACTCGTACAGGCACCGAACGACCCGCCGGGACAACTTACCTACGATCTCTACGATAGCCTTGGAAGCGGACATTTATCCGCTCCGTCATCGCTTATCCGAATGAAATTCAAAGCAACGGCCAATGCAAAGACCGGCGCGCAAACGACGCTCACGCATTCGGTCGTTTCTTTCCCCTACAGAAATGAAGTCACTCCGCTTGAAACGCAGGGTGTACTCATCGTTGACGATGTCTGTGGGAATACGCATCTGGTCGCCAACGGAAGTTCTACCGCGAACTTCATCGAGATGAATATGCCGAATCCGTTCGGAGCAAGCGCAGAGAATGACGTAACCACGATCCCATTCAACGTCGGATCGGATGGGACGTCCGTTACCATTCGCATTCTCGACGTCACCGGTGCGGAAGTATCGCGACCGATCGATCACCAGAGCTTTGCCCACGGATTTTATAATCTGCAACTCTCAGGCCAGGAGCTGCCGAATAGCGGCGTGTACTTCTATGAGTTCAAGGCTGGCGCCGATGCACCGGTTGTCAGAAAGATGCTGGTCACGAAGTGATCAATCTCCGACCGTTTCACGAGGCATTTGTTCCCAGTGCGCCTCGTGGCGGAGGGCATCGTCCAGAAGGCGCATATACTCGGTTTGACTGACCGTGTAGAGTCCGAACTGCTTTAGATGCTCACTTTCCATCTGTGCGTCGAGTACTCGGAATCCTCCTACCCGAAGCCGCTCGACAAGCGAAACTAACGCAACCTGCGACGCATACGGACGTCTGCTGAACATCGATTCGCCGCAGAACGCCGCGCCGAGCACCAGACCGTATAACCCTCCGACCAATTCATCGCCGTCGAACACTTCGATCGAATGCGCGATCCCCATCTCGTGCAGACGACAATAGAGGCCGATCAGCTCTTCGGAGATCCATATTTCATCCGGAGCTCGATCGCCGTGTCGCGAACACCCTCGCATAACTGCCTCGAACGCAAGGTCGGATGTGACGCGAAACGAAGATGAGGCGATGAATTTGGCGAGTGATTTTCGGACCGCGAACCGTTCGTCGAGTGGAATAATACCACGCGGATCGTAATGGTAGAATCCGATCTCGCCGTGGATGCCGGCAGCCATTGGGAAATATCCTGCGCGGTAGGCGCCAACGATCAACTCAGGCGTGATCGCATCCCGACTCATTTGGCAAGAATCAAGAACTCGATACGACGATTGAGTCTGCGCCCTTCTTCGGTGGAGTTGGTGGCGATCGGTCGGGTATCGCCGTAACCTGCAACTTCGAGTCTCGACGGTTGAATGCCGCTGCCGATCAGATAATTTCGCACTGCTTCTGCGCGTTTTTGCGAGAGCTCCATATTCTTCTCATGCGGCCCGGTCGAATCGGCATGACCTTCGATCCGCAGCTTCATCGTCGGACGAACAAAGAGCAAGCGGACGACACGTTCGAGCTCTTCGATAAATTCCTGTGCAAGCGACGCCTGGTTTGGCTGGAACAGCAGGTCTTCGAATACAAATCGTTTCCCTTCGTCGAGCGCCTGAAGTTTTCGTGAGGCGAGCGGCGATTGATCGTCGCTGCGAAGAATATCGAGCCGGACGCTGTCGGGAGCGAGCGTCGATTGCGAAAGATACCGCAGGGCATACAGGCTCGTGATGTTCGACGCGACTTGCGTAATCACGCTATCGAACGGCTTGTGAATATCGAAACTGGCGCCTTCGGTCGCACCGGACATTTGCTGGTATTCCGTGAATTCGGGCGGGGTGATCGTGATCAGTTTTATTTCATGATCATACAGAAACTCACCCATTGAGGCTGTCGTGAAATCCGTGGTGCCGTCGCCATGCTCGCCTTTGAGATGATATTGGGCATCGGAAATGACGATCGCTAACTTTAACGCGATATTGCGCATCGGCATCTTGGTGGCCGCATGTATTCCTTCGAGCGCATTTTCTTTGATATCGCCCCCTCCCATCGCTTCGATATCGCTGATCCACTTTTCGAACTCGGCAATATCTTCGGTCATGTGCGGACTCACCCAGTCGATGGTATCGCTGAAACGGACTAAACCGAGACGGAAGTCGAATCCATGTGTACGCAGTTGTTCGGAGAATCGGCGGACGTTATCTTTCACCGTCGCGATCAGATCGCGCATCGATGCGGTTTGATCGATGACGAAGACGATATCGACCGGGACACGGTTCGATGCACTGATCAGATCGAGCGAGATGATCGGCCGCTGGATCCCATTCTCCATGACGATCATATCCTCTTTCTTCAGATTGCCGACGAACGCATTGTGATCGTTGAGGGCGCTGAAGATGACGCTCATTTGCGGGAAGTGCGTAATATCGACACTCTTGATTTCGAAGAAGACATTCCCCTTTATGCTGTGCAAACCGGACCCACCTCTGTGCCGGGATACCGAGTCGCGTCTGTGGGAAACCTCCTGGGCGTTGGCACGGGACAGGAGCCCGAGCGTCGCAAGCAACGCCAGTAACACTATATGATAGAATGGTTTGCGCAAGAGCGTCGTCGGCAGTCTTCGATCTGGGATACCCATACAACCCAAAAACTCGCCCAATGTTACACAAAAGTAGAAGAACTCTTTCGAGATTGCATTTGAAACTCTTTACGTGAGCGTGTGTCTTTGGAATAGAATGATAACTCGGATATCGACCATCGTTTTATTGGTACTGCTCGGTACCGCCTCACTGGCGAGCTCCGCGTGGAAACAGGTCGTCCGATTCAAACAACCGGCATCGTGTGCATTCTTCTTCGACGCATCGCACGGATTGGTCGGCCTCGGTTCGATCAATCTTGATAAGCAATCACGCACCGGCATTTATTTGACGACCGATGCCGGGCTTTCTTGGACGCAGTGTGCAATTCCGTCGAATATCGGTGCGATCACTTCGATCTATATGCAATCGAAAACCGTCGGGTATGCCTCCGTCATGTTCGGCCCGTATGCACTGTTACAGACGATCGACGGCGGCCTTACATGGAACGGGATCAAGAATCAGGACGGATTTGGGAGCACCTGTGTGTATGCGACCCCTACCGCGATCACGATGACAAGCTGGTTTGCGACCGGCGGTTCGTCAATCAATGGCGGACAAACGTTTTCCCAAGTGCTTTTTAGCCAGGACAACTCCGACCGAAGTAATGGCATCGACTTTCTCGACGATCGCAACGGAGTCGTCACTATGGGGCCGGATGCCACTCGGTGGACCGCCCCCGATTCGTACACATATTATACGACCGACGGCGGAGTCACGTGGAAGCGTGGGGGCATGCTCTATGAATCGTGGGGAGTGTATGCCGACAAACAAACTGGCAATTACTTCTCCATGGCCGAAGATGCAGCCAACAATCCAGGGAATACACTCTACTGGTCTCGTGACGGAGGAAAATCCTGGAGCGCACGATACGGCTTCAACAAGCTCGAATTCACAGGCCACATTGCCGGGGTTGGGAAGACGATGTATGTTCAAACCGCAGTCTCGAATTTGGGCAACATGGGTTTGTACCGCTCGGATGACGATGGCGCGACGTGGCATCGTGTCTTCGGGCCATCCAACACTCGCGACAGCAGATTCTTTGTGACCGGCTGCCGAGGCGAAGTCGTGTATGCATTCGATAATACAGGCGGCGTGTGGCTTACCACCGATGGTGGCGATGGCACGCTTATTCCCGCCCCATATATCGGCGCGATCAATGCTGTGCGTGCCGGACAAAGCACACTGATCCCGATCAAGTACGATACCCTGACCGTCCCGACGATCATTCCAGAACTCGCCGGAAGCATCCTCCTCAATGATAATCTTCTCACACCCGATTCTCTGGAGTTCACCGGTTCGCAATTCGCCGATAGCGTCAGCTTCGATACGATCTACCGCTCGCAAACGGGCGTGTGGTCGTATGACATCAAATTCAAACCGAAGACCAAGCTTACCGGGTCGTCCACGCTTCCGATGTTTCAGATACGCGCTCGAGCGTATCTGACCGATACGAACCATACGACGGTCGATCTCGGGCCTATGTTTATTGTGAACGGTTCGATTTCAACGGAGCTGATGGACTGCCCGACAATACAGGGATCCGTCAACGGGGCGTTCGATCTGTTAATGGCATGCGGCGATACTACGTTATATCAGTATCTCCGTGGGGTATCCGTTCAGACAATGTTCTCGGTGTACCCCAACCCCGCGCGAGATATGATTACGCTCAGCGGCCAATTACCTGCTGCAATGAGTATGCAAGTAACGTTCTACTCCGAGGACGGACGCGAGGTCAGTGCCACCGAGTTCTCCCACGCTGCAGGGCATCTTGAGCAACACATTTCTACGAACGCGCTGCCGGCCGGTTCGTATCTGATGCAGATCCGTACCGTACTTGGCGGCACATATACGCTCAAAGTGAATATCGAGCGTTGATCTGCTATCGTTAGCGGGCTACTCTGACTTTCGTCGTCAATACGGATTCATCGCCAACGTATCGCACCAAGTAGACTCCGTCTGCAATATCGCTTGTCGATAAAGTCCCTTCCTGTATCCCAGCTCCGAACGTGAGCGTTCGGAGGGTTCGTCCGAGTATATCCACGAGATCGAGACGACCGGTCGATCCATGCAAACCTGTGACCGAACAGAGAATGCTGCGGCTGCCATTGTCATACCGAGCATGAAGCTCGCTCGCAACATTGTTGGTAGATGCAGGCACCGAAAGTTGCGGATCAAAATGCAACTGATGGAAATTCAGGATCACCGCCTCATTATCGAACCCGAGCGAATCAATCGTATACGGATATGACTGAGCAAACAGTTGGTCGCGCTGGGTATTTTGCAATACGATTGTATCTTTCTGCGTGCCGTGGTACACAAAGAATCGTACCGGCATCGTGAAATGATCTCGAGTCGTTTGGCTCTGAACGATATGGACATTCAACATTCCCGCTGGCGACTGTCCCCAACCGATATCATACACCGGATGCCCGGGACCGTAGATCCACTCATCGATAAATTCGGTAAGATCCATGCCAAGCTCCGAGCTCATGACCCGCTTGAAGTCCTCCGTCGTCGCTGTGGAATATGCGAAGGTATCGGTATAATCGCGCAACGCTTTGAAAAAGAGTGCGTCGTTGTTTACCTGCCGACGTAGCATGTGAATAACTGACCCGGCCTTTGAGTAAAATAGGAGGGTCGTTGGCAAACCGAACATATCATCCGCTCCAGGCGGATCGTAGATCGGAACGGTGCTGTCTGCCGAATTGGAGTACAGGTATTGGTTTGCTGCATTCTGCATAGTACTGACATACCACCCATCTCCACCCCATCCTTCAGTCCAGATTGCCTCCGAGAACGTTGCAAAGCCTTCGTTCAGCCAAATGTCCTTGAACGTCTCGCACGTCACTTTGTCGCCAAACCAGTGATGTGCCATTTCGTGAGCCATCCCTTGTTCATCGTCCGTTCGGATCCATACACGATTGACTGAGGTGATCGACTGATGTTCCTGTCCGCCGGCCCAAAACTGTTGCAGCACCACTTGCCCATACTTTTTGAATGGGTAATCGCCATATCGCGATTCGAAGTTGGACATGATCGATGCCGTATTCCGGAACGAGTGACGCGCATTGTACCACGATCCGTCGGTGATACTGTCTTGCAAATAATCTTCCGGCCAGGCATAGTACACGAGCGGCACGGTATCGGCGGGGTTACTCAAACGATGATACGTATCTCCCCAAACCGTATAGACGCTTGCGTCCGCAACCATCAAATACGTCGCGATCGGTCGGTCGCTGCGCCAGTGCCAGCGGGTTGAGTTGGCATCGTAGGCGGTCTTCTCGATCAGGTCGCCGTTCGATGCGGTGGTAATGCCATTGGGTGCGATGATCGTGATATCCGCATCGGCTTTGTCATACGGCAAGTCCACGCACGGCATCCACGACCGCGCATCGAGCGGTTCGCTCATCGTGTACATAATATCCTCGGCGATGCGCACCGTATCGTTCCCATTCAACGTACCGACGAACTGACCTTTCGGATAGAAATACGCTCCTCGTTGGGTGGTATTTGTGCGATGATATGCAATCGACACGACAATGTCCGTCCCAACCTGACGAAACGAAGCATCGATCGGGATCACAAGCGTTTCGTTCGTATCCGGTTGGGGCACGGGCGATACGGCAATCCCGTTCACGGTCACAGTATCGATCGTCATCAGCGCTGCATCGAGCGTAATACTCGGGACCGCATCGAGTAATCGAAGCGTGATAATATTCTTTGCGGCAAACTGTTGCGACTTGATCTCGAATGCGTGACGCCAATCGAGCGTAAGATCGTATTTACGTACGTCAAATGGGCGCTTCGGCAGCGTCGGGAATGCCTGCGGTCGTTCGATCGGCGCGCCATAGAGGAACACCGAGTTGCTGCGGGTCGTCGAGTGCGCATCGCGCACCAGTGACATCGCAAGCAGAAGGCATACAATACTTGAAGACAGGGTTCGTATGTTCATAGCCGATCTAGTAAAAAGGAAAAGACACCTGACGCACTTCCTTGGGGGAAAGAACATCAGGTGTCTTGGGGAAACTCAAGAGTTTGTATTAGTCGATGACGAGTTTCGACGAAATCGTCCGGCCGGACGAGACGAGCATCACAACATACGTGCCGCTTGCAAGTCCCTCCCGCGAGAAGCTGAGGACATGCGAACCTGCCGGATAATAGTTCTTGTCAAGGACTTTGACCTCCCGCCCGAGCATATCGAACATCCGCAATTCTGCGTATCCCTCGGACGGTGTGGTGAAGCGTATCGTTGCTGTCGAAGCAGACATCGGGTTCGGCGAGATTGCGTCGATGCTCAATCCGCTGGCAGCAGTTGCAGACGTCACGCCATTGATCTGCGACATATCGAGGTAATACAACCCGCGGCCATACGTCGACGCCAACAGGTAATTGCCTTTGATCTTCAACGATGAAGCGCGTGTATACGGCATGCCGTTCGTCAGCGGATACCAAGTTACGCCGCCATCCTCGGAATAGAGTACGCCGTTATCGCTGCCGACGAAAATGCGATTCGTCGGGGCATCGTAGGCAACCGACCAACATGGAATCCCGACAAGCTGCGTGCTCGGGGTCGTCCACGTTGCACCGCCGTCTACGCTTGCATAAAAATGTTTGAAGCTCGCGCTGGTCCCTTGAGTAACCGCCCAAACTCGGTTATGGTCGTGCGGATCGGAAGTGATCCCGGTAACAAGCTCACCGCCGGCACCGACGATCTTACTCTGCCATGTCGCACCGAAATCGGTGCTCCGATAGACCGCAATACCCGAACCGGCGAACATGTACGTCGGGTCCTGTTTGGAAAGGTGGATCGTGTACGTTTGCGTGATCGACTTATCACTATGGTGGTCGTTAAATGCATCCGCTCCACCGTTCATCGAGACCCAAATGTGGCTATTCCCGCCGTAGGCGATGACAGAACCATCGGATGAGACGTCGTACGCCGGATAAAACGGGGCGCCCTCTCCGTTACCAGGTTGATTGCCGACGTCATCCCGATAGAGACCTGCATTTGCTTGGACAAGATTGGTCGCTCCGAACGTTTTTCCGCTGTCGAGAGACTTATAGAAGCTCGAGTAGACATACGTCGTGTACGCGATGCTTCCGTCATCCGGCGAGATCCAGGTGCGGCCACCGTCGCCGCTGCGTGTCAGGTGATACTCGGCAGCTCCGATAGGAGCACGCAATGTCCCGTTATCCTGGCATCCACCAAGAGTGTACGTCAAGTTCTTATCGGCGTCGGCTCCGACAAATTGGAATGTCGAGATCCCGAGGTTCATATCTGTCTGCCACGAGGAGAGGTTCGTCGTCTTGGCAAGTCCGCCATCGGTACATGCCCACAACGTAGAATTGTCTGCAAAGACCAGATTGTGAATATCTGCATGGACGTAGCTGCTGCTTGTCGGTGCTGCAACCCAATCACTGATCTTCTGGTACGACTTACCGCTATTACCAACTTTGTATACATCCAATCCACCAACGAAAATCTGTGTTGGCACCGTTGGGCGTACCGCGATCGCGTTACACCATTCCTGCTGATTGCCCAATGGATTCGGCGAGCCAGATACCGTTGGGTCGAACTGACTCATCATTGTCCAGCTGACACCGGAATCCTGAGACATCCAAATTCCAAGTGTTTGACGAGTCGAGCCGTTGCCGATAGAGGCATACACGATCGACGGATCTGACGGAGCGACTGCAACCGAAATGCGGCCGAAACTGGTCTTGCTCGGTGCCGTCAGGCCTGTGGTACACTTTGTCCAAGTGTCGCCATAATCAGAAGAACGATAGATCGATCCGAAGCCCGAAAGGTACAGCCGATTGGGTGCTATTGCTGCATACGAGATCGAAAGCGCCACCACCGGTATGCTCACACTCTTCCACGTCGCTCCGCCATCCTCTGTCTTTAACAAAGCATTGGCTCCGCTACTGCCGGTCGCCACATACACTCGCTGTGGGTTTGTAGCATCGACAAGAATCTGCGAACAGTAGTATCCTTTCGTAACGTCTACAACTTTGGTCCAGTTATTTCCACCATCGGTAGATTTATACAAACCAGCCCCATAGAGATCCTGATATCCGTCCCCCTGCGATTCGCCAGTGCCCGCATAGACAATATCATGGTTGGTAGGGTCGATGGCGATCGAGCCGAAGTTGGTGGTTGGCAGACGATCGGAAAGATTGATCCAATTCACCGGCCGCGCAGAAATGTCCGTCGTTTTCCATATGCCGCCGCTGGCAGCAGCGATATATACAAAGTTCGGATTTGCAGGGTCGATCGCCATTGCACGGATACGCCCGCTGCTGTGACCATCGGCGCTCGAACCGATGCTAACCCATGCTGCAGAATTGAGCGTCTTGAACCGTGTGCGGTTCTGTAGTTGCTGCATCGCCTCGAACGCCTTGCGCTCGATGACCGCAAGATCCTTCTCATCGCCGGCTGTCCGGATCGAATTCCAATACTGGTTACGAGCTTTCTCCAATGCCCCGTCGTCATAACGGTCATTACCCTGCTCGACTAACTCTTGTGCACGAGACACCCCAACGCTACCGATACAGAGCAGTGCTGCAAACAATAAAAAATGCTTCGTCATGAATATTTGCACTCCAAGAATGGTACAATAATACTAATACACTTTCATGGGAGATAAGTTCTAACGAGCGAATTCACGGCGAGAAGTTTTTTGGGAGCGCAGATGGGGAATTAGGGGCGCTTCGGTGAGAGAGATAACCTGTTGAATCCCTCCCATTTATAAACGCCTCTGGACACCAAAGTTACAGACAACCCGGAAAAAAGAGCAAAATTCTAAGAAAATAGTTTTCTGGCCGTTTGCTCGCTTCGGACAAACCCGCGGATGGATTCACGGATTCCTTCCCTTGTAAGTCCTTCATCCTTAAGTAATTCCGACGGCGCGCCGTGCTCGACGAAGTGATCGGCAAGACCAAGCATTTTTATCCGCGGAGACAACCCCTTTGCAGCGTAGAATTCCGCTACAGCGCTTCCAAAGCCCCCCAAGACCACATTTTCCTCCAAAGTGACCACCACCGAGAAACGGTGTGCCAAGCCTTCAAGGAGTGCCTCATCGAGCGGTTTGACGAATCGTGCATTGGCAACGGCGACTGAAATCCCCTCATGAGCCAAGTCCTCAGCAGCTTTCATCGCTTCGTAGAGTAACGGACCGACCCCGACGACCACGACGTCTGTCCCGTCGCGGAGCATCTCGCCCTGAGCGATCGCAACGGCATTGAAACCAGAGGCTGCCAGCGGGACACCAATCCCGCTTCCGCGGGGGTAGCGCAACGCAACGGGCCCCTTGCGGTACTCTGTCGCCGTATAGAGCATATCGCGCAACTCCTGCTCATCCTTTGGCACCATGATCGTCATGTTGGGGATCAGGCGCATGTACGACAGATCGAACATCCCATGGTGGGTATGTCCGTCCGCCCCTACCAAGCCGCCACGATCCAACGCGAAGACGACGTTCAAATTTTGAATGCAGACGTCATGGATCACCTGATCGAACGCTCGTTGCAGGAAGGTCGAGTAGATCGCGCACACCGGCGTGAACCCCTGTGTGGCCATGCCTGCGGCAAAAGTCACCGCATGCTGTTCGGCAATTCCTACATCGAAGAACCGCTCCGGCATTTCCTTCTGGAGGATATTAAGACCGGTGCCGTCCGGCATGGCAGCCGTGATGCCGACGACCTTCGGATTTTCTGCGGCGATCTCCAACAACGCGTTGCCGAACACCTTGGTATAATCCGGCGGCGCCGGTGTCGTTACCGGCTTAGCGATTGCCGCGCCGGTTAGTTTATCGAACGCTCCGCCGGCTGCGTGGTATCGCTGGACGTGCGATTCTGCCGGGGCGTAGCCTTTGCCTTTCTCGGAAATCACATGCAGCAGGATCGGGCCCTTCTGGTCCTTCACGAATCGAAGCATCTCGACAAGCTTCGTCACATTATGCCCATTGATGGGGCCAAAATATCGGAATCCGAGTGCTTCGAAGAGCATCCCCGGTGTAAAGGTCGCCTTCAAGCCGTCGATAAGCTTGCTGCCTGCCGTGCGAATACGGTCACCGGTGTGATCCCAGATCTTGTCCTTGATCCGGCGCAATGCCGGATTCGTGATCACATCGTTAAAATAGTTGTGTACCGACCAGACATTCGGTGCAATCGACATCCGATTGTCATTGAGAATGACGATGACATCCTTTTTAAGAAGGCCGCAATTATTGAGCGCTTCGTAGGCCATTCCGCCCGTCATTGAGCCGTCACCGATGATTGCAACGACCTTGTAATCAGCTCCATCGAAATCGCGGGCGGTGGCCATCCCGAGTGCGGCACTGATCGAGGTAGAGGCGTGCCCCGCTCCGAAGGTATCGTATTCGCTTTCGTCCATGCGAAGGAACGGAGCAAGTCCATCCTTCTTGCGGATCGTATGGAGCCGCTCTTTGCGGCCCGTCAGGATCTTGTGCGGATAGGTTTGATGCCCGACATCCCACACGAGTTTATCGTTCGGGGTATCGAAGACATAGTGAAGCGCGACCGTCAGTTCGACGACGCCGAGCCCGGCACCAAAATGACCGCCGACCTTTGAGATCGTATCGACTAAATATTCGCGGACATCCGACGACACGGCGCGCAGTTCGGATTCCGGCATGGCCCGCAGGTCAGCAGGAACCGAGATCTTCTGTAGGTGCGGGTACTGATCGAACGATACGTCTTCTGCCATGAATTACTACTCCTGTTCATCGAACGGCGAGGTCTCGAACGATGCGAGCTCCTCGTGCACTTTCGAAAGCGTCTGGACCTTCAGTTCGGCTTTTTTGAGCGTTTCTGCAAGTTTCGAGGCAAGGAGCGTCCCTTCCTCATAGAGCCGGAGCATCTCTTCGAGCGGGATGTTGCCCGATTCCAACCGTTCAACAATCTCGCCGAGATGCTCGAATTCCTTCTCAAAGCCGGCAAAATCGCTTCCGGCGCTATTCTTTGCCATAGTGGTGCTAAAACAGTACGAGCCAGGGAGGGGTTCGTTACAGCCCTATTTAGTCGCGGCTCCGTTTTGAATGGTTTACGCAGCGGTCATTCTGAGCAAAGCGAAGAATCTCTTCGGCGTAGCCCCACTACGTTTCATCAAGGGATTCTTCGCTTCGCTCAGAATGACGCCGGTAAACAGCGTGCAGGAGCAACTACTCCTATTATATACGGCGAATCCGAATGCTTCCCCCATGGATATGGGCGGTCGCTTCTCCATCGACCGCAAGTTGCTCCGGCTGTGTTACGACAGCGCCGTCAGGGCGCTGCAGGATCGCATAGCCGCGCTCCAAGACCCCTTTCGGATCAAGAGCTCGCAGGGTCGAACGATCGCGATCCAATCGAAGGATAGCCAGTTCGACGGCACGATCGGCCTGTAGCTTGGCGCTCGAGGCCATACGTGTTACATCCGTGATACGGTCTTCGAGTGCGCGAGAAAGAACATACTTCAGACCATAGCCGGCGCTATGGGATACAAGCTCGCTGCGAAGGGACGAAAGTTGTGTGCTCGTCTGGTCTTGAATGGCAGAAGCGAACCCAGTAATGGTCCGTACAAGTTCGTTACGGTCCGGCGTGATCAACTCCGCGGCTGCTGTCGGAGTGGGAGCTCTCAGATCGGCAACAAAATCGGCAATAGTCACATCGACTTCATGTCCGACGGCGCTAACCACAGGAATTGCCGAGGCGAATATTGCCCGAGCGACTGCTTCCTCGTTGAATGTCCATAGGTCTTCGAGCGACCCGCCTCCGCGTCCGACGATCAATACATCCGGTCGATCGGCAGCAGGCAGACTATTGAACTCCCGAATTGCCTGCGCAACCTGCAGCTCGCTTCCGACTCCCTGTACCGCTGCCGGCCGTAACAACACGTCTGCGATCGGATAACGCCGGCGAAGGACAGTAAGAATATCGTGGATTGCTGCACCGGTCGCACTGGTAACGATGCCGATGCGTTTCGGAAACTTGGGCAGAAGACGCTTCCTCGATTCGTCGAACAATCCTTCTGCTTTCAGCGAGGCAAAGAGTTTTTCAAACGCAAGCTGTAAGGCACCAACCCCGACCGGTCGTACCTGAAATACATCGAGTTGGTAATTCCCTCGCGGCGGATAGACCGTCAACCTGCCTCGACACACAATGTGCTGGCCGGAAGCAATA
The DNA here is from genome assembly GCA_018266755.1 of Bacteroidota bacterium. NCBI lineage: Bacteria > Pseudomonadati > Bacteroidota > Bacteroidota bacterium. Next base: position 1,464,255 of record JAFDZW010000005.1, read on the forward strand.
TCAAACGAGGCAGATCGCGATTTCCAAAACACGCATGAAATCTGCGCGTCCTGATCTTTGAGCGTCCAGTATCGATGCCCGGAACGATGATGGAGGAAATTCGAGATCTCGCCTTCGACGGTCACATCGAGAAATGTCGTCTCGAGGAGGTCGCGGATCTGCTTCGTAAGCCCCGCGACGGTCAACGTGATTGCACGCTCATCTTTCTGCGTGCTGACCGCGGAGGTGAATAGATCTTCTGCCGGCGGTTGCGTGATCACAGCCTATTGGACGATCAGCCTACGGATATAGAGATTCCCGTTTTCTCGATTACGAATAGTGACCGTATATGTCCCGGCAGGTACTGAGGAAACACTATTCGGCAGACGGTTTGCCCCTACATCGGCAAGGAGATCATACTGACGAATAACCCGGCCGACTGCATCGATCATGCTAATAGTATACCGACCTGCTTCAGAGAGCCACACATGTGCGCCTCCGGTTGCATTGAGCACTGTCGGATAGATTGCACAGGTACTGTTGCTTTCCGTCGGTTCTACACCGAGAGTATCCTGATTGTATAGCAGTGTGATAATCGTCTGACGGTACTTGCCCAGCCGGAATGTATCCATTGGGATATTGAATTCCCCGGTCTTGGTCATATCGAGCGTTGCATGGTCAGGTTTTTCCGAAGAGGCCAGATACATATGCTTAATGATCGGCGGGATCGAGGACTGGTCCCACGATAGTTTCGCAGTAGTGGCAACATTTGCGATTAGATCGACCTCATAGCGAAGTTCAAACCCTCCGCTGGAGGGTTTCTTGCGGACATCAATATAACAACCCGATCCAAGATTCGCCCGATTGATCGCTCGACCGCTGAATCTGCAGTCGACATCACCGAAATCATTTGACGGCACTTCGACCATTCCTTCCGGATATTCAGGCATCGCCCATCGAGCAGGGAAATCGAACGAATCACTTGCGGTAGGATCATAGCCCATATAGAGTGGGTGTGCCCAGGGCGTACCGTCCACTGTATATGTTAATTTCAGCTTGAACTCCTGGGCATGAGCAACGCCAGCAAGCAGGATAATTGAAAGCAGAAGAAATATTCGGCGCATAAGTATGACTCCTATAAATCAGAAGCGGTAGTTAGTATTACTACTAACTACCGCTTCGGAAAAAGATTTCACGTAAGCTCGCGAAAGCGGCTTAGTGAGCGATCGTGACCTTCTGCGTCTGGCTGAAGTTGCCGGCGTGGATCGTGAAGAAGTACGTGCCTTCTGCAAGCTTCGAGCCGTCGATCTGCACCTGATGCGAACCCGCAGCAACCGTCGCATTGACGAGCTTCGAGACTTCCTGACCGAGCGCATTCGTGAGTGTGACGTTCACGAACATTTCCGTCGGGACGCTGTAGGTGAAGTTCGAGATGCTGCTTGCCGGATTCGGGTAAGCAGACTCGAGAGAGAAGCCGTTTGCGGCAACGGTCGTCGAACCCTTGAGGGCAACGATAACCGTCTTGACGCTTGCGTCGCGAATGACGACCGAGCCCTTGCCGTTGACCGAACCGATCACGTTACCCGTGAGATCGCGAACTTCGACAGTACCGTTGAGGTTCTCGAAGTTCATCGTCACAGGATAATCGGTCGACGAGATCTTCACTGCCTGCGCTTCGGAGCCAGTAACGATGTTGCCGTTGTTCGCCGTGAAGCGAGCATCGAACGACATGAAAGCCGGCGGCATTTCGTAGTGCGATGCCGGCTGAGCGTTCTCTGCATTACCGAAGTAGAGATCCTGAGCATTCTGAGCCGCATCGCGAACCGTTACTTTCACGAGCTCGCTCTTGAGCTGTGCCGTCGGATCAGCAATGTTCTTGCAACCTTCGTTCGTCACGCCATGGACATTGTAGAAGCCCTCATCCGAGACCTTTACGAAATAGCCATGACCCGGGACGATATACCCAACCGTCTGGTAGCCATGACCCGGAACGTACTCGAAGTACTCCGAAAGCGGATTCGGGTTGCTGCCAGCGACCGGCGTGAAGAAGATATAACCCTTACTCGGATCGGTGCACACCGGGGTGCTGCAACCGCCGACGCTGTTCCAACCAGCATGAATGCGGAGGTTTGAAACATTGTACGAGCGGGTACCGGCCACGAGATTGTCGTTACCAATGACCGAGCCGTAGTGGATCATATATCCACGACCGAACTCAAGCTGGTTCGCAGCCGTCCAACCTGCGTTGGATGCATACGAAAATGCAGGGCCTGTTGCGTTCGGGAAGATCGTTGCCGGCGACTGGTCCGGAGCGACAACCGGGAGCGACACGAAGTTCCAAGCCTGCTTCTGCAGCTCGGCGAACTGGCCCTTCGTACCACGAGTGTATTCGATAATGAAGCTCGTGATGCTCGGATCGCGGAGCACGATGCAACGCTGACCACCAACCGGTGTTGCTTCACGCATATTGAACGAGAAGTTGCCACCGTTGAGGATATCGCGGATAACGACACGTGATCCTTCCGGAAGATCCGTCGGATCGAGACATACCGTGATCGGGTAGCACAACGGGCCGCCGCTGCCGAAGGTCACCTTGTAGAGGATCGTCGAATCCGTCGTATTCGAACGAATGTCGCGAAGCGTACCAAGGAAGTTCGGGTTCTGATACTCCGGATCCGCATTCGGATTGAGCGGCTCGAAGTATGCATAGCAACGCTGGGTGGTATCCGGGTTGCTCTGAGCGAGAGCGCGGTCACCGACCGTGAACTCGGTCTCACCATAGAGAAGATCGATGCCTTCCGAAGCACCGGCACCGGTACCAAACACGAGCGTACGCGTGCAGGTTGGGGTGCAGGAGTTCGTGATGTTCAAACGGATACCCGTTCCGCCAGCCTCGCTCGGTTCATCCGGACGGGCACGGACAACAAACATCACGCGGATACGAGCCGGCGAGTTCGATGCACCATCGCTGGTGAGAGTGACATATCCATAGTACACACCCGGCAACAAACCAGCCGGATTAGCCGTGATCCAGAGATTAACTTCCTGTGAGGAAATTGACCCCGGATAGTCGATCTTCTGAATGAAGATCGAGTGCTGACCACCGTTCGATGACGTACCAACCGTCAACCAATCCTGATCGGTTGTGATGGTAACGTTCGTCAAGCGGGTAGAAGCAACGGCATCACGAAGCTGAATATTGATCGACGGCGGCTGTGCGTTAGGATCCGTCGGGTCGAATACGAGCGTCGGCAACAGGTCATAGTTCTTGTTATCCTGGGTCGAGAATACCGAGAACGGACGGAATTCAAACGCCGGCTGTGCTGTGATATAGACCGGAAGCTGACCACGCTGGTACAAGCGGTGACCCGCAAGGTTGCCACGACGCCAGTTGTTCGGATCGTACTGCGGATCGCCGAGGTGATCGGCGAACACAGCTGAATCGAGCTGCATGATCGTCGTATTGACGGTCCAGTTCGGGATAATCTTAAATCGAATGTAGAGCAACACCTGATCCGAGTCGACGGCCGGGATCGGGCTTAACGGAAGCGGAACCTCGCTCGCACCCGTCACACGGATGATACGATGGAACGGGTTTGTGGTGTCATTTGCTGATTGCTCAGTGTAGCGGAAATAGAACGGAGCAGCGAGCGTCGGGCTCGATGCTGAGCTCTTATCCGGCCCGAGGGTCACGATCGGCGAACCGTGTGCCGGGTCGTCATCAAGCATGACAGCCTGGTTCGGGTAGTGAAGTTGGAAGGAGAAGCTACGGATCGGCACAAGGAACTGGCCGTCAACGCCCGAGATACGGGAGTTATCGTCCTTCCACGTACCATCCTTCGTGTTCGGGTTCTTGAGCGGATCGGCGACATTATAAATGAACACCGGCACAAGGAAATACCGAGCACCACCCGGGAGTGCATCCGGGACGAGATAGTTACCGTCCTGGTAGTAGGTCTCCTGGTTGATCGAAATGAATGGATACGGGGTATAATTGAACAACTGAGCAAAAGACGACCCAGCGCTCAGAATGACCCCCAACAGTGCTATCGCGAAGATAGCTGCAAAGCTGGTACGCTTACGCATTGCCGATTTCTCCTTCGTAATTGATGAATTTACAATCATAGGTCTATACTAAAAACTTTCTATCCGCGTCCTTGTTACGCGCGGTTTTCAACAATATAGTCAGTGAACGACTGAAATTCTAAATACTTGTTCTACTTCGCCCCGTTCATTGGTGATTCGAACTATGAAACAGCCTGACGCCGGAATCCGCATATCTGCACTATTCGTCCCTGCAATCATCGCTTGTTCGATGAGACGGCCACCCAGATCATAAAGATCGGCGGTACTGTGCATATCGACATCCAACGAACGACGAACGAGGTGCGCTATCCCATGCTCAACAGCAATGCTCCAACGATTACCTGATTCGTCTGATCTGACCGACGCATTCGATGTATCTCGCATACCTTCGACGCACACTGCGCCGAGATGATACCCAACCTGAGAGACGAGCTCGTCAGGATTTGTCACTTGAAAATTTGGTGCGGAGATCACGGAGCACAATGTGTCGCTACGTTTCTTCGCGCTGAGAACGATCGCGAAAAGATACTCGACTGAATGAATCGGGATCGTTGACGCATATCGAACACGAAGCGTATCTCCGGACATTGAGCTGGATATTGTCGAACTTGTCACACTAGGCATCACCTGTAAAAGGCGTACTGCCGATGTATCGATGATACATTGGAAGTCCGCCGATCGCACAGAGGCACTATCGCCCCCGACTAGCGAAACACCAGAGGATCCAACAGAATCCGATCGTAGTTGTACCGAATCGATAACAACGGTTATTGGAAATCGCTTAGGCGTTGGCGTCGATGTTGTATCCAACACCGCGACGGCTACCGGCCCCCATCCGAGATCCGGATTCCCAGATGCCCCCTCAATGATCACAGTGTCAATACCACTATTAACGCTCGTATCGGCAGATTTCCCCGCGTCAACTTTAGAAATCAACACCGAGGCAGAATCGGCGAGCGTATTCTTTACCAGCGCGCGATATTGAAACAGGATATGCTTGCTCGTATCGAATGTCGACCCCGATGCAAGGGCGATCACAGTCAGATGCCCACTTGCACCATCGTAGGTCGCCTGATGGTAGGCGGCATTCGCTGCAACAGATGCATCGAAGATTGCCTTATTGTCACCGACCGGCTCGAAACCTATCACTGAATTTTGCAGAACCATATCCACCTGATAGCTATGAAAGCGACTCGGCTTCGGGCACTGCAATCGACAGTATACGCTGAAGATCGAATCAGCCGGCAAATTCGCCTGCTTAATGATCTTCTTTTCGAACCGCAGGAAGAGCACATTCTTCCCGCTAAACTGGGATCTACTACTACCAACACCAACCATCGTCAGAAGGAGGAGGGCCAGTGTGATAGTTTTGTTCACTGTCTATTTGTCAAAGAACGTAATGTCTGGCTCCCGATGTCATAACATCGGGAGCCAGACGAAAACAACTATTACTGCATCAGGTTGATCTTACCGACCAACACCGACGAACCCGCCGACAAGTTGTAGTAGTATACACCTGCGGGGACAACCGCACCACTATTATCATGACCATCCCACTGGATCGAGTGCGAACCGGCGGAGAATGTCTGACCTGCAGTGATCGTGCGAACTTCCTTACCGAGCAGATCGAAGATCTTTGCGGTAACGACATTCGATTCGCTCATGGAGAAGTGAACCGTGGTCGCAGCGTCGGCCGAGACACTGAACGGATTCGGAGCGACTTTCTCGACCGAGAAATTCGTAGCCGAAGCCGATGTCACATCCATTTCAAGAGCGGAGCGCTGAGCCGGATATGCCTGGTCATTAATCGAAATGTTATTCAGCTCGATCGACGTCGGAACATGCGTATCGTTGGAAACGAACTCGAGGTAACCGAGCACGTCGCCTTCTGCAAATTGTCCCGTAGCAGCAAATGCAACTTTACCCGACTTCGCATTACCATAGATCATTCCGACCTTGGTCTGCGTACCGGCAAACTCGAGTGCCGACGGATTGTTCGAAGCAACATTGCACTCCAAGCTGACTGCGCCGTTGACAGAGCCATGCAGGACGAGCGGCACCATAATCGTACGGTCGTTCATCACTGCCTGCTTTACATCAGCTTGAATCGAAGCGATGTTCGTCTCTGCACCGGCCGCTTCCTTCCAGGACGGAAGAACGTGGAGCCACGGCAGGAACGGGATCTTCGCAGCAAGATAGGTCAGGATGTACGCAGCATCGTACGGGGTCACACGGTAAAAGAAATACGGTGCGAACTGCGGATTCTGGTACTGTCCGTTGTGATTACAATCCCCATGGAAGGCGTTACGACCTTCGACACTATCGAGCGGCGGATATGCCTGTGCGGTAGCGCCAAGAATAAGGTCAGCGTCCGCAATCGTTACGAAACGGTTCTGATTATTGACAACCTTCGGATCGAAGCTCGTGAGCTGAGTAAGGTCGGCATCACCATCACCCCACTGTGCCAACGTACCGCGACCTTCGGGATCGAAAGAAATCACGCGGCCGGGCAAGCAGCTCGCCGGCGGCCAGCAGGTCGTCAACGAGTCCGTGTTTGTACGGGCCGGGTTCTCTCCGTCGACCAACGACGGGAACAGGCCGTTCATAAAGCTGTAGCCGGTGCTATCATCGATACCAACCGTGCAGCCCTGCGTCTTGACGTTGCCGAGATTACCGATTGGTCCATAGTGGAACTGAATCGTGGCGCGATGGTCGGGAAGATCAAGATCATTCGCCATCGAGTTTTCAACGATTTGAATCTGGAACGTTGCAATCGAGTTCGGATTGCTCTTATCGTTGATGTTCAGATTCTTCCATTCCAAGATAAAAGTATGAAGAAACGAGCCTGGAGCTGCGTTCGGATTCGGATCGGGAACACTGTTGGTCGTGTACCAGATCACGGTCGGCGTGTACCCAGCCGGCTTATCGGCAAGCGTACGATAGATATGGTCGCCGAAGAACGGAGCAAGCGTATTGTTTGGCTCGTTCGGCAAGAAAATGTAGTACTTGTCGTGCGTGATTACCGGACGATCGCGATGTCCTACGGTGGCCCAACCATTCACACAGACATTAACCGTGTTATAGCTATTGCCATTGTAGTCAAACGTAAATCCAGTCGGAACGTCGTTTGCCACACCGTCATCGAGATCGACGACGCCAGCAAACGTCTTAAAGTCCAGGATATTAATGACCGTCCCGTTCGGAAGCGGGTTATAGAAGGCATTCTCAATGCCCATATTGAAATCTGCCCAGATCTGTGCATGAGACTGACCGGCGAGCGTGCCGACCAGGGCTACACAAACCGCAAGGCCCAAGATCCGCTTGAAGAGCTTCATATTCGATATCTCCTTCAGAGAAATTGACACAATATACGTTAAAAGTCCTGTACTATGATCAACCGTATGCGGGGTGGCTTGTTACACCACCCCGCCGGTTGAAATAGATTACTTGTTCAGAGTCATCTTGATGGTCGACGTGTAGTCCGCGGCCGACATCTTGCAGATGTACGTGCCGTTCGCCACAGCGTTGCCAGAGGCATCCAGACCATCCCATACCGCAGGGTACGTACCTGCGTCGACCGACTCGTTGACCAAGGTACGGATCAACGTACCCTTAATGTCATAGATCTCGATCTTCACATTCGAGCGATTTGCCACACTGAAGTTGAGCGTGGTGCTCGTCGAGAACGGATTCGGCGAATTCGGCTCGAGCGAGAATACCGGCGTGGCAGTCTTCTCGACACCCGAGTTCGTCGGGACGAACACGATCAGCGCATTCGAGAGGCCGACATTACGGATCTCGAGGCATGCACTGTCATTGCTACCGCCGACATTGGTCATCAGCGTATAGCTGGTGTTATTGATCAAGTGGTTCGCCGGCGTCGCCATGTCGATGGAGAATTCACCTGCATCGAACGGATGGCGCAGATAGAAGTGGCCCTTCATCGTGCCGGTGCTATTCAAGCAGCTCGGCTTCCAGCAGATACGGATCGGGTAGAGGAAGCCTCCATTATCCGAACCAGCATTGAAGCGCATCTGCCACGTGATATCGGTAACCTGTGCCGTGTCATGACGAATATCGACATAACCGCCCTTGAGCGAGCCACCGACCGGGTACTCCCAGCGTCCGTCGAACACTTGCGAGTTCGGAGCTGCCGGAATTTCGAATTCGCAATAACGAACGTCGAGCGAATCGGTACCGTAGCGGCCTGCACCGAAGCAGAGGCGCGCAACGTCAGAAGTCGGGTGCGTAAGCGAGTCAGCCTTGTTGTAGACATAGACTGCGCACTCGAAGGTCGGAACATCACCGACGAAGACGCGATAGCGCAACGTATCGGTATTGCCATGACCATCGTCTACACCAACGTTCAAGTAGATCGGCGGCGGCGGATTCGACGAGAAATATGTATCGTCGAGTGTAAACGTACCGCAGACAGCGATCGCAACGGTGTCAGTAGACTGTGTCTGACCATCGGTGAATACCGGTGTCACAGAACCCGTCCAGCCATTTGCCGGATCAGCGGTGACCGTGAACGCAAGGCTATCCGGACCGCAATCACGCAAGAGATCGTGGTCATGGATCGGAATCGTGTCACAGAACTGAACATTATTCTGCACGCAGACAATGTTCGGGCCGCGCAAGAAGCTCGGCAAGTGCTCGGTCGAATCGACGTTAAGCGGGATCTGGGCCCATGCCGTCAGACCGCACTGATCCTGGACGATAACCGTCACAGTCTCAGCCGTGTCACAAGCAGCACCCGATCCGGTACCACGCGGAGCATCCTTGATACCCGGGGTACCATAGAGCACACCCGAAGCAGGATTGATCTGCAACCAAGCCGGCGTCGTACCGTTGAGGGTCGTCTTGCCAGTCTTGTAACGGTTATCGCGATACACATCCTGCGTCTGGCCCTGATAGAGCAACTGGAAGGTGTGCGTATCTCCGAAGTTCGGATCGAAGATATTGATACGACGCAGACCGAGGGTGTCCTTCGAATTTGCGCTGTAGTCAGAATCTTCCTTCGCATTCGGCAGCGATGTCGTCAAGATTTTCGGCTCGACGTTAATCACTGCATGCCACTGCTGCTGAGACTTGCCGGCGTGGCCGTCATCAGCTTGGATCGAGACGATCGTATCAAGCAAGAGCTCCGAGTTGACCTGCGGAACCGGCGTGATCAACGAGTACGCCGTAGCGGAATCGATTGCCACATGGATGATACCCTTCGTCTTAAAGTTTGCATCTGCAAACGCACCCTTCAACCACAGCGGCGTAACAAGGCCACTGTACGATGTGCGGCCGTAGCGGAAATCCCACGGCTTACCAGCAGCGGTCGTGATGGCCGCAGCTGTCGAATCTTCTGTTTCGTCATCCGTCTGGACGTCATAGTCGTAACGGAGGCTATCGGTCAAGTTCGCCGTACCGACGCAACCCGTTGCCGGGGTGGTCGTGAAGACAGGCAAGCTATCGCGAACGAAGATGCGGAAGTCATATGTGCTATACGTGCGACGAACATCGATCGTATCGCTCAAGAAGCCCTGCTGACAATTCATGTATGCAGGATAGATCCACATCGAAAGCGTATCGGCATTGTCACCGAGATCAGCAGCCGTATGATTGTTATACGGCGGGATCGGGCCGCTCGTCGTGAGTGAATCGAGCAACAAGTGTTCCGAACGCTTGTTCGGCGGCCAGTTGGTCATGACGACATGAACCGGCTCTCCACCAGGCACGACATCAGGATTGTGCGGGGTACCGAAGAGTTGGATATAACCGTTCGAACCGCCGCTCGGATTAACGTTGCGCACGGTGTCGCGCTGCAACCACCATGGCAAGCGATAGTTCAGCGAATCCATCCCGGCCGGGAAGGTCACTGAGTAATCCAACATCGTGTAGTACGGATTCCACAGCCAACGCGGGTCGTAGAAATTATTCATATCGTACCCACCGATACGGAACAGAACGTTATTGAGGTTCTGGTTCGAGCTGTACGGAACGTACACATTATCCTCACGAGCGTAGAGACGGTTCGGATTCAATGTGTCATTCTGAAGCGCCGGGACGTCACCAGCCCAGAACGGAGCCATTACGTCACCGATCTTGAAGCTCAAGCCACGTGCCTTTGCACCGGCAAAGCCATACTTCCAAAGCTGCGTACGGCTGAAGACCGAGATCTGGTCACCAGGACGTACCGGAAGCGTATGGTAACGCTCGCCAGCATACCACAAGGTCTGTGCCGGGCTACCCGAACCCTGCATACCGATAGTAGCGATCGTGTCCGGACCAACCACATTCTGAAGCTGGTTCAGACCGAGATTGTATGCACGACCGTCAAGAGCTGCGCTATCTTCAAGCTTTGCAGCGCGAGCGATCTCATTGTAGGTCGTGTTGGTCGGACGGATAAGTGTCGGGCTCCAGAGCACCTTCGCGCGTGCAAACGGATTGCGCGAACCAACCGTCGAATCCGGAACGAAGTCCAAACGACCACGGTACGGAATGCTCGACGAATCGGCATGGTCTGCAAACTCTTCCTTGAGGTTCACACGAACATACTCCTGCGTCGTCTCATTGAGAACGAACACCGTCGTGTAGTTACGTGCATAGGCATCGCGGTTGCGATCTGCAACGTCGACATCAGCCGACAGGAACAGCGGATAACCAAGCGGATGATTACCGACGAACTGCGTCTGGTAACGCATGATCTTCGAGAGATAGACCGGGTCCTTCTCAAAGATATCGCGAGTCCAGCGGCGCAGGCCAGTGTGATTGTTGGCTGCATTACCGATATCGGTCGGCAGACCAAGCGAGAAGGCTTCTGCGATTGCAAGGCGGCGATTGCTGTAATCAACCGTCTTGATATCGAGACCGCGATCGAAGATATCATAGATGCGACCCTCGAAGAGGAGCGTATCCGGAATCGTACCGATCGGAACGTAGGTGTACGAGCTTGCCGGGAAGCGGTTTGGCTCATACACGTTCGTGAAGCAGTCCTTGGTATAATAATCAATGAAGAACGTCGACTGGATCGCGCCGATCGGCAGCGTCGGGAGCTGCGTGATCAGATCCGGACCCGACTCGCCCCAGAAGTTACCACGGAGCGTATCAACACCACCAAAACCATGCGGGCCATCCGGCTCGCGAAGGATGTAGCGTGCGACGTTGTCATAGATGGCATTACCGCGCGAGTTGGTCTCGTGCTGCGGTGCCGGTCCTTCAAAATCAGCCCAGATCGTTGCGCCTGCGCTCTGATCGCCCGGATTGTTCTTGTTCGGGTTTTCGAGGTCGACCGAAGCAACGTGCTGGCTGGTAGCAAAGTTATTTGCGACCAACGTCTGGTTTGCAGTAACCTGCAAACGGAAGTTATCCGAATGGATCGCCGAACCGGTGAATGCCTGGTTGTGCTCAAAACGAGCGCGGCTCAGGATCAACGTATCGAGCAGGATCAGCGGGTTGGGCGAGTTGTTGATGTCAACATACAACGCACCACCACGGCCATTACGAACTTCGAGCGCCGCCGAGTCATTTGCAACGGCAACCGTCGCAACGTTCTCGATGAAACGAGTAAGCTCACGGCGATCGTACGGGAGCGGCGAGAGCGACGGGGTCGTTGCATTATACTTGTCTTCAACCATGAAGCGATTGTATGCAAAGACACCCGGGCCCGACTGGCCCATATTCATATATACCGCACCACCATTGCCACCATGGACATAGTTGCGGAAATACTCGACTGCGAACGCACTGTCGCGCGTACCGATGAATTCAGCGCCACCACCCTTTACAAGGTCATAGTACTGCGGACGAGCGATACGTGTATCCGACGGATCGACGAAGTTGGCGATGTGCCATACGCGACGGCTCTGAATGTCGGGATTGGCGTTCGGATTGAGGTAAATAGAACCACCGGCGACACCGGCGGCATTACCTGCAAACTTCACACGCATTTCAACGGAATCGAAGAGCGGAGCGACCTTGGTCGACGGCTCGAGATAACCGGTGATAAACGTGTACCAGTTCTGATAGATGGCGCCACCAGCATAGTATGCGGTGTTAAGCGCAAATTCGATATTACCGGAATCGCGGAGCGTGAACGGCGAGGTCTGAACAACATTTTCACCGTCGATCACAAGAGCCGAGCCATTCTGGAAACCATTGCCACTCGGCAAACCGCCAGTACCGCCATTGTTCTGCCAATCCATAAAGATGGCACCACCCATACCGGCAACGTTTCCGAGGAAACGGGCACGCTTAATGATTGCAAGACCCGGACGGCGCGACTGTGCGCTCGGCGGAGCCTGCCAAGCCGGATCAGAAGACGTGCGGCTGACATAAATAGCACCACCGCGCATATTCTGGTCACCGGAGGCGGCAATTGCACTATCAGTATTACAACCGATAAGCGATGCGGTCAAGGCAGTATAGTCACCGACATAGATTGCGCCGCCGTATGCTTGCTGTTGCAAGGAACCCTGCGACTTTGCAGGATTATTTACCGTACAACGCTCGAACTGCATGCTGTCGACGTTCTTCGGCAAGCTGGCCGGAATGCCAAGCGGGTAAGCAACACTATCCGTGTAGCCAAGATAGCAGGAGCGGAAATCGCTGACCGTCGCGCCGAGACGCGCCGACATATAGATTGCGCCGCCATACGCGCCGGTATCGGCCCAGTTGGCGTGCGAGTTCGGATTGACGGTTTCGTTAAGAACTCGGCAATCGCGGATCAAAAGCTTGCGGACCTGATGGTTCACGAGCGCCATACGGCCGTCGTCCCCCGGGAAGTATGAAGCGGAGGGGGCCTGTAGGAACGCGAATGCACCACCACGATAAATCGCCTGACAGCTGTCGGCAATCACATCGAGCAGATAGGTCTTAGCGGAGAATGTCGTCATGACAGCACCGGTACCGTTCGACGCGCGAATAAGAGCGAGCGAATTCGTGAGCTTCGGGCTACCCGGAATGTCAGCCACACCGTAGATCAACTGATTGTCGATCGACTCCTTCTTACGGAAGAACGCGAACCGGCAGTTCGCAAAATAGACAGAGTCAGCGCCCGGCAGAACGAGGATATGCCCCCATTCGTATGAATTGCCGTTGACGTTGAAGCCTCGGAATTGAATCCGTCGCTGCAAGCCGGAAAAACCATTTGCAACGATCTTTCCGCCGACCGAGTCCATGATACGGCCACCCGGAAGGAAATGCACTTCGGCACCTTCCTGAATGATCAGCTTTCCGGAAATACTATAATTTCCGGAAATACGATAGATCGTATCGGTATTGCTGTTGCCTGGCGTGCGAGAATAGAACGTCCTCGTCTGACCAGACGTCAGATAGCCGCTGACATCGACGATACGTTGCGCTTTCGCATCCTGGAGAATTCCCAGAAATACGAGAGAGAACATAAATGCAATCAATAAACGCTGCATACTTCCTCCGTGAGTGAGTAAATTACGGATTGACAAAAAACTTTCTGGTTGACGCTCAGGCTGTGGCGTCGGATCAGTTGTTGCTCGCTCGATCAACATTGTACCGATTATCCTTACTATCGTATTAATATTAAAACAGTTACGCCGGCGCAGAATGCACCGGCATCACCGTATCTCGTTACTAAAGTCCTGCAAATATACGGAAGAAATTACAGGGAGACATTAAGCCGAATAAGCGCACGTCGTGCGCCATCGTCAAAATACGTACCCTGATAGTCTTCCAATATCTTGCGATACACTTTTATGGCCTCATCCTTTTTGCCAGCCTGCTCGAAGTTACGGGCAGCGGCATAAGAGTAGTCGGCGTTCATCGGATTGACCGCCTCTACCGAAGCGGCTGACATGAATAACTTCGCAGATTCCTCTTTGTTACCCTTATCTGCTAAAATTGCGGCTTTCCCGGCCTGGCCCGACGCCTTGATCAGCGGAAGATCGGTCGAAATGGCGTCAAATGCCATCAGAGCGCTATCGAGCTTGCCCAGATAATAGTAGCAATTACCGAGACAGAGCTTCGCGAGCTGGCCTGCCTTGGTCGAGCCATAGTCGGCTGCAATCTGGCGAAGGCCGAAAATCGGCTCATTCTGGATCTTGGTGTGCATATCACCGTCAATCGCCCCGCGCCAGTCACTCCCTTGGTAGACGGGCATAATGCGCGACAGAAGAGCTTCGGCGTGATCGGCCTTTTCCTGTTCGGTAGAGCGCCAGTAGAAAAATAGGGCGACCGCAGCCACAAGCACCACAGAGGCGCCGATGACAATGCGGCTATTGCTTGCGAGCCATGAAGCGGTCTTTTGATAGTTCAGAATGACTTTGTCACTCTGGCTCAATTCCTGCTCTGTAGGCTGAACAGCGTCGTTCAGTTGTTTTTGCGAACGAATCATGTACTAGTACTAGTGACAGTAATACGGTAAAACGGTATATCGAGTGCGCCCGGAAGGACTTGAACCCTCAACCTTTGGAACCGGAATCCAACGTTCTATCCAGTTGAACTACGGGCGCCGTTATGCCGAGTCTCGCGGCACATGTGGCACCAAGAGACGAGTATAGTTATGCAAATATACTCAATATCCGTCCCAAAAACCGTAAAACTGTGCTTCGGATAAACTTCAAACAGGGCATTTTGTTACACCCGCCGAAACATTTTCTTACGATTTTATTTGCCCCAGTCGATCACCTCGAGGCGGACGCGGGTCAGGCCTAACTTATCTAATCCTATTGCTTTGGCGGCTCCATACGATAGATCGATGATCCGTTCCGGTTTGACAGGGCCGCGATCGTTTACCGTTACGTCGACCTGAGCGCCATTTTTAAGGTTCGTGACCCGTAGAAGTGTCCCGAACGGATAGCTCCGGTGGGCGGCGGTGAGCTTATTCATATCGAACACCTCACCACTGGAGGTTCTGAGGCCATTAAATTCCTTCCCGTAGAAGGACGCAAGCCCTTCCTGTGTTGCAAGCCCTCGCACAACGGGTGCGGAGCAACTGGCAAGAAGACCGCAGAGCATCATCGCGGTGACAATACCCCCGAATGGCCGTCTACAGGTACTCCGTGCGGCCATTTCGTTTGAGATAATCAGCTACATCCTTGACGGTTTGCGCTCTCTCGCGGTGAGTGATCAGGATCGCATCGCCCGAATCGACGACAACGATATCGTTAACGCCGTTCAGCACGATCAGCTTCTCCGAACGAGACATTGCAAGGCACCCCTTTGAATTACGCACGATCACGTTAGCGTCGGCATCAACGACATTGTTTTGCATGTCGCGTTCCGAGAGCCGCCACACTTCGTCCCAACTTCCGAGATCGCTCCACCCGAGCGTGTTTGCGCGAAGAACGTACACATTCTTCGCCCGCTCCATGACGGCATAATCGATCGACACGCCACGAACTTTGCTATATGCGTCTGCGAGGCCGGCAGCGAATGCATGGTCTGAAAGCGGCGGGACACGGTCGATATGCTCCATGATCCCTTCGGTATAGGTACGCAATGCGGCGTCGATCGCATCGACACGCCAAATGAACATCCCGCTATTCCAGAGGAAGTCGCCGGATTCGATAAAGCGCTGGGCCGTATCGGTGTCCGGTTTTTCTGCAAAACGATGCACACGGAATACATCTCGAAGTTCGAACTCGGAGAATGCCGGCAGATCTTGGTGCGACGGCAGGTTGCTGTCGTCAAGCTGGATATATCCATATCCGGTTTCCGGTCGTGTCGGATGAATGCCAAGTGTGACGAGGCCATGCGTTTGCGACGCCAGCCGAACTCCGACTTCGATCAGTCTGGTAAATTCTCGGTCGTTTTTGATTAAGTGGTCTGCGGGGAGCACGACCATCACTGCATCGTCGCCATGGCGCTCTCTGATCAATTTCGCGGCGAGCGCAATACACGGAGCCGTATTCTTGCCGAAAGGCTCGGCGATAATATTTTCGGCCGGAACACCCTTCGCCTGCTCCTTGAGCGGCTCGATGTGTGTCCTGCTGGTAATGATCATTGTATCCGACTCCGCCGCGAACGTCTTGGTCCGTTCGAGCGTGCTTTGCAAGAGTGACTTCCCGTTGTGCAGTACGTCGAGCAATTGCTTCGGGCGGGCCTCGCGGCTATAGGGCCAGAATCTGGTCCCGACGCCGCCCGCCATGATCACAGCGCAAATCTTCATTCGGTGGTTCTTTCCGAGATCACTCGCGGTACGCGAGCAGTGATATTGGTTAATACTTCGTAGGGGATCGTACCGATCCGCTCGGCGATTTTCCACGCATCAAGTGCCTCGTCGCGTGACGAGATCAGCGTCACGTCGTCGCCGATATGCACACGGACATCGCCGGTTTCTACCATCAGTTGGTCCATACAGATGGTGCCACGGACAGGGTACCGATACCCTCCGATCAGCGCTTCAGCCTGGCCCGTCAGGAGCCGCGAGTAGCCGTCGCCATACCCTGCCGGGACCGTGGCAATGTTCGTCGGGTTCGTTGCATGCCAGCGGAGATTATAACTGACTCCTTCGCCTGCCGCAATGTGTTTCGTAAAACCGACTGCACTTACCAGATCGAGCACGGCGTGCAACTCATGCCGATGCAGCGCATGCTGCTGGAGCGAGGGCGCGTACCCATAGAGCAGGATGCCAGGGCGTACCATATCGAATGCCGTCTCGGTTGGTCGCTGCAGAATCGCTCCTGAGTTCGCCGCATGAGCGATCGGGACCGATATCCCATCGGCTCGCACCGTATGCACGATCGAAGCGAAGATATCGAGTTGCTTGCGAAAGAAGGCCGAGCCTTCTTCGTCGCTCGTCGCAAAATGTGTCGAGATGCCGACGAAATCGATCTCATTGCGATGCGTCGCGATCGTCCTCGCAAAGTGCAGTGCATCGGCCGGTTCAACTCCAATACGGCGCATGCCGGTATCGACCTTCAGATGCACTCTGGCCTTCCTGCCGAGTGCCGCAGCTCGTGCAACAATTGCCTCGAGCTGATGGTAATCGCATAATGTGAAGTCGAGCGCGTGGACAATAAATGCGTCGATCTCGTTATCCATCGCTGTGGTCAGAACCTGAATCGGCAGCGTCGTCAGCGAGCGGAGGATCAGCCCTTCCTCTTCGGTTGCAACGCCGAAGTACCCGACCTCGCCGCTGTCGATCGCGGCCTTCGCGATGATCTCAAGGCCATGACCGTATGCATTGGCCTTGATCACCGCCATGATGATCGGCCCGGCGCCGATACGACGACGAACGAATCGAAGATTCTCGTGGAATGCGGTGGTCGAGATCAGTGCGCGGGTCGGGCGCATTGCAGGTGTATTAGTACAAGCGGACGAATAACACGGTGCGTCGAACCTTTAGTTTGTATCAATTCGCGATGCCGGACTTCGCGCGACGAATCGCCTCTTGTACCGCTATCTTCGATGTGTCGCTCTTCGGAGCATATTCGAGAGCTTTGTGATACGCATCCGATGCATCGATCGGCTGCAATTCCGATCGGAAGAAATCGCCGAGTGTCGTATAGATCAGCAACCGATGTTCCGGACTCGTCACGTATGCTTCGACATCGCCCATTGCTGCGGCATATTCCTTGAGCCGAATATGGGCCAATACCAAATTGGTCACCGTCGATAACCGGTACGATCCTCGCTTCAGCAACGTCTCCCAATAAGCTGCTGCGGTGCGGTAATCGCCGAGCATTGCGGAGACCGACGCGATTTGCTCTATTGTCTCCAGTGAATCCGACGGCGTCGACAAGTTCTCTTTGACTGCCGGCTGTGGCAACGGCGCGGCATGGCGTTCGACGATCCGCTGTGCCGGGTCGGCGGCAAACTCTTTCGAGCCCGACATACTCCAGATATATCCGATGCCACCGATAACTATAATAACTGCCCCAATAATCATCGCGACCTTCGTCCGATTGAACGGATACCGAAGTTCGATCTCGGGACCGGCACCGTCGCGGTCGTCTTTATACTTCTGACGGATGCGCTGCAGGTTCTCGTAGCTGAGCGTATCCTGCATATCGAGGAGCCGTCGGTAGTCCTCGCGGGTTTCGCGTTCGAAGAGTACTTCCTTCGCGCGGTTGAGGTCCTGCATCATCCGTTCGGCGTCATCGGAACCGACGTTGAGATCCGGATGCCATCGCAGAGCCAGGCGACGATAGGCCTCTTTGATCTCCTCCTCGCTGGCATAGCGCGGGAGGCCGAGGATCGAGAAATAGTCTTTCACGCTACAGCCGTATGATGGCGTCCGGCTGGTCGGGAAGCCGCGTTACGCTTTTGCCACGAGCAGCTTGGCATTGAGAATGTCAAGCTCGTGGTGAAACTGTGCGTTGTCGATCTCGTGATCGGCGTAGCGACGACGCAGCGTGGCGATCTCGCTTTCGACCTGGGAAATATTGATCTTGCTTGAATGCTCGGCGCTATCGGCAAGAATCACGCCGATATCGTCATGCAACTCGACGAACCCGCCGGCAACATAATAATGCTCTTCGCCACCGCCCGATTGCTTGAACTTCAGCAGACCCGGCACCAGCTTCGTCACGATCGCGGCGTGGTTATGGAGAACCTGAAACGGCCCCAACGCTCCCGGAGCGGTAAATTGGTCAACGTCGCCCTCGAACACCGTGTTCGTCGGCGTGACGATCTTCAGCGAGATATTCTTTGCCATAGTGCGCCTCTTAACAATGACGTTCGGCCTATTGTTCTATTCACAAACTGCCCCAAAAAACCGTCATTCTGAGCGAAGCGAAGAATCCCTTTCGGCTTGCCCGGATCCCCAATCCAGACTCAGATCCTTCCACCCGGGATTCATCCCTTCGATCAGGGCGATCTTCTTCGAACGCAGCCACCCTTTCAATTGCGTTTCCCTTGCAATAGCTTGACTCGGCGTCGAGAATAGTTCGAAGTATACCAACTTGTCGATATTGTACCGTTTGGTGAAGCCTTCATTCAGCTTGTTCTTATGCTCATATAATCGACGGTCGAGATCATTCGTCATCCCGATGTAGAGACGCTTCGAGTTGCTGGATAGAATGTAGACAACGTAGTTCTCCATACTTGGGCGTTCTGGTGATCCTTAAGGGATTCTTCGCTTCGCTCAGAATGACGTGCTGCTTCTGAGTTCCTTATACCGAAAGCACCCTACCAGATGGTCATTGACCATGCCGGTGGCTTGCATGTGGGCGTACATGATCGTCGAGCCGACGAACTTGAAGCCACGGGAGATCATATCCTTGCTCATCGCATCGGATTCGTTTGTTCGAGCCGGCAGCGTCCCTTGCTCCTTCCAGCGGTTGTGAATGACCTGGCCGTCGGTGAATTGCCAGATGTACTTGTCGAACGAACCGAACTCCCCCTGCACTTCGAGGAATGCCTTCGCATTCGTCACGGCCGAGCGGACTTTCAGATTGTTGCGGACGATCGACGGATCCTGCAATATTTTTTCGATTCGTGCCTCGGTGAACCGCGCTACCTTCTCGGGATCGAAATTGGAAAAGGCCTTGCGATACCCTTCGCGCTTGCGTAGGATCGTGATCCACGACAACCCGGCTTGCGCTCCCTCGAGTACAAGAAATTCAAAGAGCTTCCTATCGTCGTGTACCGGCACACCCCATTCGTGGTCATGGTAGTGAACATAGAGCGGATCGGTCCCGCACCAAAGGCAGCGTGTTGGTTCTGTTGTCATTGTCGTCGTTGTCATACTATTGTGGTGCCCCTCAATTAGAGCTGAAAGATACGAACTCAGTAGGACGGACTCTTAGTCCGTCCTCAGTGGCACGGACTCTCAGTCCGTGCTCTTTCGGCATCCACGAACATTCGGCCCTGCCCCGAACCCCGCCCACGAATAAATTCGTGGGCTACGCATGTGGCCGTCCTGCCGGACTCAACACGGAGAAGGCGCAATGCCCTTACCCAACACGTCATTCTGAGGTCGCCGCCGCGACCGAAGAATCCCTTTCGGTTTGCCTCGACCTTCCGTACACTCCCAAAGGGATTCTTCGCGTTGCTCAGAATGACAGGCTTATAAACTTGCATGGCACCCAATTTTACATTTTACATCGTACATTTTACATTCCCCGCGCGAAGCGCGAATCGCCGGGCACCCTCCGCCGCAACGCATTATGCTGCAAGAGCTTCACTATACACACTCCGCCTTACGTGCTCCTCATCGTACTGATCTTCGTACTCATGCTCGCTCTCATCGGTGCCCTCATCGTCCGCACCGTCATCATCGAGATGCACGCCAACACCGCGACGGTAGCTTTCGCCATACCCGTCGCCGTCATCGACGTACTTCCCGACATACTTCTCGCGCTCGGCGCTCTTTTCGTCGCTATCGTCGAGTCGCTTCGCGTCCTCGCCCGCACGATCGAGCATGACTAAGCGGTACGTGTCTCCCCTCAGTTGT
The DNA here is from genome assembly GCA_018266755.1 of Bacteroidota bacterium. Lineage (NCBI taxonomy): Bacteria > Pseudomonadati > Bacteroidota > Bacteroidota bacterium. Next base: position 1,484,686 of record JAFDZW010000005.1, read on the forward strand.
TCTTCGCGCGTGAAGCGCACTACTCTGGCGACGATCCCCATCAGTTTCCCCATCCACCCGCGTTCGTAGCGGCCTGCCGTCACTTGGCGCGAACCCAACTGCTGCGCAAAGACGATCACCGTCACGTTCATTTCCGCTGCCCACCGCAGCAGCAGGAATAGCAACCGTTCGCGCGTGCGCGCATCCTTCGCCGCGAACTCCCACGAGTTGATGACGACCGTCCCGATGTTGAGCCTCGGGTCCTCCAGCAGCGCCATGATCGCCTGATGATCGCTCGGGACCTCGCCGACGCGCGAATGCAGCAGCGCGAACGTCTTGCGCGCCTGACCCACGAACTCCGGGCCCACCGCCTCGGCGCACGCCTCGTCGAATTTGTAGCTCGACTGAAACGCATTGATGAACAGCACCGCCCGCTCCGGCTGCGCCTTCGCGATCTCATAGGCCACCCGAACGCTCGTCACCGCGTTCTCGCCCACCGTATCGCCCAAACAAAGATTGATCTCATGCGGGACGATGTCCCCCTTGCGAATTATGTTCTGCGTAGTCATATCGTGTTGATAGAATTGTGAATGTTACAAACATACATCCAAATATGTATTTTTGTTCTAACAAATCACAATATATCAACCCATATTATATATTATTCAGCAAATTGGCACCTCACGAACCTATTGATAAGCAATATATTTATCAAATCAGTACAGCCAAGCCCGATACGGAAGATGTGTATTTGGTGGGAGGCGAAGATTTAATATTGCGGGCACCTATGGAGCCGACTCCCCCACCCGTTGCGGGAGGGGGTTGGGGGGTGGGGCATTCATCTCTGCCCCGGCAGGGGCGATGTACTCCTAGCCCAGGGTGGAGGCCGAAGGCCGGAACCCTGGGTAGATCACGGACTACCGGTGTGGAGGGTTGCCACCCCGCGAGCTAGTAGGTTTTTGACATAACAAGCAAGTTGGCACTCGGTTGAGACATGCTTGACTTGTATTTCGACCTCTTCAGCTCCCACCTTGAGTCGATGAGACGCCGATCAAGAAGCTCCGAATAGAGTTGGCGGGTGAGCAGAAATAGCGTATTTGCGAAAGCGTACAGAAACCCGACATGGCTTTCGATAGATGTCTTTTTCACTGGTGAACATCCGACCTCGGCCGCAGTAATAGTAGCCAATAATTCAGCCATAGTCGCAGCACGCCAGTTCGTAGTGAGCTTTCGAACATTCACCAATGACTTTCGCTCAACCTGTCGGTAAATATACCCCGGCCAATAGTTTGCACGATTTCTAAGCTCGGATGGCCAACTGTAGTTGCCATACATGCTATGAAGAACCTTACTTGTCAAGAAATCGAGGATCCGTTTCTCCTCTTGATTTCCGGCCCCGGAATTCACGTTTACTGACTCAAGATATGAGAAGAGTGCGTTCCATACGGCGTCGTGAACTCTACCCATCGTTGATTTCTTAAGTAAATACTCCACTGTGCCGTCGCTCGGTGGAGTCAATCGCTTGAAATGATACGCACCCGCTCCCGCACTTTTGCTAGGTCCGCCGGTTACAAGGAGCGCCAAATCAGAAGCTTCGTTTTTGTTGACATAGGTAATCGGCGACCCAACAAGACGCAAGAGAGTCTGTGCGCAGTAGAACGAGAAGTAGTAGACGGTAACGATATTCCATGCGTCACTTCGTACACCCGACCCAGAGCTGAAGCCAAAGACTTCTTGAAGGTGCTCGAAGCACCCATTTGTTAGCAGTTCGACATCAACCAACAAGTGGCGAGCGAGCCCGACTGAATCAGCTGAGATAGAATAGCCTGATGAAGTGCCGGATCGTACAGTATAGCTTCCCTTTTTCGCCAGTAACCACTCCTTGAACCCCGAGCGTTCGTCAAGTCGCAAATGGCAGGCAGACGCGAAAGTGGTCAACAAGTCCTCGCGCATCTTAATGTAACTGGGGCCAATTGGGATCATATCATGTCTTCGCTCACCTCGAGTTGACCTGCGAGCGCACCGTGGAGCACTTTTAGTATGGGCCCCTTGCTCACGCTGGTCTTTCCTCCAGTCGGTACACTCTCCAAATCAATATTTGAAATCGGTGCCAACACATCCTTCAAAGACGATTCCTTATAGTTCTTGTGTTTCTCTCGCGACGCTCTCAATACCTCTGGCAAGAACTCGCAGAATGCTTCAAAGTATGCTTGCTTTCTTAGCAACAAGGGATTCCTTAGAGTCTCCTCGACAGATCTGAAGTAATTCAAGAAAAGCACGAACTGCTTTTGCTTCCCCAACTGAATCACGACCTCATTCCCAAGCAACGCTTTGAAGGCTCTGTTGAAAGTCACCCTCGATATCCTACCCCGGGCTGATGTAAACGGGCTCAAATAGCCGACGAAAGGGGATCGTGCGTCCGCGTTGAAATCGTCGAAGAATTTACGTAGCGTTGACTCGTCCTCGGTTTCCTGTTGCGCAACCTGCTTGATGTCAAGAAGCAGCGCTGCAGGAACGCCACGCTGATTAGTATTAATGTCAATGAAGAGGCTAGCTTCCTCCTGCCTAGAAAGCCCCACATAGATAGCGACAGGGACTCGATGCTTCTTCTTGGTGAAACTGTACCCCCAAAGCCTATGCTGGCCGTCAAGAACAAGAAATCCTTTCTCGACTTTCTTGTAACGAACCGACTTGTTCTTCGAATCGTACTCGAACTCCGCTGATGGCTGCGCAGATAGCACAATGTTTGTTGGGATGGAGCCCCGCGAATCATCAAGGTATTTAGCGATGTCTCTGGCCCTCTCCTCGCTAAGGTTGCGTTGGAACCCTTCAATCGGGTCATCCTGACGCCTTGCCACGTAGCAGTACGGAAATATGCTCTCCACGGGCATCGTAGCAAAGTAGAACTTCTGCTTGTTCTGAATCAACTGAAGTGCCGGAAAGGAAAATCGAGAGCGTGGTTGTCGTGCATCTCTCGGAGTGGGCTCATCAATCTGATCGGTACTGTTGCGAATGTGTTTTGGCATTGCGGGCGTTCATGTAATGGTTGTTGGAGTAGGTTGTCCTCTTGAGCCAACAGTTGTCGGCCTCTCCCAAGAAGCAACGGTGATCATGGTAACCGTAGATACTCCGCCGACATCTAAGCACAAATATAACTCACTCGGATCTCAAGTCGCAAAATCCCAATTATTCAGACTCTGCAAACAGTCCCCAGAGAGAACCCAAGTGTGGTGATTTGGCGCTAGAGATGCGCAACAAGCGCATGATTCGGCAGATCCAAACTTCTTGCGATCTTATCCAGCGCGTCGGCGCTGACGTTTACGTTGCCGCGTTCGAGGTTGCTGGTGGTGTTCGGGCTCGGATGCGATCGGACCGCGAGCTACTCCGTCATGCGGAACATCTCGGGCCGGTCGAGGCTCCGGTCTTCTTCGACGCGGTGTTGCATGACGGCGGCGATCTGCCGCGCCCGCGCAAGCGCGAAGTCGGCTTTGGGTCCGTCGAAGTGTTCGGCGATCGTTTGCTGCCAGAGCGCGAGCCAGCGCTCGAAGTGCGTGGGCAACAAGCGTTCGCGTTTGTCGAGCTCGAGGTGTTTGCGCATCGGGTTGCGGCGGTAGGCGCCGGAGTTCAGGAGGATCGAACCCCAAAAGTCGTTCATGATCGGGATGTGCTCGTCCCACGAGAGCGCGACGACGTCGGTAAAGAGATAGCCGATGACGTCATCGACGACGACTTTTTTGTAGAACGCATCGACAAGCTCGGCGACGTCGGTTTGGGTCAGAATATCGTGCATGGCAGTTCGTCCGCGCGCGCAGCGCGCAACGGCCAATGCTAAACAGTTGGGCGCCAACATATATTCATGGGGTGGGTGTGTTTGGTTTTTGAATGCTTATCACACCAGTCATTCTGAGCGAAGCGAAGAATCCCTTCAGGATTGCCTCAATAGTTCGTACAGACCGAAACGGGACGGACTGAGAGTCCGTCCTACTTCTTCGCCCCAACACGTCATTCTGAGCAACGCGAAGAATCCCTTTCGGTTTGCCTCAATAGTTCGTACAGACCGAAACGGGGACGGACTGAGAGTCCGTCCTACTGGCTTGGGCATGCTGCGTTGCATGAAGGGATTCTTCGCGGAGTTTACACTGAGCACAGCGAATGTGCTCAGAATGACACGTGTGGGGGAGATTGCGGCTTCGCCGCATTGAGTCCGGCAGGACGGCCACATGCGTAGCCCACGAATTCATTCGTGGGCGGAGGTTCGGGGCAGGACCGAATGTTTGTGGTTGCCGAAAGAGCACGGACTAAGAGTCCGTGCCACCGGGGACGGACTGAGAGTCCGTCCTACTTCTTCGCCCCAACACGTCATTCTGAGCAACGCGAAGAATCCCTTTCGGTTTGCCTCGACCTTCCGTACACTCCTGAAGGGATTCTTCGCTTCGCTCAGAATGACACGTGTTGGGGAAGTTTTACCAATAAAAAAGGCGGGTGGTGGCCCGCCTTTTGTAGACTTTGTCGGATCGACGTCGATTAGACTTCGATGGTCTTTGCTTTTTCGAAGACGTCCTCGATGGTGCCGACCATGTGGAAGGCTTGCTCGGGGAGGTCGTCGCATCCGCCGTCGAGGATCATCTTGAACGAGCGGATGGTGTCTTCGAGCTTCACGTACTTGCCCTGCAAGCCGGTGAACTGCTCGGCCACGAAGAACGGCTGTGAAAGGAATTTCTGCACTTTGCGTGCGCGCTTGACGATCGTCTTGTCCTCGTCGGAGAGTTCGTCCATGCCGAGGATGTTGATGATGTCCTGCAGGTCTTTGTACTGCTGCAAAATGTTCTGCACGCCGCGCGCGACGGCGTAGTGCTCTTCGCCGACGACGTCGGGGCTCAGGATGCGGCTCGTGGAATCGAGCGGATCCACGGCCGGGTAGATACCGAGTTCGGAGATCGCACGCGAGAGCACGGTCGTTGCATCCAAGTGGCTGAACGCCGTTGCCGGTGCGGGATCGGTCAAATCGTCAGCCGGCACGTAGATGGCCTGCACCGATGTGATCGAACCCTTCTTCGTCGAGGTGATGCGCTCCTGCAACTGCCCCATCTCTGAAGCGAGCGTCGGCTGGTACCCCACGGCGCTCGGCATACGGCCAAGCAGAGCGGATACTTCGGAGCCTGCCTGCGTGAAACGGAAAATGTTGTCGATGAAGAGCAGCACGTCTTTGCCTTCTTCGTCGCGGAAGTATTCGGCGAATGTCAAAGCCGTAAGGCCGACGCGCTGGCGCGCTCCGGGCGGCTCGTTCATCTGTCCGAAGACGAGCACGGTCTTATCGAGCACGCCGCCTTCGCTCATTTCGAGGTAGAGGTCGTTTCCTTCGCGCGTACGTTCGCCCACGCCGCCGAAGACCGAATAACCGCCGTGGTGCATGGCGATGTTATGGATGAGCTCCATGATCACGACCGTCTTGCCGACGCCGGCGCCACCGAAGAGGCCCGTCTTACCGCCTTTGGAATAGGGCTCGAGCAGATCGATCACCTTGATGCCCGTTTCGAGAATCTCGGCTTTGGTCGAGAGGTCTTCGAACTTCGGCGGATCGCGGTGGATGCTCCAGGAAAATTTCGAATCGATCTGCGCGCCGCCGTCGATCGTCTGGCCCACGACGTTGATCAGGCGTCCGAGCGAGTTCGGGCCGACCGGCACCGAGATCGGCGCGCCGGTATCGAAGGCCGACATGCCGCGGACGAGACCGTCGGTCGAGTCCATCGCAACGGCGCGGACGCGGTCCTCGCCCAAGTGCTGCTGCACTTCGACGATCAGGTCTTCCTGCTTGCCGTCGGCGTTGGTGCGGGGTACCTTGATAGCGTTGAGAATAGCCGGAAGCTGGCCGTCCTTGAAGTCGATATCGAGAACGGGGCCGATAACCTGCGCAATAGTGCCTTGATTCATACGATTATGGGGCGATAGAAGCGTGATATTTTCAGACCGATGTAAACAGCCATCCGGTGGAGAGGGTTTCGGCAGTACGGCCCCTACTGAATATGGTACTCCGAAAGGACCTGCGCTACCCCTCGATGCGTCGAATCCATCAGCTCCACCATCCCGATATTCTTGGCATAGTAAAATTCGTACATCGTGGGCTGGGCGTTCGGTATGCCGGGGTAGTATTCCCATAGTTCGAGCTGCAGTACATCGCTGTAGGTATGACCTCCGGCCGTGAACGAGGGCAACAACGCAATCGTCGTGTACTCCCAGCGGCGCGCATTGGGGTTGGCTGTGGTGTCCGAGATCTCGGTCCAACTGGCGCCGATACGCGTATCGAGGAATATGCCTTCGCGTACGGGGAGCGAGAGCACTTCGTAGAGCGAGTTCTCGTCGCTGCGAAAGTACGACTGCGAGACGAACGACGTACTGTTGTTCGGAGGCAAAAAGGTCACCGAGTCCTGCAAGATATGATAAATGCGCCCTTCGAGCACCGTATCGCCGAGCATCGTGCGATAGGTTGTATTCCCTGCCGCCATCGTATAGACCCACGTGCTCCCGGCGCCCGATGGCAAGAAGACGCCCGCATCCGGCGACTGTTCCGGCGATGTCGTCGAGCGGCAACCGACGGATGCGATGAGTACGCCCGTGAGGATCAGGATGCAAACGCTACTGAGTCGGGTCATAACGATCGATAGAGTTATTGGATATGGTAGTCAAGCAGCGATTCGGTCGTATCGCCATTGATAATACGCAGCGTTTCGCCGATCCCGCGAGCAAAATACTGTGTACCGATCACCGTATCCCGGACGCCGCCTTTTGTCGTGTACGCGACCCAGGTGAGCGCAAGGTTATTCGCATACGATTTGCCGTTGATGCTCATCGAGCCCTTCACGGGTGTCGAGCGGAACGCCCCGTTGACGAGCGAGTCCTGCAGCTTCAGCGTCGATCCCCAATTGAGATTCGGCGTTTCGTCGAGGATCAATCCTTCGGAGAGCGGGTGACGTTGTTTGTCGAAGTACAGCGTAAAGTACGACGAATCTTCGCGCCGGTAGTAGAGTGTATCGTTCTTGTCGTACTCGTAGATGCGGGTGTATTCTTTGTTACGGATCGTAACCAAACCTCGGACCGCACGCGTCGAGGTGCTGTCGTGGGTCTTGTAGCGCCACCACGTACCGGAAGTCATCGGAAAATGTTCGGTGCCGAGCACGGTGTTGTCGGTCGGCGAATTACTGTCCGAACATGCAGCAAGCAAGAAACAACACCCCACCGCGGCGATCACCGCCGCAACAAACGACCTATTGTGTTTCATCGTGACAATAGAGGAATGAACACTGCTCGTTGAACTACAACCTCATGCGGGTATTAGTGCCATTGTTCGATCAGACGGAGAAGGGCAAATTGGTTCTCTCGATCCTAAACTGATGTCGACCTCATACATTGTGCGTTAGAACTTTAATACTCGGATGCAGAGCCGTCGGTTGAACCGGCTGACCGACGAGTTTAGCATGAAGTCAGAGAACATACACGGAGTTATAGCCGTCCACTTCTATCACCACAACTTCACATAGATTCACTCGTCGGTTCGTAGCATCCAAGCAATGACCGCAGGAGCGCCCCTCGATTTAGAGTCACGAAGATTTATTTAACAGAGATCTAACATGGGCAGTAGCAACGTAGAGGAATGGTATGTGAAAGAAAGAATGAGAATTCCTCTTATCATCGAGTCTACTCGCAATCTAATCCTTGCTGACCTCATTCAATTTACGTGGTACATTAGGATCGAGGTGGTTGAACTCTCGGACAAGAAGAAAAATAAAATACTTTACATAATGTTCTGCGCTTCAAAAACACAAGTTTATCAAAGGAGCCCAATTCAACCATTGATCAGCTCATAAAATTTCATTTCTTGGAAAATTTATGCAGAAAAACCCACTCAGTTCATGAACCCCGTATTTTGTGCCATAGTTATTAAATATGGGTACTTTCGGGTGCCTCGTAAAATAACAGAGTCGGACAAACCCCACGGGATGCCCGACTCAGTCCTTAAATAGGGGTAGGGTGTAACTTTTCACTGGAACGCCCTCTCCCAATCTTAGAAAGGTAATGTTTATGGCAGCATTGTTAGTAACCTATGACCTAAGGAATCCAGGCCAAGATTATAAAGACTTTCATGAAGTCATCAAATCGTATCCCTGGATCGAGCTATCAGAATCGTCTTATGGAATTGCAACCTCGTCATCGCCCGACACCGTCTGGGAGCGATTGCAGCCATACACTGACGCAAATGATAGTGTTGCCATCATCCGGCTGACACGGCCATACCAAGGGTGGCACAATCAACCTGTCTGGGACTTTCTAAATAAGAACGTCCAATGACGGGCTTGCCGTAGCACTGGCGAAGGGCTTGGACTATGAACTCCAAGCCCTTTCCCTTGTCCAAGGAAGTAGGCTTTAATATCCTCTTCCCTTACTCAACAAAGATACGGATTGTCGTTCTTTAGTCCAAATCATTTGTAATTAAAAAATAGTACAGCTTCAGTTCCCGAAACGTTGATGTAGAGATACACAGGCACGTTCATCTCAAAACTCATACTCAAATGACAGACATTACGCTCATCGACGCGCTACACAATGCTAAAATTATCCAAGAGAGTTCTACCACCTTAATGACAACTCTTGGCGACAGTGGACTTAAAAAAGAGAGTCCGCTTTTCCAGTCAATTCATTACGAGGTCCTCAAAGTACAGAACTGCGCGAATTCGCTCGTCTCAATACTAACTCTAGCTAATGGCGAGAAAGGGCTCGGCTAAACTATGGGAGTATTTGACAAAGTGGGTGGTGCAACTATCGCCGAAATCGACGCAATGTCCGAGGAGGATATGATTGCGGAAATAGAAACAATCGCCAAGTTTTACAGCACCGGTGACCCAAGACACGCTTTCGCTGTAAATATGTTGCTCCAGCGACGAAACGATAGGCTAACCAGAAGGATGCTACGCGTTGCAATTATTACGCTGGCCGTATCACTCATTGCACTTTTGATTTCTTTTATGAACCACACAGCAAGCCATTGCTGAGTTACAATTTTGTCCCCACATACCCGAACTCACACTTGAATTAGGAAGCTACCCCCCCATGCTGCATTTTACCCTCCCGCGAAACCTGTGTTGGCGGGGTGCGTGAGAGTATGGAATGTATCATCATTCTCTTTCATTTTCTTGCCACATGAGAACACGCGTGTTATTGTTACTCCTCTTGATTGTGGCGGCGGCGCAGCTCGATGTGTATGCGCAACCTGTCGTGCGGCTGAGCGGGACGATTACCGATGCGCATACGCACGAAGTGTTGCCACGCGCATCGGTCGCCATCCTCGGCACACGCAGCGGGACGATCGCCAATAGCGACGGCAAGTACTCACTCGCGCTCACAGCCGGTTCGACGGTACGCTTGCGCATCAGTTCGCTCTCGTACCGGCCGGATACCATCACGATCTCGATCGCTGCCGACACCCGCCGCGACATCGAGCTTACCCCATACCCCGCAGAACTCGAGACCGTCGTCGTCACCTCCGACGCATCGCGCGAACAAGCGCGCAAGATCATGCGCGAGGTGATCCGGCGCAAAAAACTCTGGCGCGACTGCTTGCACAGCTATCAATGCACGGCGTACTCACGCTGGAACATGCGCACGATCAGCGGCGACGACACAACGGTTCGCTCGGTAGTCGAATCGAACGCCGACGGCTATTGGCGTTCGGACAAAGGGCTATACGAACGGGTAACCGCACGTCGCCAGACCGCGAACTTCCCGGCCGAAGCAAACCAGTTCAGCCTCGGCGAGATCATGAATTTCTACGACAACCGGATCGACTTCGACGAGTTCAGCCTGACCACGCCGGTCGCCGACGATGCATTCTCGTCCTACGATTATGATCTCGTCGGGACGGGAACGGTCGGCAACTCGCCGGTCTGGAAGATTCGGCTCTATCCGGGCGTTGCATCCGAAGCATTTGACGGCGTCGTCTGGATCGATCAGATCGACTACTCGATCGCATATCTCGACCTGACGCCAAGCGCCGCCGTCAAACTCGGACCGATGAAAGATATTCGCTTGCAGCAAACATTCGATCTGTTTCGCGATACGTTTTGGATGCCGGTGAATTTGCGCTCGCAGGTGACCTTCAAGCTCGATCTGCCGTTCGTGCCGCAGTTCAAGCTCGAACTCATCACACTTATAAAAGACTATTCGATCAACACGTCGATCCCCGACTCGATGTTTATCGGCCCACGACACCGCGCGGCGCCGCAAGCCGACTCGACGAGCAAGACTGTCTTCGAGGAATCGCGGCCGATCCCACTGGCAACCGACGAAGCCAAGGCGTACCACACGATCGACAGCTCGGTCGCAGCCCACAAGTCCGATTCCTCGGGCGGCGGATTCTCGCTACTCGACGTGCTCTCGTTTCTCGATATTCCTCGGTACGATCAGATCGAAGGCTTCCGATTCGGGATTGCACAGTCCGTCAAGCCGCTCGACTCCTGGCCGCTTACGCTTAGCGGCGCGCTTGCGTATGGGCTTCGCGATAAGCAGTGGAAATACGATGTCGGCTTGCGGCAAGGGCTGATCTGGAAGACACAAAAGCGATCGGTGTTTACGGGTTCGCTCAGCGGCGAATTCTCGGGCGAGTACAAAGACGTGCAGGATGTATGGCTATGGCTATCGGCACACTACTTCGACGATCTCGCTGCGCGTGGCGATGCGTACTCATCCGTCGAAACCTCGATCACGTCGCTTATTTACAAACGCGATTACCAGCAGTTCTACCGTCACAAGGGCTTCAGTGTTGGTCTCGACGGCAGTCCGGTAAGCGGATTGCAGCCCTCGCTCACGTATCGGAACGAGAACATTTGGGATGCCGACTCGCTCCGGCTCGTCAACGACAGCATACCCTCGCAGAAGCACACGAACGCAACGCTTGCGTTATCGCTCGGGTATGACATTCCGGTGCACGGCATGTCGATCGAACTCGGAGCGACGCTCACGACTGCATCGCACGGACTTGGCAGCGACTATGCGTTCACGACCGCACAGGTCGATCTGTCGGCCTCAAAGCGGCTTGGCGGATGGGGCGTGATGCAGATCACGGGTCTCTATCAAACAACGCTTGCGGGGGGATTGCCGCGATGGAATCTGCTCTATTTCGAAACGCGCGACGAGTTCTTTTCGAAATTCGATCACATCCGCGGGATGAAGCCGTTCGAGTTTATGGGCGACCGAATCTGGTCGGTCGATATCGATCATAACTTCTACGATCTGCCCACGCGGCTGCTGGGGTTGAATTTCCTCGATCCGCTGAATCTGCAGTGGCGGGTACATGCGGCGATTGCTGCGACAAGCATCACGCACTCGGCAACCGCACCCGCCGCCACGACGGGAGAGCGCCCGTACACCGAGATCGGCTTCGGCGTCGGGAACATCTATCACATTATCAATCTGGATGCGACGTGGCGGCTCGACCACAAAACAGGTTCGGACTTCTACCCGTCAGTAAATTTGCAGTTTGTGTTCTAACGGTTGTGACACTATGAAACTGCATTCCGGTATCTTCCTTGCCTTCGTGCTGTGGGCGGGAATTGCATTCGGCCAGAGCGAGCCGCCGGCGTATCATCACGTCGCCGAGCGCATCGTGGCGGCCTTCAACAACGATCAGTTTATCGCCCTTCCCGAACTCTGCGCGGAGAATCTGAAAGACCAATTGGTCAGCGCCAGGATCGTCAAACTCTTTAAAGACCTGAAAGCCGAACAAGATGCGATACTTTCCTGGGAGTACGAGTATCGCCGTGGTTCGTATGCGTACTATAAGATATTATTCGCACGGTCGGTCTGGTCGTTGCGCTTCTTACTCAATGGGGAAAACCTGATCACTTCCATCACGATGATGCCGCGCCTTGCCTCGCAAACGAACACCGTGCATAATCTCACCCCGATGTCGCTTCCGTTCGAAGGGCAATGGCATGTGATCTGGGGTGGCGATACGCCGGAGCAAAACCGGATGCATCTGCAATCGAATTCGCAGAAGAACGCATTCGACGTGAACATCGTCGATTCGACGGGCCGATCGTACAAAACAACCGGGCGAACGAACGACGACTATTTTGCATTCGGTCGGCCGATACTTGCACCGTGCGATGCCGTGGTGGTCGAGGCGGTTGACGGCGTGCGAGATAATCCGCCGGGTGCGACAAACTATCTGCATCCGGGAGGGAATACGGTTGTTCTGCAGACAACCAACGGCGAGTATATTTATCTGACGCATCTGAGGCAGTACTCGCTCATGGTCACCGAAGGCGACGAAGTCCGCCGCGGACAGCTCGTCGCCTCCTGCGGCAACTCCGGCAATTCGTCCGAGCCCCAACTGCACATGAACCTGCAGAACTCCGATCTGAGCACGGCGACCGGCATCAAATGCTACTTCGATTCGATCGTCGTCGGGGGAACACTCCTGCGCAATTATTCGCCTGTGCGCGGCGACGAGATACAAAACCCGCGCTGAAGCCCACCGTTGGCGTATTTTTGCACCCGAATCGTAACGCTCGAACTCTTATTCCTATTTATTACTACGGATGTCAGTACTTGTAGTTGGCACTTTGGCGGTTGATACGCTCGAAACTCCGTTCGCAACGAAAGAACGCGCACTCGGCGGCAGCGCAACATATATCTCACTGGCGGCGAACTACTTCGTGCCGGGCGACGGTGTCGCGATCGTCAGCGTCGTCGGCGAGGATTTTCCCGAGCACGGATGGAATCTGCTCAAAGGCCGCAAGTTCGATCTCGATGGCGTTGAAGTGGTCAAAGGCGGAAAAACATTCTTCTGGCACGGCCGCTATCACTACGACATGAACACGCGCGATACGCTTGTCACCGAGCTCAACGTACTCGCCGACTTCAAGCCGCAAGTCCCGGCGCACGCCGCCTCGCCGGAGTTTCTGGTCCTCGGAAATGTCGCACCGGATCTGCAAGCGGATGTCATCAAGCAACTGCGCACACAGCCGAAGCTGATCGTGCTCGACACGATGAACTTCTGGATCACCGGCGCGCTCGACGCTCTAATGAGTACGCTCTCGCAGGTCAACGCTCTTGTGCTCAACGATAGCGAGGCCCGGTTACTGGTCGAACATCCGAGCTTAATCGTCTGCGGCCGCAAGCTTCAGTCGATGCTCTCGCCGAACGGTACACGCATCGTCATCATCAAAAAGGGCGAGCACGGAGCGCTGTTGTTCTATGACGACAAATTCTTTTCGGCTCCGAGCTTCCCGCTCGAAGACATCTTCGACCCCACCGGGGCCGGCGATACGTTCATGGGCGGCTTCGTCGGGTACCTTGCGAAGCGAGGTACCGTGACGTACGAGGATGCAAAACGCGCCGTGATCTATGGCACGGTGCTGGCAAGTTACTGCTGTTCGAAGTTCTCGACGGAAGGTATCGAGCAGTTGAATATGTCCGATGTCTACGAGCGCTTCCTGCAATTGCGCGAGCTCTCGACATTTGAAGAGGAATAACATCCAGAATTTGGATTGCTCGGATAGGGCCAGCACTATGTGTCATTCTGAACGGAGCGTAGCGATGTCAGGAATCCGGACAAGTTGTATTCTATAAGCGACAGGTGTCTGAAATCGCAGCCAAACCAGATTCTTCCTTCGTCGCAATGACACCAGCCCCTGCACGACAATCACAGACACCCCCCAGCCCGACGAATTCAAGTTCAGACAAAAAAAAGAGCCGGCCATTGGCCGGCTCTTTCGTATAATCAAGAATGATCGTTCGCTTCGTCAGTCATTCGGCAGTTTGATCGAGATCCAACGCGAATCTCCGGCTGCCGTTTTGACCGTCAATCCGACAGCAAGGCCCTTACAGCCCTTCAACAGTTTTTCGAAGTCGTTGACGTTCTTAATGCTCGTCGTCGTCGTCTTCACACGAAGTTTCGTGATCACCGCATTCGTCCCGAGACCGCGATCGTATGCTTCGGACGCAGGATCGATACGGGAGATAAAGACACCGCCGTCGGTGCCGAACTTCTCCTTCTCGTTGGACGTCAGGTTGCGCACGGTCATGCCGATGTCATCGAACGTTGCAGAGGTCTTTTCTGGTACGGCAGCGTCGTTGTCGTCCGTGTTGTCGTTATTCTTATCGTTCGATGCAAGGTCTTCGGTTCTCGGCTTGAGCTTGACGTTGACGTCGAACTCCTTGCCGTCGCGCCACATGTGCAGCTTGACGTTATCGCCCGCATGATGCAGTGCGATCTGACCCTGCAGTTGGTTCGCTTCGCCGACTTCCTGGCCGTCAACCGACAGAATCACGTCGTTTTGCTTCAGACCCGCAGCTTCGCCCGCGCCGCCTTTGACGACATCCTCGATGCGTACGCCGCGCGGTGAGCTCAGGCCGAGCGCTTCGGCTTCCGTGGCATCGACGCCTTTGATCGTTACGCCGATATACCCACGGTTGACCTTGCCGTTACGAATGAGATCGATCGCAACGGTCTTTGCCAGATTGACCGGGATCGCAAACCCGTAGCCGGCGAACATACCGGTCCGTGTAGCGATAGCGGCGTTGATCCCAACGACCTGGCCCTTCACGTTGAAGAGACCGCCGCCCGAGTTACCCGGGTTGATCGCCGCATCGGTCTGAATGAAATTCGTGATCGAGTAATTACCCTTCGACGAACGCGAGGCGCCCTCCTGGGGCAGGTCGAGCTGACGGCCGAGCGAGCTGACAATACCTTTCGTTACGGTCGATTCCAACCCAAGCGGATTGCCGACCGCGAGCACCCAATCGCCGACCTGCACATCGTCGCTATTGCCGAGCGCAGCGGCCGTAAGGCCCGTTGCGTCGATCTTCACGACGGCGAGATCGGTCGTCGGGTCCGTGCCGACAACCCTGCCGTCGAACGTACGCTTGTCGGTTAGTTTAATCGTGAGGCCGCCTTTCTTTGCGGCATCGGCGACAACGTGATTGTTTGTCAGGATGTAGCCGTCGCTGGTGATAATCACACCGGATCCAAGCCCTTCCTGCGGACCTTGCTGGCCGAACGGATCGAATCCGTCCCCCTCATCGTCATCTCCCTGGCCCGGGAAATTGTGGAAGAAGAACTTGAACGGGTTGCTCGGGTCCATCTGTCCGCCGCCATTGCCCGAGCTCTTCTTTTTCGGAGCTTCGGTTTTGATATGAATGGAAACAACGGATGGCTGGATCGCTTTGGAAAGCGCACGGAAGGCTGTGTTCATGTTCTGGAGCGCCGAAGCATCCGGAACGTTCGGCGTCGGTCCGCCGAGTTGCACCGGATCGCCGGCACCGAAGGCGAGATTGAGCTTCGACACACCGCCGAAGGCCACGACGATGCCCAAGCCCATCAGCACGCCGAACGCAACCATCATGAACGGTCGTACTGTCAATTTCTTCATTTGCATAGTTCGTTGATTCTCCTTGGATAAATTCTACGCTCCGCGGTACGCACGGAACGTATCAATTCAATTAAACGAGGGGCGTTTCTGGAAGTTTCAGAGCTGATCTTCACCACGCGGCTCCGGTGGAAACGGCATCGGTAACCGTCATTCTGAGCCTGAGCAAAGCGAAGGGGAAGAATCCCTTGATGAAACCCTGCGAGGCTCCGCCAAAGGGATTCTTCGTTTTGCTCAGAATGACTATTGTACACTGAGCCGCTACCGATCTTCCCCACCCCGGCGATTAGTGCTGCTGCTTCCCGTTCTTCATCGCCCCGAATACTCGCTCGGACTTCGCGCGTCCTCGCTGCATTCCCTCGAGATGATTGCCGAAGTACGTGCGAAAGAGCGTGTCGAGCCCGATACGCGCAGAGGGGCTCAGTCGTAGCGCCGCGGCATGTTCGAGCGGATTCGCGTTGAGATACTTGACCGCACCGATGATCTCGCGCGTCAGCGGGACGTATCGCTGTGGGTATTCGTGCCCGCTGCTTCCACCGCCATCAAGTTCGATGATGTCGCCGATCTCGGTATCGAAGAAAAAATGCTTACCCTCTTGTGGTTCAAATGTGAACGTGATCTCGAACCCGCTCAATGCCGAATAGCGAAGAAAGAACCAGTAGAGAATCGGCCAGACAGCCTCGCCGGTTGTCGTCGCATCCATCAACCCGAGCGTCCGACACACGAGATCGAATATTTCCGCATGCCCTTCTTCGTGATGCTGGGAGCGGATCAGCAACTCGGCGATGCGCGTGGCCGCTTCGATGTGGTCGAGGTCGGCCATAATACGCCGATGCGCGAGGTTCACCTCCGCTGCCGAAAGAAGGTAGAGCTCGGACTGCTCCTTGCGATAGAACACGATCTTCGAGTTGGTGAACGGCTCGAGCGCCGAGCC
Organism: Bacteroidota bacterium; assembly: GCA_018266755.1. Taxonomy (NCBI): domain Bacteria; kingdom Pseudomonadati; phylum Bacteroidota; species Bacteroidota bacterium. The sequence continues at coordinate 1,501,021 of JAFDZW010000005.1, forward strand.
GAACTTCGACTTCTGCTGCCGGGCGCCTTTGGCAATAACGTCCACCAGCCCGTACTCTTTCGAGTAGAGCGTGACGATCTTCGATGTATCTCCCTGCTTTCGGGAGCGAAGCACGATGGCGTCGGTAGCTACGAGCATGGGTTACGTTGTACGAATCGCGTTCGGGAGACGGGGAATGTAAAATGTAAAATGTAAAATGTAAAATGGGGTTTCAAGATGCCACTTGATTCGTATGGGCACACCCCGTATTCAATTTTACATTTTACATCTTACATTTTACATTCTCCCCCGCCCCTCCCTGTATCTTTTTCAACTAAAAAGCGTTCTTTTAGAGTACTCATTAACACACAACGAGGCAAATGAAGCATCTCCTTCTGTTCGGATTCGCGCTGGCGATGACGTATATGGTAGCATCGTGCGGTCCAAGCGTGACGACGAGTGACCCAATCAATAAGCTTGACACGTTTATTACCGGATCGGTCACCGCTTCCGGTGGCATTCGTTTGTATCAGCTTGATCTGACATGCGGGTGCCCGTTCGCGATGCGAATTGACGGTGCGGATACCACATCGATCGTGTACGACACCAGGGACTTGTCGACGATCACGAGGCCGCATGCAGTCAAAGCCTCGATGCGTAGCGGACTCAGCTCCGGCATGCACACCGGCTGGATACTCCTGCATATGGCGCCGCCGTCGCTCGACACATTCTATGTGACGCTCCGCGATACGGTGATGATCCCGTAAAGAACGCGAAAGTTCTGTCAAAGAAAGGCGCCCTCAGTGGCGCCTTTCTTATTGCACAACAAAAAAAGGGCGGACAACTTGTCCGCCCTTCTCAGTTACGACGTTGTGGTCGTTGCTTAAAGCACGATCAGCTCTTTCGGCGATTTATTGATCACCTCGACATGATCGCCGCGGACGATGACATCATCCTCGATACGAACACCACCAAGACCTTCGACATAAATGCCCGGCTCGATCGTGAACACCTGGTTCGGTTCGAGCATGAAGCGTTCGCCGCGCTGGCTGATGACCGGAATCTCGTGCACCTCGATGCCGAGTCCGTGACCCGTACCGTGGCCGAACTTCGAGCCGTAGCCATGCAGCGTGATGTAATCGCGGCAAATGCTATCGACCTCGCGGCCGTTCATGCCTGGACGAGCTCTGTCAATACCGCGTTGCTGCGCGATCTTGACAATATCGTAGATCTTCTGCAACTCGGTCGATACTTTGCCGAGCGCAACCGTACGCGTCATATCGGAATTGAAGCCTTTGTAACGGCAGCCGAAATCGAGCGTGATCATCTCGCCCTTCTTGAGCTTCTTGTCGCTGGCATGTCCGTGCGGAAGCGCCGAGCGCTCGCCGGATGCGACGATGATCTCGAACGCATCGCCTTCGGCGCCGAACTTACGCGTCCAGTACGAGATCTCGGCAGCGACGTCGTATTCGGTGATGCCGGGCTTGATCAGCTCGATCACTTTCGCAAATACTTTGTCGCCGATGGCCGCCGCAGCCTGGATCATTTGGATCTCGTCTTCCGTCTTGATCATCGTCATCGACTCGACGAGTTCTTTCTTTGCGACGAGCTTCAGATGACGGAATTTCTTGCGGATAAAATCATAGACCCAATAGGGCATGTGATTTTCTTCGAAGCCGACCGCATCGAAATCGCTGAAGAGCTGCTTCTCGGCGATGCAGTCGAGCAGCGTTTGGTTACGATCGACGATCGAGATCTTCGCTCCTGCGACTTCTACCTTGCATTGCGCTTTGTAGCGGAAATCGGTGAAGAAGTGCGGCTTCCCTTGTGCGGGGACAACGAGGATACCGTTCGAGCCGGAGAACCCGATGAGATAATGAATGTTCGGCAGGTGCGTGATCACGAGTGCATCGAGACCGTGATCGCGAACCGTCCGTTGTAGTTTCAAAAGTCTTGCCATGTCAAAATTCGAACGTCACTTGAGAGAAAATACACGTTGGATAGCGTGGGGAAACACTGAAATAGCCGCTTCCGCTTCGATTATTTTAAACTTTTTTCAAGCCTGGAGCGGCTCCCGTGGGTAGAAGAGGGGGTAGAAAAAATAAATCCCAGCACCCGAAGGCACTGGGATTTTTCTCTCACCTTGACTCTGGTTACAAACGGCCTAGATGGAACCCGCCTACAGCCATAAGTCTCACAATCAAATTCTCTAACGCCACCGAACGGGCCGAAGGTTCCGCAACTGGCCACATCCTGCGTTTTTTTGCTTCCGCGAACACGAGGGTACCGCAGTGGTACCCTCCGTCCAAGCGTGGGGCGCTCCGAAGCCTGCACCCGCTGATGAGGCCGTCGCCTTTCTTAAGACGACGAATGAGGTGAAAACCTCCCTGTTGTCAATCAGATCCTGCTTCCGGCAGGATCCCGGGTAGACCCTCGGCGATTTCGCGGCCTGTACCCCGTGTGGTTGAGTTTTGCCCGATGTTGATGAGCGGCATCGCCGAGGGAGTACATTGTCACACTCAACTGCCACACCCGGAAAACTGGCAGATGAGACACTCTCTCTTCTAGCAGACCGCAGCGCTCACTAACCCATCACGCTGCGGTCTGATACAAAAATAACCTACGATGAGTACAATCCTACTACTCAGAAAGTACTCAATTTGAAAATTGACCCATAATAATCCGGCAATAAATCGACGGGTATATTTGACAGACCGATTAATGATAACTATATGATATTAAATGCTTTGGAGAAATTGAAAAACCTGAGATTCTACGCGGACGCTTGGAAATACACAATAAATGTTGGTACTCAGACCGAGTACCTATATGGAGGAAAGAAACAAATGCATGCTCTCACTTTCCGAAAGACCGATCTTTTTCCTCGCGCGATAACGGTGGTTTTCGACACTGCGCTCGGAGATACTGAGAATATTCGCTATCTCTTTAGAAGTCAACTCGATACGTAAGAGCGTACACACCTTTGCTTCCATCGGGGTGAGCGTCGGGAATTTGCCGAGCAGGGTTTGCTTGAAGTCCGGGTGAACGGCCGAGAACGTCTTGTCGTATTCTTCCCAGTCGATCGACTGGCTCGACAGATCGCGGGTCTTCTCTTTGATCTTCTGAAGTCCGACGGCCGGATTGGTCGTTTCGGAAATAATCCGGCGTATATCGCCGCTGAAACGAGAAAGCACCTCGGCCTGCCGCACCAGATGCCCGGTCTTTTCCATCAACTCCCGCTCGAGCTGCTCGCTCTTGAGCCGAAGCAGCTCCGCCTCTTTCTCTCGCTGCTGAACCTCATGCTCGATGCGGATCATGTCCATCCGCCGCTTCGTCTGCTCGGAAAGCAGATGCTCTTTTTGTTTATGAAACTCCTTATAAGCCTCAAGGGCCTCTTCGTACCTATGCTGCGCTGCCGCAAGCTTGGAGGTCATCTCGTATGTCGTGAGAATCTGGAATGCGTGCGGCACAATCTCGCATAGTGCTTTCGCGTGTATAAGATGCTCCTCCGCGAGTTTGAACGACCCCTCGTCAATGAGTAATTCAGTGAGATGCAGTTGAACATTAGCTTCGAGCATTTTACGACCACTATTCTCATAGTCGGCGATAGCACGTTCAAGGTGCATCTTTGCTCTTTCGTACTGACCCAAATGATAGTAGGCACGACCAAACATATGCTGAACCACTGCGTACTGAGGTTTTATTTTCTTCCTGACGACATCCTCCTCGATCGGACCGAGCATCTCTATCACCTTTGATGCTTCGCCGAGAGAGAGCAATATTATGCATTCTCTGATTCGAAAGAGTACAATCCCAACCGGTTCTCTCTCAGAGCGAGAAAGCTCAATTGCAGCCTGTGCTAAGGTCAATGCTTGATCGTATTGTCCAATGGTATTTAGATGTTCCGAAATCGCGGATAGCGCTCGTGCCTTTGAAAATACATTTTGACTCTCCGTAGCAAGTTGAACACAACCTTCATATTGCGCCACAGCTTCATCACTTGCGCCGTGTTGATGATAAAGATCGGCAAGCCAAAAGTGCGAAAAAAGCTTAGTTGCAATACTCGCGTTCGAATCTGGTGCAAGTACTTTTCGGTAGGATATGATCGCATCCTGTACCCGGCCTCTGCTTGCTTGCAGTCGCGCATGAAATGCAACGAGCCATGCGTTACGCTCAGCAGTCGGGGTTTCGGCGACGAGTCTCTCCAACCATTCAGTATATTGTTCTTCCTTTGTAAGCGGTTCGGCGAAAGGTTGCCAATGGAGCAGTACTGTCAACGCTTGAATTAGAATCGCCTGAGCAAGAGCTGACGGTTCCGATATCGCGGACTCTATCCTATCCAATTCCGACCGGTCTGGCGCGTCGGACGCAAGCGTTTGGTACTGGCGTTTGATATCGTCTTCTATTTGTAACATCGCACAAAATTACTAAATAGTCAAATCGCCCGCTTGGATTTCCAATAGTCATATATTTGTAGGGTACTTCACATTTCAGACCAGCAACAATGCTAATACTTGCCACGAACCTCAGCCACTATCCGCTCACTTCTGTCGTACTAAGCTATGTCACGTTGAGCGGCAGTCCAGTCACAGATACTTGCTCAATTCCGCCCGCCCCATCCGGTAGTTCAATGGGAAGCGTTGTCACCGGCACGCAACCTGCTTCTGCATTCACCGGTATAACCGTGACGATGGGAGCAAATGTCTACACCGTCGCGTTTGGCGGATCGATCCCTGCTGCTTCCGGACTGAAACTCTCGTGGGCACAGAACGGCGACGCCTCCGAAGTTATCTTTACGGATCAGAATGTGGTAGGCGAGCACTAAGACCTAAACCCCTTGCCAACGAGAACGCAGACGCACATTCGGCTGCGTTCTCATCTTTGTCCTCTTGTCTAAAGCGAGCTTATTTGTCTTGGGGGTGGGGTGTGAATCACTGTCATCCCGAATATTCATCAACCATTACAAACCAATGAAAACATCAAAACAGCTCATTCTCAGCCTCGCTATCTTCGGAGGCCTTGTAGTTCTCGGAGGTTGTTCACAGCCTTCATCTCCAAATTCTGGGGGGGGGGATAATCGCTGTCGCCCATGACAACGATCATTCTCAAGTCCTCCATAAAGGGAAGAACTCAACACTTTCCGTTAACGATTACGTCACAAACTATACGACCGAAAGCGCGGTGATTCGGGTGTACTCCGGTTCATCCACCTACGATGACATTTCTGTAAGCGGCCAAGGTCAATTCACCTATAGTATAACAAACACTGCTACTACCGTCTATGTTAACGGGACAGCGGTGCCGTATAATACTCGGACGAATGTCACGCTTCCGAACTCCCATGTGATCAGTATTACATGGTATAACGATGGTACTAACGCCATAACCCTCATGGACGAAAGCGTGGTCTGAGTCACCCGTTTGGTCGAAACACAAGGCACATCAAGCGACCTACTTGATGTGCCTACTTATTCCGTCATCCTCTACAGCGACCCCACCATTTTCTCCGGTCGCACCCACTCGTCGAATTGTTCGCTCGTCAAGAGGCCGAGATCGATCGCGGCCTGGCGAAGCGTTGAATTCTCTTTGTGCGCTTTCTTTGCGATCTTCGCCGCGTTCTCGTAGCCGATGTGCGTATTGAGCGCCGTGACGAGCATGAGCGAATTCTCGAGGTTCTCTTTGATCGCCGGCATGTTCGGCTCGATACCGACCGCACAGTGTTCGTTGAACGACAGACACGCATCTGCGATCAGTCGAGCCGAAGTCAGCACATTAAAGATGATCACCGGCTTGAAGACGTTCAGCTCGAAATGGCCCGTCATACCGCCGACCGAGACCGCAACGTCGTTGCCGATCACCTGTGCGCAGACCATCGTCATGGCTTCCGACTGCGTCGGGTTCACCTTGCCCGGCATGATGGACGAACCCGGTTCGTTTTCCGGGATCAGGATCTCCCCGATGCCACAGCGCGGGCCCGACGCAAGCAAGCGAATGTCATTGGCGATCTTCATCAGGCTCACGGCCGTCGTCTTGAGCGCACCGCTGAGTTCGACCATCGCATCGTGCGCCGCGAGCGATTCGAACTTGTTCTCGGCCGACACGAACGGCAAGCCGGTCAACCCTGCAATCTTCTTTGCGACAAGATCGGCGTACCCCTTCGGCGTATTAAGCCCGGTCCCGACGGCCGAGCCGCCGAGCGCCAACTCTGCGACATGCGGCAAGGTATGTTCGATCGTGCGCATGGCATGATCGAGCTGCGAGACATAGCCTGAAAACTCCTGGCCAAGCGTGAGCGGCGTTGCGTCCATCAAATGTGTACGGCCGATCTTCACGACGTCCATATACTGCTTCGCCTTGGCATCGAGCGTATCGCGAAGCGTCTTGATCGCTGGCAGCACGTCGTGCTTGACGATGGTGTATGCCGCGATGCTCATTGCCGTCGGGAAGGTATCGTTCGACGACTGCGACTTGTTGACGTCGTCGTTCGGATGGATCTTCTTCTTCTCGTCGAGCAGTGTACCGCCGAGGAGGACATGCGCGCGGTTCGCGACCACTTCGTTCACATTCATGTTCGACTGTGTGCCCGAACCAGTCTGCCACACGACGAGCGGAAACTCGGCGTCGAGCGCCCCGCTCGAAATTTCGTCGCAGACCTTGCAGATGATATCGCATTTATCGGTCGGGAGTACGCCAAGCTCGTTGTTGGCCATGGCGGCGGCCTTCTTCAGGATGGCGAATGCGCGGATGATTTCCGTCGGCATGCGGTGTCCGCCGATCTTGAAGTTGTTGCGCGAACGCTCCGTCTGCGCACCCCAATAATGTTCTGCCGGCACATTGACCGGACCCATCGTGTCCTTCTCGATTCTGAATTCCATAACGGTTGAGAGCGGTGTATTAAGTGGCCGTTAAACGAAAATCGGAGGAAAAATGTCAACGGACTTTTCTTGGTAGTGGCTCAGTCTGAAACGGTGTAAGCAGCTCTCATTCTGAGCAACGCGAAGAATCCCTTTGGCGGAGCCTCACAGGGTTTCAGCAAGGGATTCTTCGCTTCTGCTCCTGTGGTCGCAGAAGAATGCTCAGAATGACGTTTGGAATACAGTCAAAACTAAGCCACTACCCTTTTATTGCGGGCCGTCATTTTCAACGAAAGTCACGCAGGGACCGTAGTGAAGATTCCCTTCTGTCTGCACTAACCCCTCTAATACACCTGAACTGACAAGCGGTTACACAAGTAGCTCCCGCTTTAGCCGGAGCGGCGCCGACTTTAGTCGGCGCTACTTGTGATTGCTACCCGATCATTTGTCGCTTATACAAGTATTCGATCAATGCCTTGTCGAATGGTGTGGTGGTGTCGAGGACAACATGGTCGATCTGCTCGTTGGCAAGTGACTCGTGTAATTCGCTCAGATATGCATCGACTGCGGTCTTGTAGCTTTCTTGCAGTTGATACGGCTGCGTCTTGATGAATTCGCCCGTCTCACTGTCGTAGATCGTCGCATCGCTCGCCGAGAGTGCGAGTGTACGCTCGACGGGATCGAGCACCTGAAACGCGATCACTTCGTGCCCACCATGACGCAAGAGTTTGAGCGAGGTGATCACTTCCTGCGGCTCGTCGAGGAAATCGCTGATCACGATCACAAGCCCGCGCCGCTTGATGCGTTCGAGCACGTTGCGAAGCACTGCTTGCGTACTCGTCTTGTTCGACGGCTCGGCCTGTTGCAAGACGCGCAGCATCTCGCGCAAATAGCTTGCTTTCAATCGCGCCGGAAAGAACGAACGAACCTGCTCGTCAAAGATAGCTAACCCCACCGCGTCTTGCTGCCGCGTCAGGAGGTATGCAAGTGCGGCGGCGAGGATCGTTGCGTATCGATATTTCGTAATGTGCTTCGAGTCACTCGTATAATCCATCGACCGCGACGCATCGACGATGATATGCGCCTTGAGATTGGTCTCTTCCTCATACTGTTTAATATAGTAGCGGTCGGTACGTGCGAAGAGCTTCCAGTCGATGTTACGGATGGGGTCGCCGGGGTTATACGGCCGGTGTTCGGCGAACTCGACGCTGAAGCCGTGATACGGCGACTTATGTAAGCCCGTGATGAACCCCTCGACGACAAATCGAGCCACCAACTCCATATTCCCGAGCGACGAAGCAATCTCGGGCCTCAGGTAATCGGGTGTGGTGATGGTTTCGGGCATGCGGTCGATCAGTATAGTGCGTAGCGTAGCGAGCAGTGGCACGGACTCTTAGTCCGTGCTCTCTCGTACACCACTCCGTTTCGTATTTGGCTGAATGTAGAATGCATAGTCTTCACCGCCAGCGGACAGCCCTGACTTGATCGGATTGTTCCACATATATAACTACTTTTCGTGTAATTCCTTCTCATCGCGTATCAACCGATCGAAGTACTCGTCCTGCCAAACGCTGCCGCTGCGATTCAATAGCGTATTGATACTGCGAGCGCTGGATCCTTTGATACCTCGCAGGATCTCCGGCAACCCGAACCATGTCTCCCGCCCGTTCGGTAACGGTCGCAGGAGTATGTGAACATGATCTGGCATCACCACGCCGAAGTAGAGTTCGTATCTCCGTGTATGGTCGAAGAGTACATGATGTTTCACGAGTAGGCGGGCCTCATCGGACAGATCACCGATACCGGAGCGAAATGTAATAAAGTACGTGCTTCCTCCCTCTTGCCAATGCGGGAGGTTTCCCCGATGTTCTTGGAATTCTAAGCCGACGGTATGGTCGAGATACACGAGGACTTCACGGATGGTGGTTGCTTCAAGAGCACGGACTAAGAGTCCGTGCCACTACTCACACGCTCGCTGCGCCTACGCTTCGAAACCGCCAGCCACGCTCGGCGCCCAGGTCGTTGGCGCAACCTCGATCACTTCATACTCGGCAACGCCGTTCGTGCGAAACGGGTCGGCGGCGATCATCTTCTCGATCACCGCCACATCGTCTGCTTTGCCGAAGAGCACACCACCGGTGCGCGGAACGCGCGGACCGCTGAAGAGCAGGATTCCCTGGTCGTACTGCGTGCGCAAATAGGCACGATGCACATCGGTAAATTCCTGCACTACTTCGATAGGCTTGACGTATGTCAGGTGGATCAAGAAAAACTTCATAGTTCGGTCAAAGAAAGCGATGAATTCGGGTTGAACCAAAACCAGTGGTTTCGGTATTGTACCCTGTCTGTTAATTATTGTCAGATATGAACACAAATCTGCAACGTTTATTCGTAGCTATTTTGCTCGCACCGGTATTGCTGTGGGGGTGCGGCGGGAAAAAGACGGTTAGCGGTGAGAACCGCGTCGTCGAGCACATCCTCTCGGATCTCGAAGGTCTCAATCCGCTCAATACCACCGGCGCGAACGAGACGTACGCCGAGGAAGAGGTATTCCAACGTCTCATCGGGATCGACGTCAAGTCGATGCAGTATACTGTTCCCGTCCTCGCCGATTCGCTTCCGATCGAATCTGCCGATCACTTGCAATTCGATTTTCGTCTTCGCAAAGGCGTAAAGTTCGCCGATGGCCAGGAGATGACGGGCAACGACGTGATCTTCAGCCTCAAGGCTCTGAAAAATCCGCTCAATATCCAGAGCGCGCAAAAACGGGTGTACGTCGATAACATCCATAGTGCAGAGCTGATCGACGGCGATCCGTATCGCGTCCGCTTCAAACTCTCGAAGCCGTACTTCCTCGTCAAACAAGCGGCGTTCGGAGACGTGCTTTATATTTTACCGAAGCATGTCTTCGACCCGAAGGGATTGACGGATCAGTATTCGTGGGACGACATCGCGGCGATCGTAGAAAAGAGCGGCAGCGCCGATCTCGACAGCGCAACGGCTGCGAATATGAACGTCAACCAGGCAATGAAAGAATTTGCCAACTGGTTCACCCAGCCCGAACGCACACGCGATCCCAAATACATTATGGGCACGGGACCATACAAGCTCAAGCAATGGATCACCAATGACCGTGTCATCCTTGAGCGCAATACATTTTATAAGAACATGATCGGGACCAAGTACGGCGACGCCTACCCGGACCAGATCATCTACAAGAGTATCAGCGACTGGAACGCAGCCGTAACGGCAGTCAAAGCACGAGACCTCGACCTCATCGGATTCCTGCAGCCGCAGTACTATGTAAAGATCGACACGGCGCAGCAGCCATACATTAAGAAAACAACCTACCCGATGCCTGCCTATGCGCTCATCGGCTGGAATATGGAGCGTCCGTACTTTAAGGATCCGAAAGTCCGCCTTGCATTGGCACATTTGATCGACCGAAAGACCATCATCGACCGCGTGCTCTTCGGACTGGCTCGCCCGACACAATCGCCCGTCTTTTTCGGAAAACCGGAATACAACCCAAACCTCCCGCTGATCTCATACAACCCGGACACCGCAAAGCTGCTGCTGAAGGAAGCAGGCTGGGAAGATCACGATGGCGACGGCGTCCTTGACAAGACGATCGACGGCAAGGTCGTGCCGTTCTCGTTCACCTTCCTTGTGAACGTCAACGACACGCGCAAACAGATCCTGCTCGTGATCGCAGAGGCATTGCGAAAGGTCGGGATCAAGGCCGAGGTGCAAGCGCTGGAATGGTCGGTGTTCCTCGATCGCAATCGCGATCACAATTTCGACGCACGCTACGGTTCGTGGCAAAACGATCCGTTCGAGAATGACGCCTACCAGCTCTATCATTCGTCGCAAGCCGCCAACCGAGGCTCGAATTACGATAGCTGGAAGAGCCCTCGCGCCGACAAATTGCTCGAAGCGATCCGCAGCGAGCTCGACGATGCGAAGCGCATGGAGTTGCAGCGCGAGTTTCAGCAAGTGCTTTACGACGAGCAGCCGGAAGCGATCCTCTGGGTACCGGAGAATCCGACCGTATGGGTCGATCGCTTCGACAATGTCGAATTCAATGCCTATCGTCCCGGATACAACCCCGCATGGTGGAAAGTTCGAGGCGTCGGCGCTACACCGAAAGAAAACGCTAGTTTCTAAATGAACCACCTGACATCGCATTTACAACGTGCAATGGTGCATGACCTCAGCGTCATGCAACATCTGCTGACGAAGTTACCGGAATCCGCATGGGACTATCGCCCACGCGAGAACATGCGCAGCGTTCCGGAGCTACTTCACTATCTGTCCTACATCGGATCGTCGTCGCTTGCTGTGTTTCTCGCCGGCGGTTTCGTACCCGAGAACATGTCGATCTTTCGCGAAGCGCGCGAGCGCACCGCGAATCTCACACGGGGTGATTTCCATGACGCCTTCGAGACTGAGAAGCACGCGATCACGGAAGCGCTTGCGTCGGTAACGGATGAGGATCTCTACTCACGCCCATCACTCCAGGCGGGGAAGATCGAGGGTTCGCTGTTGGATGCGATCCTGAACGGATCGGTCAAATATCTCGCGTCATACAAGATGCAGCTCTTCCTCTATGCGAAGGAGTGCGGTGCGGAAGTCTCTACGCCGAATAATTGGAGAGGCGTCGATCCGGTGCCGACCGCATAGTTACTTGTGTTTCTTCTTTTTCTTGACAGGTGCAAGCGTTTGCAATAGCGCTTGCGCCTGTTCTCGTTTTGAGGAGGGGATGCCGCGAAGTTTGAGCATGGCATGCAGCGTCGCGATCGCCTTCTTCTTTTGGGCCAGCTTCACTTGTGCACGGGCGCTTCCGAGATACGAGCGACCAAGCTGATCTCCGGTGAGGTCGAACACATCGCGGGAATGATCGAAGACGGCCAGCGCCTTCGCATGGTTACCAAGCGCGACATACTGATCTGCAAGATCAAGCGTCGCACCCGCACCGATTGCATCGCCAGTGTGCGCAGCGGCAACCGTTTCCAGTCGTGTGATCGCCTTCGCATGCTCGCCCGAATTGATGAGAGACGAAGCGACCTGCAACTGAGCACGAGCTCCGATATTCGTTTGAATCAGATACCGTCGAGTCAGTTCGTCGAAGATCGCATTCGACGAATCGGCAAGATGCATTCCGTCGCGCACGTAGACAGCATATTCATACATCGCCTGCGGTGCGGCATCGCTTGAGTAATAGCGCATGTCGAACGCATTCGTATAATACGTAGCAACGTTCTTCTGCTCGTCTTTTTTGGCCAGTCGAGCAAGTTCGAGATATGCCATCGACGCGGCCATCGAAGCGGCGTTGTGCAGCGTCACGTCTGCGAGAATTGCGCGAGCGTCGTCGTGCGAGCCTTTGCCCGCAATGATACTTCGGGCCGTCATCAAGCGCGCCATCGCGAAGAGCGTGTCGCGTTCGTAACGCTTTGCAAACTGCTCGAACGTTGTGCGGGCCGATTCAAACCGTTCTGCCTCGAACTCCACCTCTCCCTTGCGATACAGAAGCCCCGGAGCGAACGCTGCATCTGCATTTTTCTTGTACATCGAATCGGCAAGCGCAATGGCTTCGGGATACCGTTCGAGCGACGCAAGCGCACCGATGGCGCCGAAGATCGATGCGACATATTCCGGCGATGCGGGATACTCGCGCACAATGCGTCGATAGGCCACGTAGGCTCCTGCAAGATCTCCACCGCGTTCGCGCTGCCCCGCTTGTAAGTATGCGACCTTCGCGGCGAACGGCGAGGAGCGGTATTTTTTATAGATCGTCGCGGCGGCTTCGTTGGCCCGCTCGTTCTGCTTGATGGCATAGGCTGCCACTGCGATATTATAGTAGCAGCGATCGAGCAGATCGGTCTGCGGTACTTTATTGACAACATACTGAAATGCATTGATCGCCGAACGCGCGCTGTCGGAGCGCATGCGAATGATGCCGAGCTGGAACATCGACCGCGCAGTGCGGTAGTCGTCGAATGTCGGCCGGTCCACAGCAAGATTGTAGATCTTGACCGCTTTGCTCAGATGTCCCGCCGCATATTCCGCATCGCCTCTGCGCGAGAGCGCATCGTAGGCGTACCGCGTGATCGAATCCAGTTTCATTACGCGCTCGAACGACCGGTCTGCCTGCACGTACTCACCCGCACGAAAGAGCGACCAGGCATATCCGTACTCTGCATCGATTCGTCGCTCGCTCGACGGGAATTCGTCAAGCACTCGTTTGAACATGATGCGTGCCGGCTCCACGCTATCGACGCGAAGCAGCGCCCTGCCATACCAGAAGAGCCCCTCGTCAAGTCCGGGCGAGTTGAGATTCGCACGGAGGACGAACTCGCCGAGATCGTGAACGGCGTCGTGCCATCCGCCGAGCGCCACAAGCGATAGCCCGCGTTCAAGCGAGCTCAACGCGATCAGTGCGGTATCGTACGACGAGAGGTTCGATAGCGCGAACCCGAAGTACTCGGCGGCTCGGGCGAAGTTCATCTTGCGATAGTTGATATCACCGAGAAGAATCGCAGAGTAAATTCCTGCTCGCGTGCGCCGCGTCGCCACCGGTTCGAGCAACGCTTCGGCAGCGATCGTGTGATTGCTCGTGAACTCTACAAGTGCGAGATGATAGCGGGCTTTGTCGGAATAGATCGCCGTCTCGTCCTGCGATAGGGCCGTCAGGATGTCGCGAGCCGACTCGAATTTCCCTGCGCGAAAGAGTGCGATACCGGCGTAGAACCGCGCTCGTGACGGAATGTCGTCATAGACGTGCTCGGTCGGTGCGGCAAGAGCGGGCGAGGCTTGAACACCGCGAAGTGCATCCGCGTCGTTATAAAACGTCCCGGTGTAGCCAACGAGCGGACGCGAGAATTTCGAGATCACATTGCTAAGGCTGTCGTCGTCGGCAAGCGCACGAAAGAGTGTAGCAGCGCGTGTATTGTCTCCGTTCTCCAATGCCGCCCACCCGCGTTCGAACTCGACAAGGTGGTGCAGGTATGTGCGTACTTGCAGATCTGCATTATTGCTATCGGGCCGAGCGAGTATTGTGTCCGCGAGATCGAGCACACGTACTGTCGAGTCGAACGCTCGTCGTGATGAATACACAGATGCTCGAAGCACACATTCGTACACATTCGGGTATTGTGGCGCGAAGAGCGCTGACCCCACACTATCCGTCATTCCCCGTTCGGCGCGCGAGCTGATGCGTTCTTGTCGCAACGACGGATCGCGCAGAAGCGGCAGAAACAGAGAGCGGTAGCCGCCATTCTCGATGTCATGATCGAATCGGCTCGTGGTATCGGCAAGCAAGCGGGCAATCGCATCCACCCGTTCGCCGAGCAACTCGTAGCGCCCCTGTGCACGGAGCATCGATGCCGAACGAAGCATCGCAAGCAACCGAAACGGGTTCGGCTGTGGCAGGGCTGCCACACTATCGTAATCGCGCCGAGCTTCTTCGCTCAGGAGAATATGTTCTTCCAGCTCCGCCTTCCGATAACGCACATGCGCATAACTCATCGGGGGCAACTTCAGCGCAAGCGTGCTGTCGTAATACTCCAGCGCCGCACGGTGCTCGTCGAGCGAACGTAACACCTCGGCACGCCAGTAGAAGTATTCGCCTTCGATCAACGGTTCTTCTGCGAGATCGCTCGAGCAAATAGCGGCAAGCTCGGCATCGAGGATCGAACACTCCTGACGAGTCGTCTTCCCGGACGACAGCGAAAGCAACACGGAAAGAAGCTGCGATTCTGCATGGTGCTGCGTCGGCGGCTGACGATGCGACGCTCGGCGAAGCAACTCGACCGATGCGCCCAGATGGCCCCGGTCGAAGAGCGACACAGATAACAGGCGAGCGAACGCATCCGAGAGTTCCGATGCATTCTCGTTCTCGAGTCGGTGCAGTAGTTCGTCGGAAGCGACCAGCGAACGATGCGGCGTGTTCAGGCCACGAAATTCGTCTTCACTGTGCGAAAGCTCGGATGCGGCATCCGGCTCGAATACCCGAGAGCCTTGCGGCGACTGAGCTCGTACTCCCGTGGCAAACAGTACGATGGCAACCGAGAGAAAGAGTACGATACGATACAATGCCGCGCGTGTTGGTGGAAAATGAACAGGCAAATTTACGGTACGCACCGAGAGATGTTGCGATTCTCAGGACAAGAGGCCGACGAGGTCGGACAAACTTCCGATCTGCGCATCGGCATCCTCCGGCGCAGCTTCATGGTCGTTCAGGAGGAACACCGTCTTCGTTCCGGCACGGTGGCCGGCTTCGATATCGCTCGGCGAATCGCCGACGAAATAACTTCTGGCAAGGTCAATCCCCCATTTGTCACGTGCTTCGAAGAGCATCGTCGGGGCCGGCTTGCGACGAACGGAATCGTTCGTTGCGTCGGTGCAGGAAATGATGTCGTCGAAGCGGACGCCAAATTCGCGCATGAGTTCGGTTTGCATCCGTTCATGGATCGCATCGAGATCGGCCCCGGTCATTTTGCCAATCCCGACACCACGCTGGTTGGTAATGATAATCGCGAGATACCCAAGGTCTTTGATCTGTTGCAGCGTTGCCCCGACGTCCGGCATCCACTCGAACTCGCCCCACTTCGTGACATATCCGCCGAGGATGCGCGTATTGACGACGCCGTCACGATCGAAAAAGACTGCGCGCTGCATCAGTAGGCGTTCTTGTCTCCTTCGAGCATGGTCAGCACGGTGCGGCCGATGATCGCGAGATCGAAGCCGAACGACCAGTTCTCGATATAATACACATCGTGCTTCACGCGGCGCTCCATCTTGTCCGGTGATTCGGTCGCACCGCGAAGTCCGTTCACTTGTGCCCAACCTGTCACGCCCGGCTTGACGAAGTGACGCACCATATAATTACCGATGATCTTACGATAGTCTTCGGTATGCTTGAGCATATGCGGACGCGGACCGACGACCGACATGTCGCCTTTGAGCACATTCCAGAACTGCGGGATTTCGTCGAGGTTCGAGCGACGAAGGATCGAGCCGATCCAGGTCAGACGCGGATCGTCGGGCACGGCTTGTACCGAATCGGCAACTTCGCGGCCGAGATCGCGCATTGTACGGAATTTGTAGCAGACGAACGGCGCGCCGTCCTCGCCTGTACGAAGTTGCTTGAAGAAGATCGGGCCTTTCGACGACAACTTGATGAGCAGACCGCTGACAATGAACACCAGCGGAAAGACTACAATCAGCAGCACGATACTGAAGACGATATCGAAGAGCCGCTTCATGACCTTGTTCATCGGCTGATCGAGCGGCGCTTCGCGCATGCGTACGAGAGAGAACTCGCCGACTTCTTCGATCACGCGCTTGCCCTCGAACGCTGCGTAGTCGTTCGGAATCACGTTCACTCGGATACACTTGTCTTCGCACTGCGTGACGAGCTGTGCGATCGTCTCTTCGTTCGCTTTTGGTAATGCGATCACGACCTCGTCGACGGCCTGTGCTGCGGTGATGCGTTCGAGGTCGCCGAGCTTGCCGAGGATCATCGGCCTAACCTTACTCTGGATACCGTTATCGTCGAGGAAGCCGATGACGCGGTAGCCGTAGTTCGGATTCGTCGAAACGGTATGATAGAACTTCTCGCCCGTGCGGCCTGCGCCGATGATGAGAATATCGCGCGCATTGAAATCGGCCGAGCGCAGGAAGTTCGACGTCGAATTGACGATCAAACGAAAGAGCACGAGGCCCGTTGTCGAGAAGACAAAGAACCACAACAGGAAGCCGCGCGAGTAGAAGTTGTATCCACCTTGCGCAACGATGAGCAACAAGACGGCGGTGGCGAGCAACCCAAGCGCTTTGAAGAGATCGGCGAAGCGGCCGACCGGTGCGTGCATGTTGCGGCTATAGAGCCGCGCCGCGATCGAGATCACGAGCCATGCGCCCGTGATATAGAGTTCGAGTGGACCGTAAATGCCGCTCGGCGCGCCTTCGAGCAGGAAGGGCGCCTGGAACAAGAACATTGAAAAACGAACGAAGAAGGCGAGTTGGAACGACACGTTGAGCAGTGCGAGGTCGATCGCAAGCGCCAACAGCCGTGCAGATCGCACGCGTCGAAGGTCTCTGGTCGGATTGCCTGTCTGTACCATTACGATAATGCTTCCCTCTTCGGGACGCCTACAGTAAAGAAATTAGGCGCAATTCCTTCGATAATGTCATCGAATGATGAAAACACTTGATCCCAGCTATATCTGCGTTCGATGAGAGTGCGGCTGTTTCGCGCGAGCCAAGCAGACTCCTTGGCATCGCCCAGCAACCGTAGCCCATTATGAACAAACTCTTCGTCCGTTTCGCTCACCATGACGTGCATGCCGTTGATGATGCCGTCAATGCCCGAAGCGCCGATCGGCGTCGTGACTACGGGGCAACCCGAGGCCATCGCTTCGAGCAATTTATTCTGAATGCCCGCGCCGACATCCTGCGGATGCACGAACACCTTCGCTTTCGCATAGAACGGTGCAAGATCGGCCGGGTCGCGGAAGAGCTCCGCGCCGTCAGTCGCTGCGATGAGCTTCACGAGGTCGTCGGTCGGATCTTTGCCTGCGATCCAGAGCTTCACGTCCGGCCGCTCTGCACGAATCGCCGGGTAGATACTCGTGAGCACACGCTCGACCATACGGCGATTGTGATAGATACCGAGATGCCCGGCGAACAAGATCGCATTCTCGCGCTCGCCGTCGTTGAATGCGTAACGTTCGAGATCGACGCCGTTGGTGAGGATGGCGGTGCGAACAGCCGGATCCACACCCTTCACCCGTTCTTCATCGGGCGTAGCGACGAACGTCGTAACGGCGAACTGCTTCATCAGCGCAGGCTCGTAACGACGCAAGCGAAGCGCATCGATGCGGCGCACGACATACTCTGGGCTTGCAGAGAAATGCTTCGTCGCGCGTTCGTCGGCGAGCAGACGTGAATCCTCGGCGATGAGCATTTTCGTCACGCCCGTTGCATACTTCAAATAGCAAGCCGTGCGAATGAAGAAGCCGATGGCAAGATCGTAGTGGTTGCAGATGAGCGCTTCGTCAACGGCTCGCTGCATGAGCGGGTCGTTGTAGTACGCCGCTTCGATCGGTGTCGAGCTCGCAAGCGAACGAACGATGCGAAGCGCGGCAGCGCGTTTGCGAAACGGGACGACCTTCACCGAGTGGCAGAACGAACGCAGATGCTCGAGCGCCTCGCCGTGACCGGTGTCCCATTCATCGAGCGAGATGAGATCAACGTCGGCGATCGTCGAGAGATGGCGAAGAAGATGATAGCTCTTGACACGGTCGCCGCCGACGAGCGGATACGGAAAACGGTACGTCAGGAAGAGCACGCGTTTGCGTGTCGTGTTCGGCGCCGAAGTGTGGGTGCCGCTTCCGTTGGTAGGTTCTGTCCTTGTTTGAATCATCTTCTCTTAGCTCCGTGCCGATGCGGCCTGCGCCACATCTAAGAGTCACCCCCGACTCAGTATACGCTGGGTCAGAAGTTTGTGACTTTCTCGGCTCGGTTGTAGAAAGAAAACAGTATCAAACAGTCAGAATAGAAGCTGCTTTAGTGAGATAACTGTATGAGAAACAGTGACTTATACAGCGCGCTACGAACTGGTCATATTCACGCTGGATTACAAATATACTACAATTTATGGCGTGGTGCAAATTTTGGTGACCGCATTCCTCAGATAGCGGCAATCGGCCGCAAGTCATGGAACGCTCAGTACTGCTCACACCATTCGAACTGATCGCGAATGATGTTCGCTTTTTCCTTTTTCAGATACGCCAGGTATGCCGCAGCCACCGGCAGCGCCTGCTTCTCCTTGAGCCAGATCAGATTCCACGTCGAACGCATGGGCAAACCCTTCACCGGGACGATCTGTAACTGCCCCTCGTTCAACTCGTTCTTGAGTCCGATCAGCGGCATCACGGAGTACCCGAGCCCGGCAATGACTGCCTGCTTGACTGCCTCATTGCTTGTCAACTCCATCTTCTTGGTGACTGCCAATCGGTTTCTGCGGAAGAATCGCTCCATGACGTATCGTGTCCCGGATCCTTCCTCGCGGTAGATGATCGGAATCGTCTGAAGCAGTTTTGTGGCGTACTCCTTTTTTGGAAAGAGCTGCTCCCTGTTTCCGACCAGGAACAACTTGTTCTGCATGAGCTCCACCTTTTCGATCTTGAGATGTTCGGGGATCACACTGACGAGCGCGAAGTCAACCTCGTTCTTTTCCAGGCTTTCGATGACCCTCGCCTTGTTCGTCACGTCGAGCATCAGTTCGACCCCTTCATGCTGTTTCATGAACCCGGAGAGGAAATACGGGGCGATGTACTTCCCCGTAGAGACAACCGAAATCCGAAGCCTGCCGGTCAAGAGCCCGCGATGCTGATGCAGCTTATACTGAATACCGTGTACCTCGGCAAGGATGACCTCAGCGGCTCGGGCGATCTCCTTCCCGAATTCCGTGACGAATATCTTCTTGTTGACCATCTCTAGCAGCGGAATCGTAAACTGTTCCTGAAACTTCTTCAATTGCATCGACACCGCGGGCTGAGTCAGATGCAGTTCGTTTGCTGCCTTCGTCACACTCAATGTTTGCGTGACTTTGAGGTAGATGCGCAGTTGGTGCAGAGTGTAGTTCATAAGCAATCCTTATAACATATATCACTCTATTAACCTTCCCTTTATGAACTTCCAGGAGCCGAAAAGCGTCTGGTGTCAAAGTAATTTTACAGAACACATGACCAATATTACAATCGCACGCGGAGACGGCATCGGGCCGGAGATCATGAACGCCACCCTGTCAGTGCTGACGGCAGCAGGGGCACAACTGCAGATCGACGAGATTGAGATCGGCGAATCGGTCTATAGGGCCGGCAACACGGCGGGTATCTCTGCCGACGCATGGGATGTCATCCGCAGGAACAAGATCTTCCTGAAAGCACCGATCACGACACCGCAGGGCGGCGGATACAAGAGCCTCAATGTCACAACACGAAAGGCACTCGGGCTCTATGCGAACATTCGCCCATGCTTTAGCCTGCACCCGTTCATCGAGACAAAGCACCCGAAGATGGATGTCATCATCATCCGGGAGAATGAAGAAGATCTCTATGCCGGTATCGAGCATCAACAAACCGACGAAGTGGTGCAATGCCTCAAACTGATCAGCCGGCCGGGATGCGAAAAGATCATCCGATACGCATTCGAGTATGCAAAGATCTACGGCCGCAAGAAGGTCAGTTGCTTCACGAAGGACAACATCATGAAGCAAACCGACGGCCTGTTCCATCAAGTGTTTCTCGAGATCGCCGAAGAGTATCCTGAACTCGAGCATGAGCACTGGATCATTGACATCGGCGCAGCCCGTCTGGCGGACACGCCCGAGCTCTTCGACGTGATCGTGACCCCGAATCTCTACGGCGACATCCTCAGCGATGTGGCAGCGCAGTTGACCGGCTCGGTGGGTCTCGCCGGTTCCTCGAACATCGGTGAGGAGTGCGCAATGTTCGAGGCGATCCATGGATCCGCGCCGACCATTGCCGGACAGAATATCGCGAATCCCTCCGGCCTCTTGCAGGGAGCCGTCCAAATGCTCGGACACATTGGACAAACGGATGTCGCCGAGCGCATTCATAACGCCTGGCTGCGAACGATCGAAGATGGGATACACACCTTCGATGTATTTCAGGCCGGCATCAGCACAAAGCGGGTCAGTACGATCGAGTTTGCTAACGCAGTGATCGAACGCCTCGGCGAGGTTCCTCGTCAATTACAGGCGATCCACCTCAACAGGTCGGCGGTGCTTCGTCTGCCGCAGTATGTCCGCAAACCCGCGATGCAGAAGGAGCTTGTCGGTGTCGATCTCTTCGTGCACTGGTCGGGCAATGATCCGAATGCGCTCGCACAGGCGCTGCACGAGTTGGATACCGATCGATCGAAGCTGTCAATGATCACAAACCGCGGGATCAAGGTCTATCCCAACGGGTTCAAAGAGACGTTCTGTACCGACCACTGGCGTTGCCGGTTCACTTCACCGGAGCAGGACACGATGGCGAAAGAACACATCATCCAACTACTGGCAGAAGCCGAATCGAAACAGATCGACGTGGTCAAGACCGAAAACCTGTACACGTTTGACGGCAAACGTGCGTACTCACTCGGGCAGGGCCAGTAATCGACCTTCACATCCGCACCAGCCGATTCGATACGATGAACGAGAACATAAAGGCCCGATCAGACGATCGTCACCGCGCTGCGAACAAGTTATTCCTCGCGTGTCCGTTCTGCCAGCTTGAACGACTGCTTGAGCGCAATTTGGGTGAAGGATATTTCCTCTCGGTCCCGGCAGGAATTCTCGATCTCGAAGAGCAGGGGTTCCAAGAACAACTCGAGTACCTGCTGCTCCAGGAAGGGATCACCGACATTTACCTGGTGTTCGAGCCATCGTGCAGCATCATCGAAGATGCTGCGGCACACCACCATCCGAATTCGGCGCAGGTCCATTCAATTCGGGATCTCCTTGCCGAAGCTCGAGAGCCGATCGCTGCCGGGCTGAAAGTGCTCAGAGACCAAATGGAACGGCTCATCGCTCGCCCGATCCTGCAGGCACACGTCAATTCAAACACGCTCCGCATCCACCGTGTGATCACGTATAAGCATGAGGAGAGTGTATTGGAAGTGATGTGATAGCCGGCGCGTGGCATCGCACGAATCGCAGATGCGTTCGAAGTGAAGTGGTCGCCCAGATGGTGTTGGCTGACCCCTCTCAGCCATTGCCTTCCGAAACGATCTTGGCGGAAGGATCGAATCCTTTGACAACCAGCCACATGCCGAGCGAGAATTCCCAGAGCGCGATCGGCAGCGCGGCGACGGCAGCCACGGCGGATATCCGGTCTATGAGGCCGAACAAGGCAGCGATCTGCGCGGCGATGAGCAGCGGCGCGCCGATCAGACTCATCGTGGGAAGTAGGCGCGGCACCAAGCGAGACCGGTACATCAGTGTGCCCAACAGCAACGCGTTTATGGCCGGCATGAGGCTTTGTGCGAACATGAACGTGCGGTCGTACATCGCAACGAGCGCGCGGCCGGTGGCCAATGCTTCTACTCCCGCTCCGGGCCCTCCCCCCATTCCGCATCCGACCCGCCACCCGCCCTTGATTGAAATCGTGGGCTACGTTTCATTCGGTCCTCCGGACGTAATACAGCAGTAGGACGGACTCTCAGTCCGTCCCTCTTTCGCACACCAGTCATTCTGAGGCGCCAGACGAAGAATCCCTTCCGCGGAGCCGCAGCATCTCCACGCCTCCACCCACCCGTAGGGGCGAGGCACGCCTCGCCCGCCCTCTCGCCCACCACCAAACAAAAACGGGGCGACTCCTCCCGAAGCCCCCCACTCGTTACTCGTTCCATTAACTCACAATTTCTCAAACACCAGCTTCGTCGTCAGCACCTCGCCTTTGATCGTCGTCAGACGGGCGTAGTAGGTGCCAGGCGACCAGCCGGTGGTGGATATCTTCAGGTGGTGTTCACCTGCATCGAGATAGCCTTGCCCCTCGGTCCAGGCTTGTCTGCCGAGGGCATCGTACACCTCCATCTTCGCGACACAGGGCAACGATGTTGTGTACGTGATCTCCGCATTGCCGCCGAAGGGGTTGCGATCGGCTTGAAGTGAACGAAGTGCCTTCTTGCTTCCTTCCGGCCCAGCAGCAACATCCGCGTTAAAGCCACGCAAGAATGTCTGCCCGATCTGATCGAGCGACGGGAGCGTCGAGTCGAATGGAGTCTTTAGTGAGTCGGTCACGGTGTCTTTCCAGTGCTTCACCTCATGTTTCCAATACCCGGGAATAGCATTGTTTATGTACGGACAACGCAAAGAATCAGCAAGGTAGCTCAGTATTGCGATGGTCGTTCGGTAGTCGTTACCAGCGCCATTTTCATCAAGAAAGCAGAAGGTACCGGCATACTCTTCAAGATCAGAACAGAAGTATGACGTATCGGAATTCAAGTGAAGCACGTCCTTCAGCCATTGACGAAACGCCGACCAACGTTTAGTACCTTGCTGGTCCATCCCTGCACAAGATTGCGTGATCAGTGCGAATTCACCAAAGGCGTACTTCTCAAAATAGCAGTGCTCGATAAAAGAGCGTAGTGTGTCGTACGCGAGCGAGAAGTTAGAAGCATCGAGGTACTGCTCACCGCGTTGCTGTAGTATCCGGCAACTCCCTGAATCCTCAGCTGCCAGAGTTCTCACAGAGTCGAAGTATATTCCATGGTATCCATAACCACATGCTTTGCCTGGGTTGATTACCCACATCACAAGTAGGAGGGCGAGGAAGCCAAGAACGGACTGTATCATGACGAGGCGAATGGATGGTATCAATTAATAGTCAAATATACATGGTAAATTAACGAAATCGTCACCATAGAGCCGTACTTGTCAAACAACCAGATAACAGTAATGTTAAATTTCTAAAATAAGGGGTTAGTTTATTATTACTCTGCATGTTTGTGGGATAGGATTCTGCATCCTTCATCCGAGAGGCAATCCTGAGGGGATTCTTCGCTTCGCTGAGAATGACAGGCTAAGCGGAGGAATGATCATCATGCAAAAGCCGGCTAACGCCGGCTTTTTTTGTTGGTTCAAATTGTGTTGAATAGCCGAGTTCGGATGATAAAAAACGGGTTTACGATGGGTAGTTTGGGCGCTCAACCAATGGGGTGCCCGAGCGCTGCGCGTCGGGGGGACGGACTAAGAGTCCGTCCTACCGAGCGAATACACGGACTGAGAGTCCGTGCTACTGCATGTCTACAGCGGGTTGTGCGCGATGAAGCGCTCGGCGTCGATCGCGGCGGTGCAGCCGGAGCCAGCGGCGGTGATAGCCTGACGATAGACGTGGTCCTGGCAGTCGCCACAGGCGAATACACCCGGGATGTTCGTGTAGCTCGACTTGCCCTTCGTGATGAGGTAGCCCGTCTCGTCCATCTCGAGAATACCTTTGAAGAGCGAGGTGTTCGGTTCGTGGCCGATCGCGACGAAGATGCCGTTGGTCTTCATCTCGGTGATCTCGCCGGTTTTCGTGTTGCGAATCTTCGCACCCGTAACCGTCTTGCGACCGAGGTCGTCGCTCGTGCCGAGCACTTCGGCGATCTCGGAATCGAGCAAGAACTCGACTTTCGGATTCGCTTTCACGCGGTCGAGCATGATCTGTGACGCGCGGAATTCATTGCGGCGATGCACGAGCGTCACCTTCGTACAGAAATTTGTCAGGTAGTTGGCTTCCTCCATTGCCGTATCGCCACCGCCGACGACAAGCACTTCTTGATTGCGGAAGAAGAAGCCGTCGCATGTCGCGCATGCACTGACACCATATCCGAAGTACGTCTGCTCCGATTCGATGCCGAGGAGCTTTGCGCGAGCGCCGGTCGCAACGATCACAGTTTCTGCTTCGTCCATGTTATCGCCGCGCCAGACTTTGAACGGTCGTGCGGAGAAGTCAACCTTCGTAACGGTATCGAAGTGACACTCCGCTCCGAAACGCTGCGCTTGTTTGCGGAAGATGTTCATCATCTCCGGGCCTTGAATGCCATGCTCGAAGCCGGGGTAGTTCTCGACCTCGGTCGTGATCGTGAGCTGTCCGCCGGGCTGATCGCCTTCGAAGACGATCGGGCTCAGATTCGCGCGAGCGGAGTAGAGTGCTGCCGTAAGACCTGCCGGGCCGGAGCCGATGACGATTACTTTGTGCATAATGGATTCGATAAATATCCGTGGATATCCGTCTCATCTGTGTTCATCCGTGGCTTGATACGTTTGGCCACGGATGAACGCGGATCGTGCGGATCGGCACGGATCGATTACTGCTTGCTTCCGGAACGTAGCAACGCCCGCACATTGCGTTTCAAGCCGGCGAGCTTTGTTCGTTTGACGGGCGAGTTCTTGAACGCCCGCGAATATTCTTCCTGCTCCATCGCGAGAACATCGTCGGCGGTGAGCCGCAGATTCTTCTCGCGTGGGGCGAACGCGCTTAAAGGTGACGTTCGGGCGAAACGGTTCCACGGGCACACATCCTGGCACACGTCGCAGCCGAAGAGCCAACCGTCGAGCTTGCCGTCGAACTCGGACGGGATCTCGTGTTCCGCTTTGAGCTCGATCGTCAGATACGAAATGCACTTCGTCGCATCGAGCTGATACGGCCCCGTAATCGCATCGGTCGGGCATGCATCTATACAACGATTGCATGTTCCGCACCGGTCGGTGGCAGGAGTATCCGGTTCGAGATCGAGCGACAAGATGATCTCGGCGAGAAACACCCACGAGCCGACCTCGCGCGTGATCACGTTCGTATGCTTGCCGATCCAGCCGATGCCGGCACGTTCGGCAACGGCTTTGTCCATCACCGGGCCGGTATCGACGTAGTAGCGTCCCTCCGCTTCCGGTACGAGCGTCTTAATCTTTGACAACAGATCAGCGAGCATATCACGAATGATCTCGTGATAGTCGTCGCCCCACGCGTAGCGGCTAACTTTTAGATGCGGCGCTTCGGGCGTAGGATTCGGATGGAAGTAATTCAGCGACAGTGCGAGAATGCTCTTAGCCGAGGGAAATATGTTTCGAACGTCACGCCGCTCTTCACGGCCGCGTTCGAGGTACTGCATTAGGCCGTGCGCGCCGCTATCAACCCATGCTTCGAAGCGTGACGCTGCTTCGTCGAACGGTTCGGCGGATGCAACGCCAACGGTCGTGAAGCCAGCTTCGAGAGCGATCTCCTTCACACGCCGTGTTAGTTCAGACCGCTCCACGCGTCACTCGTTCTTTTACACTCGTTACTCCGAAATCGCGACAGCTTTGAAGCCCTTCTCCGTCGCTTCGACACGGACGATGGCATCGGATGGATCGTGTTCGAGCAGAAGAAGCCATTGTTCCTCGTGCATACGCGGCACGTATTTCTTCTTCTCCTCAAGTGTCGTCAACGGCCAGTTATCGTAGCCCATGATGTAGGGGAAATTGATATGCGCCTTCGTCGGGACAAGATCGGCACAGAAAAAGAGCTTCGTCGTGCCGTCGGTAATGAGCGGCAGTTGCTGCGCTTTGGTGTGGCCGTTGAAGATATGCAGTTCGATACCCGGGAAGATTTCGCCAGGCCCGTCAAGCTCGGTGAGCATGCCTTCGGCGACAAGCGGCTCGTAGTCGTTTTTCATGAAGCTCGCACGATCCTTCTCGGTCGGCTTGCGCGCCCAGGCCAGATGCTCTTTCTGAACGTAGTACTTCGCATTCGCGAACGTCGGCACCAGTTTGCCGTCGGCCGTTTGCGTCACCGCGCCGCCACAGTGATCGAAATGGCAATGCGTTTGGATCACGTCGGTAATGTCGGCAGGCGTAAGCCCCATCGTTGCAAGCGACGACTCGAGTGTGCCGGTCTCATTATCGTACTTATAGATCGACCGGTTCTTCTCGTCGTACTTCTGGCCCATGCCTGTATCGATCAGAATGTTCTTGCCATTGCCCTGTACCAGCAGCGACCGCATCGCCATCGGAATGCGGTTCTGTTCATCGGGCGGGTTGGTTCGGCTCCAGAGATTCTTTGGGACGACGCCGAACATCGCGCCGCCATCGAGGGCGAAGCGTCCGGTTTCGAGCGGAGTGATCGTGTACGGTCCGATCGTGAGTTGCATGCGAAGGGTAATTAGCTGAATGGGATGATAACAGCCGTTGTGCGTTGTTCGTCCCGTCAGAGGCAACGAACTTACCTCGACTGGCGAATACGAATTCGCACCGACCGATCGTAAGGTGGCGCGTCGACATCGTCGCTCGATCGTGGTTTTAGATGCAGGTCCGGATGAAGATCGGTCCGGCGCTTCAGTTCGGCGACGAGTCGCTCGGTAATCGCAAGTGCATCGGCCGGAGTCGCCCCGGAGGTGGGCAGAGGATATCGAACGGAGATCTGCGCATCGGGCCCGATGAGCGAGAGCAGTTTCGCGAACATCGCATCGGTCAGCGCGTCGGATGCGGGGCCGCTCTGTGGAAGGAATACGAATGTAAGCACTTCCTGCTGCGTCATATTCTTGTCTTGCTCCGCGTAACTCGGCAGTCGCAGCGTGTCGGCATCGGTCGCGACCTCTGCGTCAAGATCGGTGGCTCGTATGGATGCGACTAACGGCTCCGGCTCCGTCGAGTGCGCCGCACGAACGGTGTCCGGCGCTAAATCGAAATTCGCGATATCGGCCCCGTCCGCATTTTCGCGGTCGCTGAAATGCGCCAGTATGTGCTGCGCTTGCCGCACTTCGATATCCCAGGATCGGAGACCGTGCTCGGCAATAATCGCCTTATCGATTCCCATGTGGGGTATGACGTAACTGCGCTCGATCCACTGCGTCGCAACAGGCGCAACGAGCGAGGTGGTGATGATTCGGATCGTATCTGCGCTGGCACTCGAACGTCCATGCGGATCGATGACCGATCGAACCCGGCGAGATGGCACTCCCCACGTCGATCGCAAATATGTTTTTACAGCATTGATGCGCTCCGATGCTAACGGATCTGCAGCATGAGTTGAACTACATTCGAGTGTAAGAACAATGCCGGTATCGGTGCTCATACGATACCCGACGATATTCAACAGGTTCTTGGCGAATGCACCGAGCGCTGCTCGAGTGAGCGAAGCAGGAGAAAACGATGCGGCCTCCGTTGCTTGAATCTGCTCGTACAAAGGAGGCAGCGTAGCGGCCGTTGGTGGAAAGACGAGATAGGAAGGGATCTGCACATACTGCCGATAGTACGATTCTACACCCGCAACTTCGATCGGGGTGTTCGCTTCGTGCCGAACCCCGTTTTTGGTAAAGTGCACATTCGCCTCGAGTCGGGTCGCAATCGCGTGTGGTCTCGACAGGACAGTATCGGCCGGAGGCGGGACGGCACGGTGTGGCTGGATCACGGGCACAAGCGATAGCGACAGGCCGGCGCTGAGCGCTTTCGTGCCGATGGTCGACGTACTTGCAAGGTCAACACGTCCATAGAGCCGCGGCTCCATTTGAAGCGATTGCGAGAGTGGGATATCGGTAAATACTCCGGCCTCCAGTCCGTAGTGGGTATGCCCCACTGAAATACTATCTCCGCGTGCGAATTCGCGCGACGTGCCGCCCGCCGGAAATGCCGGGACAATTGGAGAATCGACATACACTGTGCCGACGATCGAACGCGAAAGTTCGACACTTGCCCACGAACCGAACGCTGCGCCAAAGGATCCCGATCGAAACTCGAACGGGAGCGAGAGATCGAGCGAATGGATCGTGGAAATGACCGTAAAATGATTCGAGGTCTTGATCAGGGTCACGCTTGTATCGTATCCGTTTCCGGGGAAGGACTCGGATGTGAACGTGCCGAAGCCAAGTCTGTATTGGAGCTGCGGCGAGAGCCCAAGTTGCACCGAGAAAAGGTCGGGCATAGTGAGCGCGACTCCAATCCCTATCGTGTGCTGGTAACTCGATCCGGTACCGGACGTTGGGAATGTATTGATGATGCCCGGCGCTCGTTCGATCGCCAAGGGATAGCCGTACTCATAGTTAAGCACAGGCTCGAGCGCTATCGTTTGTGTAGCACCACGGTTGGGGAACACGAACAGCAGCATCATGCCCCATACGGGCAGTGCATACTTCCATCGGCTCCATATCAATTCTGCGAAGGGCTGCAAGTGCGATTAAACCGCGAAATACCGAAAGCGGTTTAGCACAAAACGAAGCGCCGGTCCT
This sequence comes from Bacteroidota bacterium, assembly GCA_018266755.1. Taxonomy (NCBI): domain Bacteria; kingdom Pseudomonadati; phylum Bacteroidota; species Bacteroidota bacterium. The sequence goes on from JAFDZW010000005.1 coordinate 1,529,607, forward strand.
CCACCTAGGTGGAAGGACCGGCGTTCGTTCGGATGGTGATGATGAAACTGGGTATTGAAAAGATTACTGTTTTTCTCGCAAACTGACTACATCGATCGCCACCCAACTCTCGTTGCCATTTCCGGAAACGAGTGTCGAGGCGTCGATCTCGAGGTTTGCGTAATCTGCGTCGGCCGTCCAATCGAGCGAGGTTCGGTCATCCCAGATATCCATCTGATTTAGCGTGAACTTCCCGATCTGCGCGACCTGCCCGGGCACGAGCTGCCAATGCATGCCGCCGGGGTTCTGGTTGAACGCAAGGAATCGGACGATCACATATCTTTGATTGTGCCAATCCCCAGCCGCCGAATTTGACTTCATTTTGAAGTTCACCTGATATGTGTGGCCCTTCTTGATGGGGGTCGAAAGCGGCTGCCAGATGGCATTTCCATCATCCGAGGTACCCCAAAGGTACGCGTATCCCGGAATTGAATCTGCGCCGACACCTGCGCCGAAGCGAGGGTTGCCGTAGGCCACATCCCACGGCGGGAATGTGGTATTGTCGATGTAGCCTGTACTGGTATACGATGTACGGAAACTGGGATTTGCGAGGGTGTTGGCACCGTAGGTGGGGGTTCCGCCACCGCCGCCGCCGCTGGAGGTATCGACGGGCGTTGACGTCGTATCGCCGATCCAACCGCCTTCGGTGAACAAGCTCACGACATCCGAAGGCAGAAGCGCCTTGCCGTAGATACGAACATCGTCAACCACACCGGTAAAGAAATTCGACGACGTACGATCCTTGCCGATAAAGAGATAGGCCGTATTGTTGCGGTCCGGATAAAAGGTCGTCAACGGAAAGCTCGCTTCAAGCGACCCATCGATAAAGAGCGCACTGAGGGTATTCGCCTCTACGATGAGCGTGATCATGTGCCAGCCGCCATTATTGACCGATGTCGTGCTGCGCATCGTTGGGTTGCGATCGCCCGAGACCGTCGCCAGAACTTTCCCGTTCTTATCCATCCCGATCGCATAGCCCGGGAGCTGACCATTCACCGGCCCTTTGGAAATGATCCCGCGATAGTTGGAGGAGGTATCGGTCGTTTTGATCCATGTGGAGACAGTGAACGAAGCCAGCGAATCGAAATCGAGATCGGTTGCGTCGTTCACACTGACGAACGACGAACCGTCGAGGCTCAGAGCACTCTGCGCGCCACCGAACCGGTCCGGGACGTAAGAGCCGCCCTGCGCGGTACCATTGTGACCGTTGCCGCTGGAGTCGGCGGCATTCTGATCGAGCTTGTACCATGCGATCATCGATTTCGAGGCAGTATTATCCGCGGCAGGCGGAAGGCTGTCTTTACAGCTTGTCAGACCGATGAGCCCCGTCGTAACGAGAAGCGCAAGGGCCAGATCGAACCACGTTCGTTTGTTCATTTGGGTAGTGCGTTGACGTGTATTCGGCCCGAGACAATTGGGCCGTTATACCCTCAAGACGCAACATCCCCAACGAACCTTACATCACACTTGCGAATTATTTCTTCCTTCTGTGTGTAAGGTTTGGCCTAATTCGTCGTCTTATACTATAGCGATCAGCGTGCACGTATCGGAGTCGCACACCTCAGACACCCTACTTCTCAGCCAAGCTCTGGCGGGGGATAATGAGGCCTTGCGCAGACTTTACGAACGCTATAACAAACGGTTGACGCTCTATGCGTACCGGATGCTGTCGGCGCACGAGGAGGCAACCGATGTTGCGCAAGACGTATGGGCTCGCGTGATCGAGCAACGCGCCACCCCCCAGACCGTCAGCCATGTGGCCGGTTATTTGTTTACGATCGCCAGACACTTGTGCTTCGACCGGTTGCGGGCGCGCCGCGATTCGATCGAGATCGGCAAACTCCCCGAGGATCTGCATCCGATCGCCGAGAGCAACGAACGAAGTCATCTGGAAGATATTGTCGTGCTGGCGCTCGAACGACTAACCCCGGAAGATCGCGAATTGCTCGTGATGCATACATATCTTGGCTACGGATACGATGAGATTGCAGTCATGCAGTCGAAGAGCCCGGAAGCTGTCTGGACAAAGGCGTCACGCGCCAGAGCCAAATTGCGAGAGATTGTCCGCTCGCTCGCCGAGCGCGAGGGAGTGCCGATTACACGCGATACGATATCGAAGAACCGATGAGCGACCGCGAATTATTGATTGCACGATATGTCGATGCCGCGCCTGCCGAGCGCGAACAGATCGTCGCGCACGCATCGATCGACGCCGACCCGGCGCTTCGCGACGACATCGAATTCGAAACGTTCATTCAGCGCACCCTCGTCGCCGACCGCGACTCGCTCTCGCAACAACTCGATCTTCCCGCAGTCTCCGTAGCGCCCCTGGAGGTTCTCCTCAACGAAACGCCGCCAACCCGAGCAGATAATAACGTGATCTACTTCGTCCTGGCAGGCGTCGTGTTGATCATCGCATGGCTCCTGTATTTCCTCGTCAGCCAGCCAAGTACCGATCAGTCGCCGAAATCGGCCCCGACCGTCTCCCAACCGTCTGCCACTCATACACAGCAACCGACTGTGCCTCCGGCATCTGCCGAACATACGTCTGCATCGGCATCGACCGAACCTGCTTCCAAGCATCCGTCGTCGGCGAATGTACACGTACCGAAGACCGATCGAAATCAGATCGATCTTGACAAAGATCTGGTGCCGCCGAAAGTCTATGACGACAAGAAGGCACAGATGCCGCTGAAGAAACAGTAGCGTTCCACACATCAACAAGGGCGGGCAACACAGCCATAACGGGCCGTTGATAGAGTCCTGATCATCGCGTAATATCCGGCTAATGTGTCGCCGGTAGTTTTGCCGTCTCATATTCAACCGACTACTTCGACCATGATCAGAACTTTTGCATTGGCTTCTCGCAGGAGAAGCATTCTATCGGCCCTGACCGCAGCGGCGATCGCTGTTGGCTGCGGAAGCTGTTCGAAGGATGCAACCACCGCGACAACCGCATCCGGCATTAATAAAGTGAACCACATCATTGTGGTGTACATGGAGAACCATAGCTTCGATAATCTCTATGGCGAGTACCCGGGTGCAAACGGGATAGCGAACGCAACCGCTGCGACCAAGACACAGATCGATACCGCGACCGGACAACCGTACACCAACCTTCCGCCTCCGCCTGCCGATTCATCCACTAAATTATTCCCGAAGCCGATCCCTGGCAACGGTCCGTTCAACATCGATACCTATGCAACGGAAAATGTGAAGACCGCCGATCTCGTCCATCGCTACTACCAAGAGCAGATGCAGATCGACGGCGGGAAGATGGATAAGTTTGCAGCCGTCAGCGATGCAAAAGGTCTGTCGATGGGATACTATCATACAGCCTCGCTGCCGATGTACCCGATCGTCCAACAGTATACGCTCTGCGATAACTTCTTCCATAGCGCATTTGGCGGTTCGTACCTCAACCACATGTATATGATCTCGGCGGCTGCCCCGATCTTCTCCGGCGCAACGACGGGCGTAGCCCAGGTCGACGCGAACGGCAAGTTGATCAAAGACGGTGCGATCACGCCGGATGGCTACGTCGTCAATACGAGCTTCTCCGTCAACAGCCCGCATCCCGCATCGGCAAACCCGGCGGCACTGGTCCCGAATCAAACCATGCCGACGATCGGTGACCGTCTGAGCGAGAAGAATATTTCATGGGCATGGTACTCGGGGAAATGGAGCACCATCACTGGCGGCACCGCCACCCATGCCGATAGCAGCCTCTTTCAATTCCACCACCAGCCGTTTGCATATTTCGCAAACTATAAAGACGGCACTGCGGCACGAACGGCACACTTGAAGGACGAAACCGACTTCATGACGGCACTCTCCAACGGCACGCTGCCCGCCGTCTCGTTCTTGAAGCCGTATGGAAATGACAATGAACATCCGGGCTATACCGACCTTATGACGGGTGAAACGTATCTCGTGAATCTCGTCAATAAAATCAAGTCGAGCCCAATCTGGAATGATTGCGTCGTCGTGATCACCTACGACGAACACGGCGGCTTTTGGGACCATGTCGCACCGCCGGTGATCGACAAGTGGGGGCCGGGCATCCGCGTTCCGGGCATCATCATTTCCCCATTCTCGAAGCAAGGCGTCGATCACACACAATACGAAACGCTCTCGATCCTCGCATTCATCGAAAAGCGATACGGACTATCCCCGCTCGGTACGCGTGACGCTGCGGCAAATCCGTTCAGCGGCGCATTCAATTTCTAAGATGTGAATAGTCTCTTCAACGAGGAAGAGAATCCGTGAAAGAACAGCAATGCCGGCTCTGGGGGAGAGCCGGCATTGTCGTTTTGCGGGGTGACGATCGTTGGTTAGAACACGACGTAGTTGATCCCGATTGCCAAACCTTCTTTTACTTGCGTGCGCGGCGTGACAACCGGATCGTTGATGAGCTGCACAATAAGACTCGTCGAGATATATTTGCTCACCTTCGCCGTCAACGCATTATCCATGTGCATGACGATCTTGTCAAGCGTCTTGATCGGAGCGAAGAGCTGTAGTTTGGAGGTAAGTAACACCGTGCTGTCGATCGGCCAGGCCAACTCTGTCACCGACTCGAGGCCGCCTTCGATCTTTGTCTTCTCGATATCCGTGGTGTTCGGATCGTCGGCATACTGATTATACTTCGAGGTAAACGTCTCGCGCACACCGAAGCCGAGACGAGTTTTAATTACCTCGGATGGTTGATACCCGAAGCCCACCGACTGCACGCTATAGGCCGGATCAAACAAGCCGGACACTGCCGTCTTCGTAGAATCCTGATACTTATACCCTGTCGTGAATTGCGACAAGAACGTGACGCTTGCATACGGATTGACGTACACATTCAACTTATAGGTAAACACCGTCGCGAGATCGATTTTATCGTCCGTTTTGCGAAGGCCAAAATCATTGAGGCGCGCTTCGCCATACGCAAAATTATACGTAGTGGCCCAGTTGGTGCTTGGCAGGTCCTGCACGGACTTCCCGGCGATGAGCAGCACATAGGCAAGCGCATTATCGCCGCCTTGTGCCCAATTGGTATACGACACCTGCGACAAGTTCAACGTCGCGGCAAGCGAGTGCGTCCAGGCAGACTTCACCACCGAATCGGTCGGAGCTTGGGCTGCTGCAGTCGCCGTCAGCACAACCGTCAACACGAGGCAATATAGACTACGCTTCATACTATCGTTTGAAAAGAAAGGGAATGAATACGACACTGACTCAGGGGGCGTGCCGTTCGGCACGCCGTGTCAGCATTCTGGATGTGAGAACACGAGTTACTTCGAACGTAACGCGTCGCGAATCTCGGTCAGCAGCGCGACTTCCGGTGTCGGAGCAGCAGGCGGTGCGGGTGCGGCCTCCTGTTTCTTGCGCATCGTGTTCATCGCTTTGATCATCAGAAAGATGCAGAATGCGACGATCACGAAATTAATGACCGTATTGAGAAACGCTCCATATTTTAACAAGACCGCAGGCTGATCGCCGGACGCCGCTTTGAGCGTGACGGCAAGCTTCGAGAAGTCGATACCGCTGAGCAAAATACCGATCGGCGGCATGATCACATCTTCGACAAGCGACGAGACGATCTTGCCGAATGCACCGCCGATGATCACACCGACTGCCAGATCGACGACACTGCCTTTGCTGGCGAATTCTTTGAATTCTTTCATCATCCCCATAGCAATCTCCTTTTGTATTGTGAACAATCTTCTCACTAATTTACAACAATAAATAGCGATGCCGCCCGAGGAACTCCCGGGCGGCATCGAATGAGACGACCAAATACATTCGTCTGTGTTACTTTGTACGGACGAATTCGATACGACGGTTCTTCTGCTTGTTTTCCGGCGTATCGTTCGGCGCGATCGGGCTATCGGGTCCGAAGCCCTTCGTCGTCATGCGCGTTGCCGCGATGCCATGATCGACAAGCCACTGACGCACCGACTTGGCACGGTCTTCCGACAGCTTGACGTTCTTGTCATGCTTGCCTGAATTATCGGTATGGCCGCGTACTTCGACTTCGACCTCCGGATGATTTTGGAGGGTCTTGAGCGCCTTCTGCAATTCGACCTCCGATGACGGGCGGATCGTTGCCTTGTTCACGTCGAACTCGATCCCTTCGAGCGTGATCGTGCCGCCGGCCTTGCTCAGATCGAGCTCGTCCTTCGGTACTTCCTTCACGACATCGTCCGCTGCGTCGAGCGGGTTCGTCCCACGCTTCACCTCGACGCCGTCGAAGACTGTTCCGCCATCGGTATCCGGATTCAACGGATTCGTATGGTAGCGGTTCACTTCCTCGCCGTCGCTGAGTTGGTCGCCGTCGGTATCGACTGCCAACGGATTGGTCTTGTATTTCAAGACCTCATCGCCATCGGTCAACCCGTCGCCATCGGTATCTTTCTTGAGCGGATCGGTATGATGCTTCAGGACTTCGTCACCGTCGCTGAGGCCGTCGCCGTCGGTATCCATCTTCAGCGGATCGGTCTTATACTTCAGGACTTCGTCGCCGTCGGTCAGACCGTCACCATCGGTATCCGCTTTGAGCGGATCGGTGTTGTAGGTTCGGACTTCTTCTCCGTCCTTCAACCCATCACCATCGGTATCGCTGTTGAGCGGATTCGTCTTGTACTTGTTGACCTCTTCTCCGTCTTTGAGGCCGTCTCCATCGGTATCCGGGTTATGCGGGTCGGTGCCCAGGAGACGCTCTTGGGCGTCGGTGAGCCCATCTCCGTCGGCATCGTCATTGCCGGTGTAGAACTGATACATGATGCCGACCATCCCATGCCACCAACCGTCGTTGCGGTTGTCATGGGCGGGGTTGAGGTTGTCGGTGAACGATGCATTTCCGCCGAGCGAGAGTTCGATGCCCCAGTAGTCGCTGAGCTTGTGATAGATGCCCGCGCCGATCGGGACGAAGAACCCAACGCCGCTGGATTTTGCGTCCGATGCCTTATTGATCGGCTCCTGTGTGACGTTCCAACTGACCGCCCCTACACCGGCGAAGAGGTACGGTGACCAATCCGCCGATTTCAGCGGGCTCAGGCGCACACGGAAGTCGATCGGGATGAGTGTGGTTTTGTAATCGGAGAATCCGGACGGCGGGTTTGCGCCGCTGATGCTCTCGAAGCCGAAACCGAGTTCCGGCGTAATCTGCTGGTCCCAACCGCGAAGCCATGCCACATAGACACGACCCATCGGTCCGAGGGCCCTATTTTCCGATTCGTTCACGCCGAATGCCGCGCCGCCGCCGACTCCGATCGCCCATACCGGTTCCGTCTGCGCTCGTAGCTTGGCTGCGAACGGTACTAACAAAAGAAGAATGACTATAGACTTTTTCATAATAAATAGTACTTTAATAAAAATAATAAATGTCGTTGAGTGGAAATAGCAAAACAACTCGTTCCTCGGACTCCGTCGTGGCACGGCGCCCAGGTTGATCTCGGCAACTGCACTAACAATCAATGTCCGAAGAAGTTGCAGGGGATCCCATCGGTACTTCACCCTGAACGGTTGATACAGGCGTCATTCTGAGCGAAGCGAACGTGCTCAGAATGAAAGCCTACAAAATCCGAACTTCGCCCGCAACGAAACGTCGTTATTTCTTCGGCACGTCGTCCGTCGGGTCGAGTGGGTTGGTGCCCCTGTGTACCTCGACGCCGTCACCGACAGAACCGCCGTCGGTATCCGCCTTGTGCGGATCGGTATGATATTTGAGAACCTCTTCCCCATCGGTGAGACCATCGCGATCGGTGTCCGCCTTCAGTGGGTCGGTATGATATTTGAGAACTTCCTCGCCGTCGCTGAGACCATCGCCGTCGGTATCCGGCTTTAGAGGATCGGTATGGTAGCGACCGGTTTCTTCTCCGTCTGTAAGGCCATCGCCATCGGTATCCGGATTTAGCGGATCCGTGTGGTACCGATTGACCTCTTCGTTATCGTTGATGCCATCGCTATCGGTATCGACCTTGAGCGGATTGGTATGGTAGATGTTGACTTCGTCCCCATCCCTGAGTCCGTCGCCGTCCGAATCGAAGTTCAACGGATTCGTATGATAGCGATATACTTCGTCACCGTCGCTCAGGCCGTCACCATCGGTGTCCGGATTGCGCGGATCGGTGCCGTAGGTACGTTCCTCGTCGTTCTTCAGGCCGTCTTCGTCGAAATCGTCGTTGGTTCGAACGAAGTGATATACAACGGTCAAAGCCGCATGCCACCATGCGTCGTTTCGTCCGTCATGCGCGTCGTTGAGATTGTCGGTGAACGATGCATTCCATCCGGCCGAGATCTCCATTCCCAACCTTTTGCTGAGGCGATGATAGAGCCCGCCGCCGAGCGGGATAAATGCGGCCACGCCGCTGGCTTTGGCATCGGCAGCTTTATTCGGTGGCTCCGTCCCCAGGCTCCAGTGCACTGCTCCGATACCGGCATAGATATACGGCGACCAACTCGACGACGCGAAAGGCGAGAACCGCAGACGCAGATCGACGGGGAGCATCGAATTGCGGTAATTCGAAAATCCGATCGGTGGGTTATCTCCGGAGTTTGCAACGAAGCCAAAACCGATCTCGGGGGACAGCGACGAACTGATCCCATGCAGCCATATCGCATTCAGCCGAAGATGCGGACCAAGCCCTTGGTTCTGCGATTCATTGATCCCGAACGATGCGCCGCCGCTAAGACCAACGGCCCAGAGTTTTTCCTCCTGTTGGGCACGAACAGCGGCCACCGTGCAGAACACGGCAGCGACGGTCAAGGCGATCCGGCGGAACATCGGTGCGATCTGGGTTGAAGCGATGCGAAATGAATCTTCGTGCATGCCGACACAGCGGCCTAAAACCAAAAAGCATAGCCGCTTGGGGCTATGCTTTTTGTAACGTTCGTACGCATCTTAGCGCTTGCGACCTGGATCGACTTCGTCGAGCCATGCCACCTTCGCTTCGAGCTGCTCCTTCGGTTCGACCCAATTCGGATCGTTGACGCAGCAGTCGACCGGGCAGACAGCGGCGCACTGCGGCTCATCGTGGAAGCCGACGCACTCCGTGCACTTATCCGGTACGATGTAGAAATAATCGTTCGAGTGGAAGCCAACCGCTCCGCTCGGGGTCGGATCCGACGGGCCATAGCTCTGACCTGCAAGCTGCCAGTTCGAACCGCCTTCGTAGATCGCGGTATTCGGACATTCCGGCTCGCATGCACCACAGTTGATGCACTCGGACGTGATCATGATTGCCATTTGATTCTCTCCTGTAGGATTTGAAAAACTTGTACGGAAAACAAAATTACGAACAAATCCTTCCCGGCGATTATAATTTGGCAGTGGCTACGTTCGGACACTTCCTACTGACGTCATTCTGAGCGAAGCGAAGAATCCCTTGATGAAACGCAGTGAGGCTCCGCCAAAGGGAGTCTTCGCGGAGTGTACACTGAGCGAAGCGAACGTGCTCAGAATGACGTCTGCTTGCACCATTTATCTGACACCGCTACTTACAACTTCGTCCCGCCCGACAGCTCGACAGCGGGGAAATAGGACGGGTCAACTTCATACTCCGCTTTGTTCGCTGCCATGAGCTTGGCCCCTTCGAAGCATCGCCGCAGGCCGTCGCGAAAGTTTGCGAGATCGATGCCCATGTAGTCCGGTTCGTAGCGATCGAGCTTCTCGAGAGATTTTTGATACTGGCTCATCGCCCCGGTCGAATTCCCGTTGGAAAGATGATAGCAGCCAACGGCGGCCTGGATCATCCCCTGCAAGAACAATCGACGCTCGCCGCGCTCTTCGTGCCACAACTCCTCGAGCACATCGTGTGCTTCAAAAAACTCCTTCTCGTTAATGAGCCGAAGCCCATGCAGAAATTGCTCCTCGAAAGTGTCGTCCGTCATGTGGGCTCTCAACACGCTTCCCCGTTCAATCATCCGCTGCGAGCAACCCGCAATGATGCACCATAAACACCTACATTATCTTCAATACGAATATCGAACCGGTGTAAGCAACAGTAATAAAAAAATCCCCTTCCCGCGACGGGAAGGGGTTAGGGGAAGGGTCCCCTCCCGGAAGCGATCATAGTGTCGTTCGAAAAGCCCTACCCCTTGTATTGCCGTTTGCGAACCGATCTCGAATATTACCTTACAGGCATAGTGTTGCCCCTCTGCCACCTCCAATGGGGTGCAGATGGAGAGGGATTCTTCGCGTTGCTCAGAATGACATCTGTCGAAACCGTTTCAGACTGAGCCATAGCCGACGGAAGGTCGCGGGAACAGGAACGCCGCCGCAGCCGTTTTCCACGCTCCGAATTCCATTTCGGGCCTATAGCTCAGTTGGTTAGAGCGTGCGCCTGATAAGCGCAAGGTCAGTGGTTCAACTCCACTTAGGCCCACGTTTTGAATGTACAATTCAAAATGTAAAATGTACAATTGGGGGACATGGCCGATTCTGCGGATTCGGCAGACCACTGTTACATTTTGCATCGTAGATTGTACATTCTGTGGAACGGGCCCTTAGCTCATCTGGTAGAGCGACTGATTTGCATTCAGTAGGTGAGGAGTTCGACTCTCCTAGGGTCCACAAACGAAAAGTCAGAACTGTGAAGTCAGAGGCCGGAAATGGCATCGACGCACGGTTCTGACTTTTTTCATTGGTGCCGTTGTTACCTTTGATGCCCCCGGAGTGTCTAAATAGAGACAGCATGCTTCACACGTTCAGAACTTACCGCACGCTCCTGATGCTGGCAGCACTTGCCGTCATCGCCGGATGCAAGAGTACCACGACCGATCCCGTCACCTATACACAGGCTATCGGCCTCAGTGTTCGCAATTTTCCCCCGAGCCGCCCAGGCGAGACGTACGCGCTGTGGTTCGGCTTTCCCGGCGGTGTTGCCCACGCGAAGACACAATCGCCCCAGCATTCCGGCACGACGAAATATCGCTTCGTCTCTCGCTTTACGGTCGATTCCTACGGCAAAGTTCATGATTTCGACACAACGGGCGCCGCAGCTCGCATCGGCTATCCGTTTGCGCTGGCCGAGCAGGCCGATATTTCCGTCGAGATCGATACCGTCATCAACGACACACTGCCCAAGGCAAAACTGATGGTCAGCGACTTTACCGGTACTGTGCATCAGGGAATTGCATCGCTCACCGTGAACGACGATGCCGCACTCGGGTACACGTTTGCGTCGTTCGCGGGCGGCTATACGCTCACGCCGAGCCATGGCGCAGGCAACGGGACTGACCTCTATCTCATGAACGCGACCAGCGCAGCCAATGCGCAAGCGTCGATCGCCGACCTTCCGCCGCTCGAGGAACCGTGGCAGTACGCGCTCTGGGCAGTGGATAGCGGATCGGGACAAACCAAGAATTATTACTACGGCACCTTCAGCGCGGCATCCGGGCCGGACTCCGACCCCACAAACGACGCATTTGCTTTCCCCGGCGGACGAATACCGGGCGATACGACAACTGCCGCGCTCGATCTTCGCAACGGAACGACTTCCGTCTATGTAACACTCGAACCGGGCACCACAGGTATGGCTCCGAAACTGCCGTTCGGAGTTCGTCTGCTCGGCGGAGTGATCCCGATTTCGGCTGGGTTCTTTACGCCAACAGCACTCAAGAATACCGTCGTACTCCCGACGGCAACCGTGATCGTCAATCGGTGAAATTCGTTGTTGCGATAGTATTCGCACTCGGCCTTGCAGGCTGCGTGCATGAGTCGGTCACACCGCAATATAGCGGCAACTACCCGCCTGCGGTTGCTGCGGTGATTTCGCAGAACTGTCTTGGAGGCTCATGCCATAGCGGTCGCAATGCGCTCAACGACAGCCTCGATATGACCACATGGCAAACGATGATGCTCGGCAGCCGGTATGAGTACGACGTCATCCCATACATCGCTGCCAAGAGTCACTGCTTCGAGCACGTCAATACCAATCCGGATCTTGCAGCCGAGGCCACGCCGCGCATGCCGCTCTCGCGCAATCCACTCTCAGAGGCCGATCAACGTACGATCTTCGATTGGATCAATCACGGAGCGCCGAGCGCAACCGGCCAGATTGCATATTCAAACAGTACGCACCGAGTCTATGCCCTGAGTGAAGGGGAAGACCGCATGACGATCATCGACGACGATGCCCGCCGCATCGTACGAATGACGCTGATCAATGCCGATGCCGACGCGCTTGCTCCTTCGTGTTTCTGCCCGATGCCGGATAAGCAGTCGGTAATTGTCGGAGCCGTAAATGCGAAAGGGAGTATCCGTAAATACTCGCTGCCGGATCTCGCACAAACCGCCGAGCTTGCAAGCAACTACTACATCAACGATCTTACGCTCACCCCCGACGGCGCAAAGGGGTATATCACAGACTATCCGCCGTCCGGTTTGCAGCGCGTTGGTGTGTTCGATCCCGTTGCGATGCAGTTCACCCGCTCGATCTCGATGAACGGCATGACGGGTCCGTACGGCATGGCGCCGAGTGGCGACGGAGCGTATGTGTATGTAAGCGGAGCCCAGTCGGATAACATTGCCAAGATCGATACGAAGACGGACCAGATCGTGAAGCTCTTCCCCGTGGCCGACGATGTGCCCTCGCCGCTGCCGGACGGGTATAACCCAAAGTACTCACCGGGCTTTATGACGATGTCGGCCGACGGTAAGACGCTCTATGTCAGTTGCCGAAATTCATCCGAGGTTGTTCGTATCGACGTTGCGACGGATTCGGTTACCGGCCGTGTGAGCATTCCGTTCACCCCGTACCGCTCGACGCTATCGCCCGATGGCAGCGAGCTCTGGGTGACGGCATGGACCACCAATTCCGTGCAGGTTGTCGATACGCATACATTGACCGTAACGGCGAAGGTGGATAGTATCAATACGAATCCGCGCCAGATTGCATTCTCGCGCGATGGCGCCGTCGCGTATGTCTGCTGTGAAAAACTTGTCGGTGGAATTCACAACCACGGCCTCAACGGTGGCGCGCCGCCAAGCGGGATCTATGTGATCGATACCCGCACGAAGAAGATCATCTACGGATTTGCAGGCCCCGGGTACACGACGCAGATCATCCCCGGCTTTTAGGCAAAAAAAAACGGGCGACTCTCGCCGCCCGTGTTCACTGTACTGGTGATACAGTAATTACATCTTGTCTTTGATATCGGTCACCTTGATCATTTTTCCGTTCATCGTTCCGGTGACGGTGACTTCGAGATCCTTATCCTTCTTTGTCGATGCAAGCCACTTCGCAGCCATCGCATCGCCCTTCTTGTCGAACTTGTAGAAGGTACCGTCCACGGTGAGACCATAGCCCGACTTTGCGCACATCGGCTCGGTCGCACACATCTTGGTATGTCCGGCACATTTGGTCATGTCGCCTTTCATCTTGGCGGCACAGGCCTTATCACCGAGAATACCATTCCATGTTCCGGGTTTGGTTTTTGCAAGCAGGTCGGTCGAACCGGCGGCGAGAATGCCGCATACAACGAGAATGAGCAGTTGTTTCATATTCTATCCTGTTAGTGAATCAAACTGTATGATAGTACTACAACGAAAGCCGGCGAACGGATGGTTCATTGGGCCACCAATCATCGGCCCGAAAGCCTACGCTCGAGCACCCGATGAAGTTTCGCCCACAAATACCCGGTCAGCGCACCGAGCGCCATGCCGCCGAGGACGTCAGAGGGGTAATGCACTCCCAGATACATGCGTGTGATGCAGATCACCGTCGCCGGCACGAACAACCAGTATAGCCATTTCTTTCGTGGGAAGATCAGAATAAAAAACACCACACCCGCGAAATTATTGAGCGCATGTGAGGACGGAAAACTATCGCCATAACGCGGGCCGTCCGGCAACCGAATATCCTCGACCACCCGTTTCCCTGCAGCGATTTCCGCACATGGCCGCTGTCGTGCGACAAGCGGTTTGACGGCGACGTTCGTCACCGTGTTCGCGACGGCGATCAACAGAATCGTGCTCACGACAAGACGTACACCTTCCCACCGACGATAGTATACAACAAGCACCGCAGAGAGCACGTAGATCGGCGCCCAGAACTTCACGCCGGTAAGCGCGATCATCACCGGATCGAGCCATTCGGCCGAGCAGGTGTGATTGAAGAAATACAGGATAGCGAGGTCAGGATTCACGTCTGTTCTTGTGCGAGGCAAATCGCATACCAACGAGTAGGACGATCATCGCTGCGAGCGCCCACTCGCACGGCACGGCGATGTAATCGCCGAGTTGCGTATAGAGTGTTTGCTGACCGTCGAGAAGGATGCGCCGCGTGATCGACGTACTCGTAAACAACGGCCGATCTTCGAGGATATGTCCCTTGTCGTCGATCACCGACGAAATGCCGGTATTCGCCGACCGAATCACCCAACGCCGGTTTTCAACCGCGCGCAAGATTGCATAGCGATTATGCTGATACGGACCGGAGCTCTTGCCATACCACCCGTCATTGGTAATAATGCCGATCACTTCCGCTCCGTTTGCAACGAACTTCCTCACATACGACGGATACACCGACTCATAACAGATCATCGTACAGAGCTTCGCAGTGTCCGGCGCCGTTCGGCCGGCACGAGAAAGCGGGAGCCTGAGCACATCGTAGCCCTCGCCGCTATTCCAACTACCGAGCCCCACCCCCCACTGAAACCAGTCGCCGAGGATCGGAAACCAATCGACGAATGGGACATGCTCGCCGAACGGGACGAGTTTTTGTTTATGGTACCGTTCGTAGGTAGGCCGTCCGTCGAGTCCGATATAAAACAGCATCGAGGAATTCCAGTCGCGATAGAACAGCATGGGATCCTTCGACTTCTTCGCGTCTCGGGGAATCGCGTCGACACCGTTGATATATTCTTCACGATCCGGAATACCGGTCAGCACCGCCGCGCCGATCGAACTGACAAATCCGTACACATTCGAGAGTTGGTTCTGCGTCCACTTAAGTGTCACCGGATATGTGATGGCCGTCTCGGGCCAGAGCACGAGATCGGGTTTCTCGGTGCCGGCCGCCCGGATCGCCGTACGCGTGGAGCGAAACATCGAATCGGTCACGGCCTCGATACCCGTCGACCATTTGTCCCATGGATTGATGTTCGGCTGTACGATCGTGACGGTGATCGATCGCTGAGTTGTGTTATCGATGGGTAACGAGCCTTCCGCGAGCACCATCAGTCCATACGAATACGGCAGAACGATGAGCATCACGATCGCCGCAACGATCCACTTTCGCACGCCTCCCCGGAATCCCGATACTTTCAGCGCTTCGCCGACAGGCGGCGAGACGAACTGGCGCTGTCGGAGCAAGAGATACACGAGGATGTTCACGAGCAGGATTACCAGCGAGAGACCGTAGCTGCCGGTGAACTCGATGAATTGAATGAATGCCGTATTGTAAGTCTGTGTATTATAGAGCGATAGCCATGGGAAGGAGAGGTCGCCGGTCGAATGCCAATATTCGAACCCGATCCAGATCACCGGCAATGCAACCAGCGCAGCGATACGGCCGAACCGACGACGAAACGCATCGTACACCAGCACCGGGACGACGAGAAAGATCGGGTGTACGAGCGCAAGCGCGACACCGCCGATCATCAAAAACGGATCCACCGACCCTTCGCCCCGCCAGCCGCCGACCCAATACGTCGCGATGAGCGACGCAACGAACATCATGAGATAGCCGATGCTAAACGCATCGCGCAAGCGCTTCGTATCCTCGAGCGCGATGAGCATCGGCACGAGCGCAACGAAGGCTCCGAACCCTGCGACAAGCCCGAAGGGGGGAAATGCGAGTGCGAACAGCAGTCCTGCAAGGATCGCCAGACCGCGTGTTCGCCAACGTGAAGATTGAGACATCGGCTACAAATCTACGAGCCGAGGACGGTGCGATTATTCAAACCGCAGTGCATCGATGGGATCCATCCGCGCTGCTTTCATGGCTGGGTACAAGCCGAAGATGACTCCGACAAGCGAACAGACCACAAGCCCGATCCCGACCCACAGATACGGGATATATACCGGCGTATGCTGGACCAGTGCGAGGATGTTCCCGAGGCCGATACCGAGGATGATCCCGATGAAGCCGCCAATGAGGCAGAGCACGACCGATTCGGTCAGAAACTGTGCGGTGATACTGGCGCGACGGGCGCCGAGCGCTTTGCGAATGCCGATCTCTTTGGTGCGCTCGGTCACGGAGACGAGCATGATGTTCATGATACCGATCGAAGCGGCGATCAGCGCAATCGCGCTGATACCCGCGCCGGCATAGACGATATACTTCGAGAAGTCCTCGAATTGCAGGCTCAGGCTCGTATTGCTCTCGACCTCGAAATCGTTTTCGGCGCCGGGCTTCACGCCGCGTGCCGCGCGCATACTGCCGATCACTTCATCCTGCGTCGCTTCGAAGAGTTCGTCGCTCGGCGCACGAACGGTCATCGTCAGCGAAGCCAGATCTCGATCCGCATGATATTTCAGCATGTTCGTGATCGGGATCAGCGCGAAGTTGTCGAGCGATGCGCCACCACCGCCGCCTTTTTGCGCAAACACGCCGATTACCTCGTAGGGCCGATTGTTGAGCTTGACCGTGCGGCCGATCGGATGTTCGCCATGCGTGAACACTCGCTCATAGAGATCCTTAGCAAGCACACAGACATCGCGGCCGTACTCGACGTCTTCTTTGGTGAGCATGCGCCCCTCGGTCAGCTCGAAGTTGTGGTTCAGCGCGAAGTTGTCGTCGCTGCCGGTGAGGCTGAACTGGGGGTCGCTCTTGATGTTGCCGTACGAAATCGTCAGCGGCGCGATCGTATTCTCCGCGCTGATCGCTTCCGGCAGCTTCGTGAACGAACGCACGAACTTCACCTGATCGTAGGTGATCTTTTTGCGATGGACGTATTTGAGCCAGTCCATGCCGCCGGTCTGAATGGAGGGAAACTTCTTGATCGTGAACGTCTCGCTCCCGAGCTGCGAGAGCTCGCTCTTGACGCCGTTGGTCAGGATGCCGAGCGCCGTCATCGAACCGATGATCGACAGGATCCCTACGACGATCGACAGCATCGTCAGAGTCGCGCGAAGCTTGTTCGAGCGAAGCGACGACAACGCCATCTTGATATTTTCGCCAAGCAGGTTCATTCGTAGCGTAATGCGTCAACCGGATCGAGACGAGACGCCTTGAGTGCCGGAGCGATTCCGAAAACAATACCCGTAAGGAATGACAGCGTCAGTCCGACAAGCGCATAGAAGATCGGGAAGCCGATGTGCAAATCCGAATCGGATAGCAAAAGATTGTTGGTCAGCAGTGTGACCGGGAATGCGAGCATGATGGCCACGATCCCGGCGAAGAGCGAGAGCATCGCAGCCTCAAAGAGGAATTGCGCGATGAGCGAACGGCGTGTCGCGCCGATCGCTTTTCGAATGCCGATCTCGCGGGTACGCTCTTTGACGGAGACATACATGATGTTCATAATCCCGATGCCGCCGACAAGTAACGACAATCCGGTGATCGTGAAACCCACGAACCCGAGCAGGCGAGAAATGTTATCGATCGCCTGATTGAACTGGTCCTGATTATTGATGCCGAAATTAAGGTTGTCGCCGGGCTTGATCTTCCGAACCTGACGCATGACGAACTCCAGTTCGTCGCGCGTGTCTTCTTTATGCTGGACCGATGCGGCTTTCACACCAATCGTGACGCTCTGGTGTTTCTCGCCGAACGCCGTCTGCAACGTGCGAAACGGCATCACGACGTTATTATCGACCGTAAAAAATGCAAACAGACCGCCGACACGCTTCGCAACGCCGATCACCTGCAACGGGTATCCGCTCAGTCGGATTGTCTGGCCGAGCGGCGATTGGTTCGGGAACAGCTTATTGGCGATCTCGTAGCCGATCACGCACACCGGTCGTGCACTCGTGAGCTCGGAGGCGGTAAAGAAACGACCGTATTCGATGACCGTGGATTCCGTCGAGAGATAGCCTTCGTCAACACCTTGTGCATTGATAAACTGCACGCTGCGATTCTTGAACCGGGCCTCTTGCCCCCACTTACTCGCCGAAAGACTAAAGGCGCTCGCCGTCGTCATTCGTTGCTTGAGCGTGTTAAGATACTCCTCGCGAATCTCCGGGCGATTGCGCATCAGTCGCCAATCGCCGCCGCCCCAATTCCATTTGTCAACGTAATAGACATCGGTCTTCATACTGCTCGCCGTTTGGCGAAACAGCGAGTCCATGCCGTTGAGGAACGCGCCCATCAGAGTGACCGTAAAGATCCCGATGATAATGCCGAGCATCGTCAGGACCGAACGCAGCGGGTTCGCTCGAACGGCTTGTCCGGCGATCGCAAGGCTCTCTTTCGTGTCCTGAAAAAATTTCAAGAATGCTCCTGACTCGGTGTATCTGACTCGACTTTGCCGTCGCGAATACGAACGATGCGATGTGCATGGCGGGCGATCTCTTCTTCGTGCGTGACGAGAATGATCGTATTGCCTTTGGCATGCAATTCGCCGAAAAACCGCATGATATCCTCGCCGGTCTTCGAATCGAGGTTACCCGTCGGTTCGTCGGCAAGCAGGATCGACGGTCGCGTGACGAGTGCGCGGGCAATGGCGACACGTTGACGCTGACCGCCGGACATCTCGTTCGGCTTATGCCCGACCCGGTCGCCAAGGCCGACCATCTCCAGCGCTTCGTACGCACGCTCTAAGCGCTCGCTCTTCTTGATGCCGGCATACACGAGCGGCAGCTCGACATTATGAAGCGCATCCGATCGCGGCAGCAAATTGAACGTCTGGAAAACGAAGCCGATCTCGCGGTTGCGAATCTCGGCAAGCTCATTATCGTCGAGCCCCGCGACGTTCGCGCCGTTGAAGTAATAATTACCCGACGACGGCGTGTCCAGACAGCCGATGATATTCATGAGCGTCGACTTTCCCGAACCGGACGGTCCCATGATGGCGACGTATTCGTTGCGCCGGACCGGGATCGTCACGCCTCGCAGCGCGAAGACCTGTTCCGAGCCCATATCGTAGACCCGGTAGATGTCTTCGAGATAAATAACCGAGTCGGTGATGGGATTGCTCATGTCGTTATTTCTTAGAGTCTTTCGAACTGCCGGCGCCCTCGGTGTTATCGATCTTGATCAGTTTCCCGTCTTCAAGATCCTTCGATACCGCCGCGTAATTTCCCTTAACCACTTCTTCGTTGCCGCTGAGGCCCGAAAGGATTTCGACATACGAGTTATCCGAAATACCCGTCTTGACCTGCACCGCTTTCACCTTCGTACCGTTGACGACGAATACGATCGTCGGCGTTGCGTTTTGGTCTTCTTGATCGGTACCCGGCTTTTTTGCTTTGCCGACTTCGGCGACCTGCTCGGTCTTGTCGTCGGTTTTCGTCGTCTCTTTGGCGCGACGGGTGACGGACATGATCGGGACGGTCAGCACATTGCTGCGAGTCTGCGTTTCGATCTTCGCGGTGCAGCTCATACCGGGACGAAGCTCGCCCGTTTGGAACGACGACAAGCGGATCTTCACCTGAAAGTTCGTGGATTGGTCCTGTGTGCCGGCGCCTTTGAGTTCTGCGCTGTTGGCAATTTCGATCACGATGCCAAGGAACGTCCGGTCGGGGAATGCGTCGATGCTCACGCGAGCCGTATCGCCGAGCGCGACGTTGACCACATCGTTCTCATCGACATCGACCATTGCGTTCATGACCGATAGATCGCTGACATCCATCATTTCCGTGCCGCTCGAGAACTGTCCCGTACCGACGACTTTTTCGCCGAGACGCGAGATCAACTGGGTGATGTATCCGTCCATCGGTGAACGCACGATCGTTTTACGCAAGCTTTCACCGAGCTGCGTGAGCGAATTCGAGTAGTAGCCGACGTTATGCTGCGCAGAATTGAACGAGGCGATAGCCGCATCGGCCTGGGATTGCGCCTGTTCGAGATCGGCATCGGATGCGATGCCCTGCTCGTGCAGCTTCTTCGTGCGCTTGAGGTTCAGCTCCGCGTTGATCTTCGTCGCTTTGGCCTGTTCGACCTGCGACTTCGAGGCTTCGAGCTGTGCTTCGCCGGCATCGTATTGCGCTTTGATGGCCGTCGGCTTGATTTCCGAGAGCATCTCGTCCTTCTTTACCTGCTGGCCTTCTTTGACGGGCAGTTGGATGATTTCACCGGATACTTCCGGCGAAATCTTGACGGATGTTTCCGGCTGAACCTTGCCGGTCGCTTGCACGACCTCGGTGATCGTACGCTTGGTCGCCCGCTCGGTCTGGACCGTAATCGCCTTTTCCTTGCTCCCACGAACGACAGCAAGAATGATAATCACAAGCAGCAAGGCGCCCAGCCCGATCCAGATCAGGCGATTACGCTTCTTGCGTTTCTTCATTTTCTGGACTACCGCCTGAGTGGTCGGCGAACCCGGAGTTGGTGTGCGTTGATCCATGATGATGCTGTCGATACTATGCAGGGTAAAGTCTTAGTAGTTCGTGCGGCCAAGCAGGTATTCGAGCTGCTTGGCAGCGAGCAGGTAGTTATATACTGCGTTGATTCGGTTGACGCGCGCTGTCTGCGCCTGCGCTTCGGCAATGATCACGTCCACCTGAATGCCTGCGCCGACGCGGGCACGTTCGGTCGCCGAACGCAAGCTCTCTTCGGCGGCGACCAGTGCACGATCGCTTGCATCGAGCGCTTGTTGGGCCGAACGAAGATTGTTTTCGGCCTTCGCAATGTCGCTTCGGAACTGCTGTTCGGCCTGGTCGAGCTGCACTTTGCTCTCGTCGAGCTGCGTCCGCTGAATGTCGAGCTGAATGCGAGTCTGCATGCGGTCGAAGATCGGCACGCTGAGTGTCAGCCCGCCCGTGAGCGCATGGCTTAGCGGGATGTTCGAAATGTTCGTGTTCGTCCCGCTTCCGCCGATCCCGATATTCGCATTGAGCGATGGCAACAGCGCCGAGCGAGTGACGGAAATTCCTTCTTCCTGCGATTGAATGTTCGCGCGTTGTGCGGCGAGATCCTCGCGATGATTCAATAGATCGGCGAGCATCGTCGGGTCCGACTTGAGTTGGTTGGCGCGCGATGCGATGCCCGTCACCGATGTATCGACACCCTTGAGGCTCAGATCGTAATCGGCATGATTGCTCGGCGGAATATCGAGCAGGAACAGCAGATCGGTCACGGCATTATCGTAGTTGTTCTGCGACTGAATGCGCTGCAACTCGTCCTGACCGACGACTGCCTGCTGCTGGTAGACCGAGTTGATCGCAACGGCGCCGGCCTCGAACTGTGCCTGCACGCGCACGAGTTGCGCGCTATCTTGCGAGTAGGTCGTTTGTGCGCTGCGCAGCAATTCACGCGTCCGCAGCGCATTCATATATGCCGCGATCGTATTATAGGCCACGCTCTGGCGCGTCCATTTCAGGTTATAGCGTGCGGCATCGAGTTGGCTTTCGCTCGAACTGATACTTGCCGCATCGAATCCACCGTTGTAAATATTGAACGACGCACCGACGTTATACGACAGCGTGTGGGTTGCATCGGGGACCGCCGTCGTTGTGGTGATCGGCGTCGCAAAGTAATCGGTCGTGGTGACGGAGGTCAGCCCTTTATGATAGCCATAGCTCGCGGTGCCGTTTGCCGACGGCAGCAACGCGTCGCCCGCTTTCGAGCGTCCGTACTGCGCCTGTTCGAGCTGGAGGATCGCCTGCCGCGACGAATAGTTTTTTTCGAGCGCCAACTTGATAGCGTCGTCCAGGGTAATCTCGCGAGAACCCGAAAATTGCTGCCCGAACGCGTTCAGAGCAAAAAGGGTCAGGATGGTAGTAACTGTCAGTTTCATCACGGGCTTCCTACGGCACGGGCCGGTACTCGTTTCAACGAATTATGATCAAAGATATTGTAGCGTGGGGGATCCTGAAGCCATGCCCACGCTCCGAAGGCATGGGTGGACTGCCAGAGGGTGTATAACGTGCGAGCACCCATAAATGAATTCCCAGAAGCCCGATAGCAACAGCGAATCCCCGGCAACCCAAAAACCGGGCAGCCGGGGATACAAAACGGCGGTTTGAGGCCGGATTCGTTAGGGGTGCTTGATGATGATGCGTCGTGTTCGCTGTCGGCCATCCCCGGTCTCGACGACGAGGAGGTACATTCCCGTCGGCAATGACGACACGTCGAACTGGACCTTGCCGTTCACGGAGCCTGTCGCGCCCGCTTCGACCGCCGGCAATGCCTCTCTGCCGAGAAGATCTCGAAGGCTGATCGTTACCGGCTGGTTCTTGGTCAGCGAGTAGCTGGCAAACAGATACATGAACGCCGGGTTCGGATAGGCCACAAGACCCGAGATCGACTCTTGTTCCGCCAGCCGGACGTCCGAGGTTTGCACCGACCCAAGTTCAGGCACCGCCTGCGCCAACGATGTTTGCGGTGCATACCAAAAGATCAGGCCGTCGTCATACTTCGAGTCCAGCAACCTGCCATGTTCCTTTCGTACCAGGATCGGGACCAACGAGTTAATCTGCGCGAAGCGAGCTTCATCGGCCTTGTGCTGGAGCAGGTACTCACGATACTCCAAAGGCCGACGAATCTGTTCGAGCCGGAGCTTCAGCGTATCGCTGAGCGTCGGGTCGGAGATGAGCGCTCGGATACAGTCTTCCTGCGCCTGCAGTTGCTCTAGTTCTGTATGTTTGGAGCGCGCAGCAGCATCGAGTTTCGCGGCGATCATCCAATCTGTCGGGCTCTGAAGGGCACGTGTCGCCGGGATCGGAGCCCCGAACCGTGCGCGGAGGCCATCTTCTCCCCCATACGAGGCTTTCAACGTGGAGTCTTTCACGGTCAGTCGAGCGACGATCGCATTCGTGATCTGACGAAGCGTGTTGCGGTCGTCAGGATACGGATAGCGCACGATGGTATCGAGAGTGACGATCCCAACGGTCACCCGATATTTTTCGACCAGTGTCGGCGGATTCGTCGAGCTGTCGATCACTCCGTCCGTGCCCATCGACGACATCGTTCGATAGTAGCTCAACTTCGGCATCACGCTGGGAATGCCCGCCGGCAGTGTTTGTGATGACATCTGTCCGCCGTTCGCACTGCTATGTTCGGCGATCATCAGGAGGTTACCTTTCATATCGGTCACGAACTGCGGGTACAGCGTAAACGGAGGAAGTACTGCGGGCACCGGTTCACCTACGCGAATCTCGCCACTTGCCGGGATCGAATCCGTCGCGAACGCAGTCCGGTAGGTTGCGCCGTCGAACAAGAGCACGGCTCCGTCGGATCGGCGGGTGATTCCGAGCGCCTCCAGTGTCTTGTCCGAGACCTCGATCGGTGTTGCATACCGGATGTCTGCGCGGTCGAACGGGATGAAGTGCATGGTGTCTGCCGGTTTCGCGACCGCGTCGCCGCGCTCGGGGAGCACAGTCGGTTTCGTTGTCGATGCTGTCGCATCAGTCTGACCGAACAACGCTGACGGCGATGTAGCGTTCTGTATGGATTTCGGTGCAATCCCGGAGCCAAGTTGGAGCCCAAGATACACGAGCCCACTCGCAATAAGCACGATAATACTGGATGTCATGATGCGTGTTCCTTTCGGTTGATTGTTGGTTGATAGTGTCGAACCAACCGGAGAGACCGGGACGGCTTCGCGAGAAATGAGACCGGCGAGTTCGTTCTCGTGCGGCTCGGGCGCATCGTCACGAAGAGCAGCGAAGAGGGTATCGAGTTGCGAATTTGAACTGTAACTCATAATCGTTCTCCTTTCTCACTATGCAGAAGCGCTTCGGCTTCTTGGCGGATACCGAGCAGCGATCTAAGCTGTTCACGTCCGCGCGAAATTCGCATCTTTACTGCCGAGAGGCTTACGTGTTGCATTCCTGCAATCTGTTCCATTGGAACGCCGGCGACCTCAAAGAGCGTAACCGCTTCACGCATCGGCTCGGGCAGTTTCCAGAGCGCCTCCTGCAGGAGCGCGATCTCCGCCGACTGATCCGGCGCGATACCGCCTGCGACCTGCTCGGCGCCGGAGCCATCGAGCCCCGAGAAGCGCCTGCCCCGCTCGCGTTCCCGCACCGCCAGCCGCGAGGCTGTCGTGAACAGATACGCGAGCAGTGCCTGCTCGTCACGAATCCCATCGAAGTTGCGCCAGGCAGCAAGAATTGCATCGCTTGCCAGATCGCGTGCCGATTCACGGTCATGCGTCATCGCACGAGTAAACCGGAGCAACCGTCCGTGCAGCGGCTCCACAAGAGCGGTAAACCGCTCCTGTTTTGCCACATGCTCAGAGTCCGTGTTGGTTCGATTCATGATTCGCGCGAATACAGTGGGTAGGTACAGGAAGCGCCGAAAAAGTCACACAGCACGCACAAAAAAGACGCACGGGTGTGCGTCTTTCGATGAATCTCAATTGTCCGATACTACTACCGCACGACTTCGATCTTCGTGAAGCCGGTCGAGTGTTGTGTTGAAACGATCGCGGTATAGAACCCGCTCGGGACCTCGGCGCCTGCGTCGGTGGTGGCGTCCCACGCGACGGCACCTTCGCCACTCGGGGCACTCAGCGGAATATGACGGACAACTCGTCCGGTAAGATCGTAGATCCGCAGCGAACCTGTCGTTTGATCGCCGAGCGAGAATCGTAGTTGTGTCACGGATGACGTGATGCTCGGGACCGCATTGAGCTGCAGCGACGATATATGCTCTGCTTGCGAAATCACGCCGGAAGAAGCTGCACCGACGCTATCGACGGCAATATCCCATATCCCGCGGCCATACGTGCCAAAACGAATTGTGTTCGAATGCGGGACACGCTCGACGCTCCAGAAGAGCATATCCGGTGCGGTTTGTCCGTAGATGGCAGCGAGGTCATACCAACGTTTTGCCGCCGTGCTATATAAGTACGGACCGATCTCCGTCGCAGCAAACAGATATCGCTCGTCGTTCGAAGCGACCATACCGTAGATGAGGGTCTTCGGCAGCGCGGAGTCGATCGCCGTCCAGGTCTTGCCGTTATCGTTCGAGACGAATGCCCCAGGATTGGAATACCCACTGCCCGCAACCCACAATGTATTCTTGTCGAACCGCGATGGGATGATCGTCGAGCCATAGAAATAGTGTCCGCCGGGCAAAGAGTTGGTATCGGATTTCGACCAGGTCTTGCCCGCATTCGTCGAGTTGAAGTAATACCCGTTATTGGTGAGTACATACCAGCGCATCGTATCGAGCGGCGAGATGGCAATCGCCGATATTTGCGTCGAGCCGCCGATCGAGAAATCGTATGGCAGCATGGTGGGTTGCAGCACGGTCCCATTATCGACGAGCCGCCAGAGCATCGATGCGTTCGAACCCGATGTCGAATCGCCGCATGCGACAAGACAGTGAGTGCTCTTGCCCGGTATCGCGCACAACGGCGGTATCCAGAGTTTATTCGAGCCGATGAACGACCAGTCGCGGTGACCGCCGGACGTACGCGCATCGAAATAGCGGATGACGAATCCCGGATAGTCACCCCAGACGGATGTGCCGGAATCGCTGCTGACGATGTGTCCGTAATCGCCGCTAATGACCTGGTTCATGTTCAGAATACCAAGCTTGCTGTCGTTGCCGCGCTGCCAGCCCTGATCCTGCGCGCCTGCATTGATGACATACGGTGGCACCGAGGTGTAGGTACTGTAATACTGGCTCGTGCGGATGCCGCTAAGTGTGAGGTTCGAAACGCTCTCCATTCTATCGTGGGAGATAAATGTACCACCGTCGGTCGAAAAGAGCGTGAGCTCATTGCCGACAGGATCGCGGATCACGTCGATGCCGTCGATGTCGGCATGGAGTTGCCCCGCGACATCGCCGTAGTACTCCCACCATTGATGCGGCACGTCGAACTTGGCGCTCGTATCGCTCGGCACGTTGACGTTCACATTCCCGAGATAGCACTTGAACGGCAGCGACGTTGACACGCGAAAACTATTCGCCGAGAACGCGCCGCCATCGACGTATCCTTTATACGACCAGGTCTTGAAATTGCCGTTCGACGCATAGATCTGGCACGTATTGTTCGTGATGGCGCAAATACCGATCATCGGCTTGCCGCCAATCACTGCGCCGTCGAGCAACACGCCCCCTGCTTTACCGATCGTGTCGTTCGTAAACTGGTTCACGAACGCGAGTGTAGAATCGTTGGCGATATAAAAGAGCGAATCCTGCTTGATGAAGAACGCACGCGAGGTCGTATCGCGCGATTGCCACACATCGATCTGGTCGCTCGATACCGGCCAATTCCCGATCTTCTTGAAGGTCGCGCCCTGATCGGTCGAACGATAGAGAAATGAAACGGCGCGCCAGTTCGCTGAGTAATCCCACTCGTTACCGACGAGGCAGATCGTATCCTCGTTCGCGCTCACCGTAGCGCGCTTGATGCCGCCCCAACTCTTCGGGCCATCAAGCCCCGTCGCGCTCTGCCACGTCTTTCCGCCGTCGTCGCTGTAGCGGACCGTCACCGGACCGTTGCAAGCAGCGATGATGCGCTTGCCTGTTGACGTATGCAGAATGCGGAGCATCCGGATGTCACCGAAGCGGTGATCGTCGTTGAGGATCATCCAGACGCTGTCGCCACGTTTTGCTCTCCAGATATTCCCCATCGAGGAGGCAACGTAGATCGAGTCGGTGTCGAAGTCAATATCGGCGGTATGCGTGCGGCCACAGACGTTGTTGCTGCCGCGTTCGCTCCAGGCACCGACGAGTCTGCCGCCGGCGAACGTATCGAGCGTGGTTGCGAGCGGACGCATGCCAAGCTGCGATCGGCGCTCGAACAACTGCTCGAACTTCGTTTCGCGCATCGCCGCATCGATGGCATCGATATTCAGTCCTGGCTCAGCTCGATGCATCTGGCGCATCCATGCTTCGCGGGCACGTTGGTACGATTCGTCCTCCGTGCGTCCGAGCTCGGGGATGAGAGTCGTTTGGCGGGTTTGCGCTGTCGCGAGCGTGGCGAACAGCAATGACACAACAAGTACGGTATATTTCACGCGCAT
This sequence comes from Bacteroidota bacterium, assembly GCA_018266755.1. Lineage (NCBI taxonomy): Bacteria > Pseudomonadati > Bacteroidota > Bacteroidota bacterium. The sequence continues at coordinate 1,556,665 of JAFDZW010000005.1, forward strand.
AAAGGGAATCAGGCTATACAAAAGCCTGAACGGGGGATCTTAGTTCGCGCTCACCCGAAGCAATAGCGGCTCAGTGCTGACTGTATTAGTACCGTCATGCTGAACACATTCGCTGTGCTCAGAATGACGGCTGGGCAAACCGTAAAACCGAAGTCGCTATGCAGGGGTACCGGGCACCGTTACCGCACGATCACCTTCACCAAATCCGCCGCTTGTCTTGCGCGCGCGCGGAGTTCATCCGTATTCGTACCGGGTGTGTCGAATGCAAGTGCGACTGCCATGCGGCGGTATTTGCGTGTCGTCGGTTTTCCGAATACACGAACGTCCACCTTCGACATTGCGAGCGCATCTTCGACACCGGAATACTCCGGGCGGTTCTGCGACTCTGCATCCGCCAACACGACAGCACTCGCACCCGCTCGTTCGAGGGTGATCTCTGGGATCGGAAACCCAAGCACGGCACGGCAATGCAGTTCGAACTCCGAGAGATTCTGCGTCCCGCCGAGCGTCACCATCCCAGTGTCATGCGGACGGGGCGAAAGCTCGGAGAAATAGACCGTGTCCTTCCCCAAGAAGAACTCCACACCCCAAATGCCAAAGCCCGTAAGCGCCTGCGTGACTTTCGCCGCCATATCCTGCGCTTCACGAAGCTGTGCGTCGCTAATCGCCGCGGGCTGCCAGCTTTCCTGATAATCGCCGCGTTCCTGGCGGTGACCGATCGGCGGACAAAAGAGCGTCTTTCCGTTCTTTTGCGTGACGGTGAGTAGCGTGATCTCCGATTCAAACTTGATGAATTCTTCGACGATCACTTCGATCAGGTCGCCGCGGCCCTTCGTCGTTGCATACTCCCATGCGTGATCGACGTCGGCCGCCGTCTTGACGGTGGACTGTCCTTTCCCACTTGAGGACATCAGCGGCTTGACCACACACGGAATGCCGATCTCGGCAATGGCCGCATCGAACTCCTCGCGCGTCTTCGCGTAGGCGTACTTCGCCGTGCGAAGGCCAAGCTCCTTCGCGGCGAGATCGCGAATCGCCTTGCGGTTCATCGTGAAGTTCGCCGCACGCGCGCTCGGCACGACCTGCACGCCCTGCTTCTCGTAGTCGTAGAAGCGTTCGGTGCGGATGGCTTCGATCTCGGGGACGATGATGTCGGGCTGGTGCTTTGCGACGACGCGGTCGAGCGCGGCACCGTCGAGCATATCGATCACCTCGCGCTCGTCAGCCACCTGCTGCGCGGGTGCATCGTTGTACGAATCGACCGCAACGACGTACTGCCCAAGCCGCTTTGCGGCGATTACGAATTCTTTGCCGAGTTCACCGGAGCCGAGGAGAAGTATTTTCTTTGTCATACGATTGAAGAGAATCGCTACGGATCTGTATTCCAGCTTGGTAGTATTCGCAGTGTCATTCTGAGCAACGCGAAGAATCCCTTCGTCGGAGCCTCAGAGGGTTTCATCAAGGGATTCTTCGGTCGCCGTTCGGCGACCTCAGAATGACGGCAGCGTAACATGTTCCGATTGAGCCGCTACCCTTTTTGACGGAACACATTGGAAGCGGAATCCGTAGTTACTTCCTCAAAAATACCACTTGCGACTATGTATCGCTCCATTCCACTCATTCTCATTTGCATGAGCCTTTCTTTCGCCTCGACGGATTCTCTCGCTCAACTGAGGTACCCGCATCCTGCCAAAGACAATGTCGTCGATGAATACTTCGGTACGAAGGTCGCCGATCCGTATCGTTGGCTCGAGAATACCGATAGCGCCCTGACGCATGAATGGGTCGAAGCCGAGAACAAGGTTACCTTCGGATACTTAGACCAAATTCCGTTTCGTGCGAAGATGAAAGCACGGATGGAAGAAATCCTAAATTACCCAAAATTTTCTGCGCCGCAGAAGATCGGCAAATACTACATCTTCACGAAGAACGACGGTCTTCAGAATCAGGCCGTGACATTTATTCAGGAAGGCCTCGGCGGCGAGCCGCGTGTGCTGCTCGATCCGAACAGCATGAGTGCCGACGGTACCGTCGCCCTTGGCGGAACGTATGCATCGAACGACGATAAGTATCTGGCCTACTCTGTTCAGAAGGCCGGCTCCGATTGGCAGGAGCTCTTCGTTCTCGATCTTGCTACCGGCAAGAAGCTCAGCGACCACATCGAATGGGTCAAGTTCTCCGGCGCCGCGTGGTATCGCAACGGATTCTTCTACTCTCGGTTCGACGCGCCGAAGCAAGGCACGTACACCACCGCGAACGAGAACATGAAGGTGTACTACCATACGCTTGGTGAGAACCAAAGCCAGGACATGCTGATGTACGAAGACCCCGCCAACCCGAAGTACATGAACTACATGGGCGCGACGGAGGACGAACGGTTCATCACCCTCTACATTCGTATCCCGGGCCGTAAGGGCAACATCCTCAAGATCAAAGACACCCAGCATCCCGAACTCGGTTTCGTCACGCTCAACAACGACCCGGATGTCGATTGCGGCATCGTGGAATCGAACGGCGAGGATATTTACCTCATGACGAATCGCAATGCCCCGAAGAATATGGTCGTCGTTACCCGCATCGACAATTCGACGTCGTGGAAGCCGGTGATTGCGGAATCGGATAACGTCCTCGAAAACGTCTCGATGGTCGGCGGCAAACTCATCGCGACATACATGAAGGACGCGAGCAACCATGTGTTCGTGTACGATCTCAACGGAACGAAGCTCTACGAGATCGCGCTGCCGACCGTCGGTTCGGTCAGCGGCTTTGGCGGCAAGAAGTCCGATACCGAGGTGTTCTACACCTTCTCATCGTTCACCTATCCGGCGACGATCTATCATTACGATCTCAAGACGAACACGTCGACGCTCTTCCGCAAGTCTCAGGTGAAGTTCAATCCCGACGATTACGAAGCGAAACAGGTCTTCTATCCGAGCAAGGATGGCACGAAGATCCCGATGTTTATCGTGCATAAGAAAGGCCTGAAGCTCGACGGCAAGAATCCGTGCTATCTCTACGCATACGGCGGTTTCAACGTAAGCCTGACGCCCGGTTTCAGCACGGCGCGCATCGTGTTGCTCGAAAGCGGAGCGGTCTTCGCAATGCCGAATCTGCGCGGCGGCGGCGAATACGGCGAGAAGTGGCACGAGGCCGGCACGAAGATGCACAAGCAGAACGTGTTCGACGACTTTATCGCTGCAGCGGACTATCTCTGCGCGAACGGCTACACATCACATGAGAAACTCGCCATCGCGGGCGGCTCGAACGGCGGATTGCTCGTGGGTGCGGTGATGACGCAGCGACCGGATATCTGCAAGGTCGCACTGCCGTCGGTCGGCGTGATGGATATGCTTCGCTATCACAAGTTCACGATCGGATACGGGTGGGCAGCAGATTACGGTACGAGCGACGACAGCAAAGAGATGTTCGAATATCTCTATCATTATTCGCCGCTGCACAATATCCGCGCCGGCATTGCGTACCCTGCAACAATGGTGACGACCGCCGATCACGACGACCGTGTCGTGCCGGGACATTCATTCAAGTTCGCAGCGACGCTCCAAGAGAAATATTCCGGCCCGAACCCGCAACTCATTCGTATCGAGACAAAGGCCGGACACGGCGGCGGCAAACCGCTCTCGAAATTCATCGAGGAGACCGTGGACGAGTACTCGTTCTTCCTCTACAACGTCGGCGCTTCGCCACAGTACTAAGTCTTTCTCATACATCATCATCAATCATGACCACTCCACTCATCAGGCGCGTTGCATGCTTGTCGCTGCTTGTTGCAGCGCCGGTGAGCGCGCAGTTTCGCGACCTCGCCACTCGTCCCAAGCTCGATACCGCGGCGATCTCGCAGTTCATCTCGTCGTATCGCGGCCGGCACGAGGCGCTGTACGCCAAGACACTTGATAAACGGTATTTCGGGCCTCTGCTGACCTTTTCGGGCAGGCAGTTCGTGTCGGAGGCGAACGGAACAATGCCGGCCGAGGCGGCGACGGATCTCGTCATGATCGGCAACTCCACTACTTTCGGCGCCGTGGTCGGTGGGCTCGCAGGCTTCCTGGCTTCGCTCGGAGCGTTCGCCAGCGCCGCTTCGAAGAATCCACCGGAAAGTCAACACGTCTCCCTGTCGCCGACCGAGATCACGCTCATGATCGCCGGACCGCTTGCCGGCGTGCTCATTGGCGGGCTCATCGGGCACTACATCCCAAGCGAGATTAATGCCGCCCCGATGAATGCGTTTCGGACTCGCTAACGATGAAGCCTCGCCACGCGCTGATCGGCCTATTATTACTGTTCGCGGGGCTCGCGATTGGCTACGTGCTGCGAAGCAGTAGCATTGCCGATGCTGGCGGGCCGGGCACACATCCGGTCGGCGACTCGAGCCTTACACTGGAAGAGAGCGTGCGTCGGCTTACTCAATCCGCTCCGGGGCTTGGCGAGTTTATGGTCGCGAATCAGCTACATGCGGCAAAGCTCTGGTTTGCTGCGAAGAACGAGAATTGGCGATTGGCGAAGTACGAACTCGACGAGCTCACGGAGGCAATGCAAGCCGCCGAAGCGCTGCACGTCACGAAGAACAACGTGAATATCACGGAAGTATTGACGGGTGTGGAGAAAGGAATGATCCCGCCACTCGATGCAGCGATCGCCGGAAAAGACTTTGATACCTTCAAGCACGCATACGACCAACTCCTGAGCGCCTGCAACGGCTGCCACACCGCAAGCGATCACGGCTTCATCAAGATCGTGACCCCAACGACAGAACCGGTCTCAAACCAACAGTGGGCACCGTAGAAACAGCGCCCACTGGGAATTTTGTTTTGGCAACGATCATCGCCGGATTCAGACGGCGCATCGTCGGGATCGGATCGCGAACATTCATTCACACTTTTCGAATGTCAATTGCGTTGATTCGACACGTGAGGGAACTATGCGCTATATGTTATCCCAATTATTAGGGGCAACACTTTCTGATATTGGAGGACACAGGATTGACACAGCACTGAATGAAGAAATATTGCGCCATGTTAGTGTCGAACGTGTTTATTTACATCATGCGATTTCTGCTTGTCTTCGGTTTCCTCTGTGTATATGCGTCCGGGCTTTTTGCTCAAGGAGCAGCCGATCCGAATGCAATTGATTTGAGCGGCCGTATGGATACTATCGCCCGGGGACTGCCATTTAATGGCAAGTTCCAACTTGATCCGATTGGCTTTCTGAATATACGTCAGCAAAACAGCGACGAATGGGAGGATTTCGAGATAGAATGGGCAGCGCTTGAAAACCACTCGACAATGCGATATGGTGGAAGTCTTGTATTTGATACCGCGAATAATTTCGTGTTTTATGGGATTCCTAAACTCATAGGCGATTTTGACAAGGACGGAAGAACTGACATTGTTGATGCAGAGATGTTTCGATTGTATAAGGGAAAGAACGAAGAACCGTACTACGATTCCCTCCCGTCAATGTCGTTTCTATTTCATAGTACGGCAGGGAGTGAAGCTGTCATAGACTATGACGAGGACGGATTCGAAGATGTCATCGGTTCTGGGGTAGATGGAAGCAACTATTACATTACACTCTACAGAGGTAATACCAACATCGGCGGTAGACCATTTATATTCCCGTCGGATTCAATCGCGCTGCCACCGCATGGATATGATCACATTATTGCGGGTAAGTTCGCTTCTCATTCGAAGCCGTCAATTCTATTACAAAAAGGAAGAGCCATAACTATTATCCCCAATACAACTAACCTTTCCCAAGCCTCGGCATATCTCATCAGCGACACCTCGAACAACGGCATCTCCACCAAGAATATGTACGCAACGGACATTACTGGAGATGGAATAACTGACCTGCTTCTCTCAGATGGTGACCACATCTATATTTTCAAGGGCGGTGATAACTTTGGGACATATTCACTTACTGCGGAAAAAGCTTATTATGTAATACCGTCTCCGAAACTCCTTGATCCTGCAGCATGGGGATTATTAGCTAATGATTTTGGAAGCAACCCAAACGGAAGCGAGATGTATGCAGTAGGAGATCTAACTGGCTCAGGAATTCCCTATGTCGCCGTCGTTACTAATATGGTCGACACATCAGTCGGCTATTTCAAGCCGTATGTATTCATGTATGCCGGAGGGAAAGCATTAGATTCACTGTACGATGCGGTCATTACTTGTCAAAGCCACGATGGTCTCGGCGGCATTGACACATTGCATTCACTATATACGAACGGCAGAACGGTCTTCTTGCTTTGTGACTACGCAGATCAGAGCTACAACCTCAACAATCTCGGATTTCTTGTTTCGCGTGACTGCGAAAAAATCCCGCATCGAACGAACCCCAATTTAGTTGTAGCGGGTCAGGGCAGTACACAAGTGCTTGCGTTAGCGGTATCACCATGTTTTGCAAATCGCTATGCGAAACTGATTATCGAATCGAAGGATGCAGCGGAGGCGACGATTCGGGTCTATGATGTACTTGGCAAAGTAGTTGAGAAACGAAACACGCTTCTTGATTCAGGAAGCAATACCGAGTATATCAACACAACCAATTGGGTATCCGGTACATACACTATTCAAGTCGAAACAAACGTGAGTTTACGAACTAAGAAGATCGTCGTTGGGCACTAATATCTACAGACTAGCATGCCGCCATATTTAGGTTCTCTATGCAAAAGGCGGGATGACCCGCCTTTCCATGCTGACGACCTGATACCTGCCACTACCTCAACGCCTCAATCGCGGCGCGGACCTTTGGTAGGACGGAGTTGATCTCATCGACATTCGTCGCACCGACGGAGAGGCGGCACCAGCCCGTCTCTTCACGCAGATCGAAGGCGTAGAACGGGACTATCGCGAAGCCTGCCTTCTCGAGCAAGTACTTGCGGATCTCTTCGGTGCTCGAAAGCTTCTTGCCCTCCGGCGTGGTCTTGCCGATGAGTTCGAACTGCACGCTGAGGTAGATGGCGCCCATCGGCGGGATAGCATTCACACCCAGGCCTGCCGCATTCATCGCCGAGAAGCCGTCATATAGTGCACGCAGACGCTCCTCCACGCCTTTGAACATCGTCGCGTGATACTGGTCGATCACATCGTCGCGCATCAACAGCTCGGCAGTTGCAACCTGCTCGGCGCGTGGCGCCCAGGCACCGACGTGTCCGAGGATGTTCGACATCGTCGCCGCAATATCCGGCGGAGCCACTGCCCAACCGACACGAACGCCCGTCGAAGCAAAGCCCTTCGAAATGCCGTCAACAAACACAGTGTAGTTCGCCATCTCGGGGCGCAAGGAAACCGGGTTCACGTGATCGGTCTCGCCGAACGTGAGCATCCAATAGACCTGATCGTACATCAGGAACAGCGGACGCTCGCCTTCGCCGCGCGAGGCGTTCTCTTCGAGGATCAGATCGCAAATGCCTTCGAGCTGATCGCGGGTGAACATCGTACCGGCCGGATTGAGCGGCGAGTTCAGCGAGAGCAACCGCGCGCCTTTGAGCTTGCCTTCGAGCAGTGCGCGCGTCGGCATGAAGCTATCCGCAGGTGTCGTGATCACCGGCTTTGCGATGGCCGAGTGCAGACCGCAGTAGTGATTGTTGTTCCACGACGGCACGGGATAGACGACCGTATCGCCGGGAGCGACGAGCGCGTTGTACGTGCCGTAGATCACCGGACGGGCGCCGCCGGTGATAATGAACGACTCGAGCGGATAGTCAAGACCCAAGCGGCGCTTGTAGAACGACTGCACCGCCTTGCGGAGCGTCAGCACGCCGTCGGACGGTGGGTAGTTCGTCTCGCCACCGTGCAATGCCTTGGCGATCTCGTCCTCGAGAAATTGCGGGATCGGGAAATACTTGGAGTTGAAGTCGCCGACCGTCAGGTTGCATACCGTCGCTCCGCCCGCGACCATCGCGCGGATATCGGCGGCGATCTTGAGGATCTCGGACCCAATGATCTTTGACGGTACCGGCGCAACGCGCGGCGTCGGGCTGGTCTTGAACGTCGGTGTAACGACAGTCTCGGCGGTAAGTACTTCCATAAGTATCCTTTCTTGAATGATAGCCCATTGAAACAGTATTACGACGCGAAGTGCTCCCTATCCCCCAGTGTCATTCTGAGCGAAGCGAAGAATCCCTTCAGGATTGCCTGAACGTTCGTGGCACACCGAAAGGGATTCTTCGCTTCGCTCAGAATGACGGCGTGTTGAACACTTTCAGATGCTGTCACTGTGCGCGTCACTAACCGCGAACCGATGCAACACGACCAACTGTTGAGTAGGCATGAAGACCTCTGAGGCTGCCCGAGCAGCAATGATGGGCGCTACGGTTGTGATCCTGAGCCAATTTGAAGGTTGGAACAAGCTGATCGCGATTGGAGCCTTATTTGCCCTCGCCTTTGTGCTGCGGTTGTTCCTGCCGAAGCAGTTGGTATAGTCCTGCCAACACCCCAATACCTACAATCTTCTTCCTCATTCATTCGTTAACCGATTCACTCTATGCCGGTTACCGAACGAGATACCGAACTCATGCGCCGAGCCCTTGCGCTTGCCGTGCGCGGACGAGGGCACGTCAGCCCGAACCCGCTCGTCGGTTGTGTCATCACCGACGCGAGCGGCTCCGTTATCGGCGAAGGTTGGCATGAGCGTTATGGCGAAGCGCATGCCGAGGTCAACGCTGTACGTAATGCGGAATCGAACGGCCACTCGGTCGAAGGCGCCACCGCCTACGTGACGCTCGAACCATGCTCGCATCATGGCAAGACCGGCCCTTGCGCCGATATGCTCATTGCGAAGAAAATCGCACGGTGCGTCATTGCGATGGAGGATCCCTACCACGAAGTGCAAGGTCGGGGCATCAAGAAGCTTCGCGACGCCGGGATCGAGGTTGAGGTCGGGGTACTCGAAGCCGAGGCCCGCGAAATTGGCAAGTTCTTTATCAAGTACGTCACGACCGGCATGCCGTATGTGACGATGAAGATCGCAATGAGCCTCGACGGCAAGGTCGCGCTCAAGAGCGGCGCATCGAAATACATCACGAGCGAAGCCTCGCGCGCCGTTGTCCACCGCATGCGCGCGGAGTACGATGCCGTGATGGTCGCAAGTGCGACGGTGATCTCGGACGACCCGGAGCTCACGGTGCGCCTCGCGAAAGGCCGCCAACCGAAACGGATCATCCTCGATGCATCGCTGCGTGTCAGCGAACATTCGAAGGCGTACTCCGACGAGCATCGGGCGTCGACGATCGTCGTCGTCAACGAGCGCATCCTTACAGAGAAGAAAGAGAAGGCGGCGCTTCTGTCATCCCAGGGCGTTACGTTCGTCCCAGTGGTGACAAACGGCGAACAACTGGATCTCTCCACTGTTTTGCAAGAGCTCGGGAAGCGCGGCATCGCCAGTATCCTTATCGAACCCGGCCCGACGCTTGCCACGACCATCTTCGCCCAACTCCTCTTCGACGAACTTGTGCTTTTTTACGCGCCTACGGTGTTAGGTGACGATGCCCGCTCGGCCTTCGGCGATCTGCACCTGCGTTCGCTTGCGGCCCGCGAGAACCTTACCCTCGTTCGCGCTGAAGGGGTCGGGGAATCGGGCGATGTGTTACTTGAATTGAGATTGAAGCATTGAGAAGACGGTTCAACAAAGCCGCTTTCTCACATTGCAGTTCTTCTCAATTCTCAATTTCCAATTTCCGATGTTGATTTCCATGACCGGCTTCGGCCGGGGTGAAGTGACCAGTTCGAAAGAAGGCTCCGGCCTCACGGCAACCGCCGAGATCCGCAGCGTCAACTCGCGCTTTCTCGAAACGTCCATCCGTCTGCCGCGTACGCTATCGGAGAGGGAGTTCGAAGTGCGTGAGCTTATCCGCAAAGGGCTCGGCCGTGGGAAAGTAAGCCTGAACGTTACGATCTCCGGCGGTGACGACAGCGCGAACATTCCGCTCTCGGTCAACGAGACCGCCGCGAAAGGCTACTTCGAATTGCTCGATCGCCTTCGCACGATCACCGGCGTCACGGCTGAGATCACCGTGCGGGACCTGACGTCGTTCAACGACGTCTTTCTCACCGACGGCGCCTCAGGTGCCCGAGCGGCGCAGGAATGGGAGCTTGTCCAGGCCGCCATCGTGAAGGCGATCGAAAACCTCAATTCCATGCGCAAGCAGGAAGGTGCCGAACTCGAAAAGGATTTTCGTGGCCGCATCGCGACACTCGAAACCATCGTCGCCGAGATTGAAGCGAAGTCGGCCGATGCATCGAAGCAGGAGTTCGAGCGGATGAAAGAGCGCGTGAAAGAGCTGGTGGATGATCCGGCCGTAATCAAGAACGAACGTCTCGAACTCGAGATTGCGATTCTGGCCGAACGGCTCGATATTACCGAGGAGATCGTTCGCTTCCGCTCGCACATCAAGTTCTTTCTCGAAGCGCTCGATGGCAGCGAAGCGGCAGGACGCAAGTTGAACTTCTTGCTGCAGGAAATGAACCGCGAGATCAATACGATGGGCTCGAAGTCGGGCGACGCTCCGCTCGCGCATCGCGTCGTGGTTGCAAAGGAAGAGTTGGAGAAGATCAGAGAACAGGTGCAGAATATCGAATGATGAAGCGAGGTTGGATCGTCGCACTTTTTGCTATCATTCAGCTACAGATGGCAAGGCCGTCTGTGGCGCAAGAAGCCGATAGTGGCAAGGTTGGTGCAGCGGTAGTCAACGTTGACTACTCTTACGCTCCAGTGTGCCCGCCTTCAACCGATTCGAGTCTGAAGGCGATCATGCAGCGATTGAACGCATCGCGGGTTGGAACGCTACCCATCGGTGCGAGGATCGTGGCGGCCGGCAAAGAGCTCCTCGGCAAACCGTACTTGGACAAGACTCTGGAGGTGGGTGAAGATATGATCGTGCCTGTCTGCAATCTTGAGGGCTTTGACTGTGTGACATTGTTTGAGAACGCATGGGCATTCGGAAGATTGGCTAAGAACGGGAGCTCCGTACGACTCGGGAACCTCAGTGCTGAAATTCGTACCACTCGCTATCGCGATGGTCGCGAGAATGGTTTCTACAGCCGCCTGCACTACACCACCGACTACTTCTATAACAACACCCAGCGTGGCCTTCTCAAGGAGATGACTCGCACGATCGGCAAGAAGTATGCGATCCTTGAGACGAAGCCGATCAACTTCATGACGAAGCATCCGAATCTGTACAAGCAGTTGAAGGACGATCCGGCGATGGTCGCGAAGATGGATTCGATCGAGCGTATGATCAGCGCACGTGGCGGGTTCTATTACATCAAGAAGGAGAATGTCGAGAAGATCGAGTCGGGCATTCAAGACGGCGATCTCATCGGCATCACGACGAGCATCCCGGGCATCGACATCTCGCACACCGGCATCGCCGTTAAGGGAGACGACGGACGGATCCATTTCATGAACGCGAGCTCCGTCTTTCACAAAGTGATCATTTCCAAAGAGCCGCTTGCCGACTACCTCGCGAACAATTCCAAGCAAACCGGCATTATCGTCTACCGACCGATAGAACAACCATGATCACCCGCAAAGACACCGAACACATCGCGAAGCTCGCACGGCTGGAATTCTCCGATGCCGAGTACGAGCAGCTCACCGGCGAGCTCAACAATGTCATTGGCTACATCGACCAGTTGAACGAGCTCGATGTGACGAACGTCGCGCCGCTCGAGAACATCAACGAGTCTGTCCAGACGAATGTCTTCCGTGCGGACGAGTCCAAACCGTCGCTTCCCGTTGAAGAAGCGCTGAAGAATGCGCCGAAGGCTGCCGATGGATTTTTCCTGGTCCCGAAGGTGATCGCGCAAACCAAAGCGCCGACGGCGATTGCATCGGAGGATGAAGAGGAAGTCTACGACCTCTGAGGATGGAAGCGTGATGGAATGTCATTCCGAGCAACGCGAGGAATCTGTTACGCTGCGCTGTTTAGGATGATCGTTCATCGCGGATTCCTCGCTCCGGTCGGAATGACAGAGGGTTACTTACTCCCGAACCGGCTTACTAATTCCCGCGCCGCTTCATAGCTCGAGAGCTGCTTGTTGACTACGGCATCGAGCTTTTCTTCGAGTCCAGTCGTCCGCTCTTTCGTCCAGAAATTCACTCGTAATAAGGCTTCGACGAGTTCGACGATACGCTCGCGTTCGCGCTCGCGGCGTTTGGTCTCGAGCGTGTGCGTGAGTTCGAGATGCGCTTTGTGACGGTCGATCTCGGCAAGCACGAGGTCGATGCCCTTTCCCGACGCAGCGATCGTCTGGACCACCTCGGGTATCCACTCGTTCTCGGCGTGCGTGATGCGGAAGGTAAGAATGGTCTTGAGCGCACGCACGGCCTGCTCGGCGCCGTCGCGGTCGCTCTTGTTGACGACAAAGAAGTCCGCGATCTCCATTAGCCCCGACTTCATCGCCTGCACTGCATCGCCCGATTCCGGCACAAGCACCACGATGGTCGTATCGGCTGCCTTTGCGATGTCGAGCTCCGACTGACCGACGCCGACAGTCTCGAAGAGGATGATATCGAAGCCCGCAGCATCGAGGATATCCGCGGCGTCCTTCGCTTTGGCCGAGAGTCCGCCAAGCGAACCGCGGGTCGCCATCGATCGGACGAAGACTCCTTCGTCCATCGAGACATCCTGCATGCGAATGCGGTCGCCGAGGAGTGCGCCGCCGGTGAACGGGCTGGTGGGGTCGATCGCGATGATGCCGACGGTTTTGCCGAGCTTGCGGAATGCACGGGTGAGTTCGTTCGTCAGCGTGGATTTCCCCGCACCCGGAGGGCCGGTGATACCGATGCGATAGGCATGGCCGAGCCGCGGCGAGAGCGCATGCAAGAGCGGCGCCGCTTCGGGCAGGTCGTTCTCGACGATCGTGATGGCGCGAGCGACGAGGCGACGGTCGCGCGCAATGACTCCGTTGATGGTTGCCGTGCTATCCAAGTCGCCTCTTAACACACGAGGTGGCGTGAATGTCACCGACGAATTTTCCGCAGTTCTTTCTCGAACTGCGCAGGGTTCAGTACCTTGGCTTCGCCGATTTTCCGGAGATCAAGCAACGCCTTGTCACCGGTCACGAAGTAATCAGCATGCGATGATACCAACAGATCGAGCAAGAAGCTGTCCTTCGGGTCAGGTTCGAACGTGTGCGTAGCTGGCGGTGAGTACCATTCGGCGATCTCATTCAACAACAGAACCAACTCCTCTACAGCCGCCTTCGGAAAATACCGCGATAGCGACGGCCTGCGGGTGACCTGAAGCAGCTCTTCGATGAGTTGATCTGAAACAACAAGGACGACGGAGCTATCCGCAAGGAGCGGTGCGAGCGACTTCAGTCGTTTCCCGATGAGAAAACTGATCCAGACGTTCGTGTCAATGACGACGCGAACGGGTCTTGCGGCTGCCATGGAGTTCTGCGCGGACCTCTTCCACTTCCTTCATGATCTCATCCTCCGAGAGATCGTCCGTCTTGAATATATCGAGTAAATTCGAGAACCTACGCTCGATGAAGTCACGCTCCAACTCCTTCGAGAGCTTTCGGCGCTCTTTGAGCGGCAATCGGTTGATCAACTGGACGAGCTGATCATAGGTGATCGGGATGTGTAGCGAGCGTTCACTCATATCAGAATTAACCCCACCCAAAGCGAATAGTTCACAGTTGCTTCCCGTAGATCCGATACGTCTTATACCGCTTGCCGTTCATCATCTCGCAGGCGCGGTTCATCATGTCGTTGTCGTCGAGGATCCAGGACGCTTCGCCGTATTTGTAGCCTTTCTTCTCGGCACGTTCGATCGTTTCCCGATAGAGCATGCCGTCGATGCCGCGGCCACGGAATTCCTTCGTGACGCCGAGAACGAGGATGCGAACGGTGTCGATGGCCTTCTTCTTCGTGAGCAGATTCCAGAGCGCGATCGGAAGATTCATGATCCCGCGCGGGATACGCGGTCCCGCGGCAAACGCCTGATTGACATCCGGCAATGAGAGCGCAAACCCGATCGTCTCGCCTTCATGCTCGGCGAAGAGCACGAGGTCGGGGTCGTAGATCTGTTTGAGGTCACCGGCGAGGAAGTCGAACTCCGCGTCGCTCATCGGCACGAAGCCCCAGTTCTTTTCCCACGCAGAGTTGTAGATGCGCTTAACACGCTCTACGTCTGCCATGAACTGCTTCGGGTTCATCGGACGAATGGTGACGTTCGCCCGCTTCTGCAGCGCGCTCGTGACGCGAACGAGCTTCTCACTGCGGGCCGTCTCGGTCGAGAGCAGCCATGCGTAGAGATCTTTCGACTTCGAGTACCCGTTCGCTTCGATGAGGTCGATGTAGTACTTCGGGTTATAGGTCATCAATAGCACCGGCGGCTTTCCGAAGCCATCGACGAGCAGCCCATACTCATCGTTCGCCGACGGATTTGCCGGGCCAAGCACGCTCGTCATTCCCTTCGACTTCAAGAATGCTTCGGCTTCGGCGAAGAGCAGCTTCGCAACTTCGCGATCGTTGATGCATTCGAAGAACCCGAAGAAACCGGCTTTATCCTGATGCGTCTCGTTGTGGTTGCGATTGATGATCGCTGCGATGCGCCCGACGATCGTTCCGTCGCGCTCGGCGAGGAACCACGCGACTTCGGAGTGCTTGTAGAACGGGTTCTTGACCTCGTCGATAAGCTTCATGCGGTCCATCTCGAGCGGCGGCACCCAGTTCGGGTCGTCGCCGTAGATATCCCACAGAAAACGAACGAAGCGGAGCTTGTCCGCTTTCGAGGAAATGCGCCTGATGGTCGTCATGTGTGTTCTTAGCGAGCGAGCTGGTCTACAACTCGTTTGACAAGTTCGTTCGAGCCTTTGACGTCGTCGATCGTCGTTTGGTATGCCTCCTGCATCGCAGTCTTTGCAGTGCGCGCTTTGTTGACAAGCGCCGCATACTGTTCCTGACTGTCGGATCCGCCATGCACATGCACGATCCCGTCGTTGACATCGAATCCGGCATTCTGCAAAAACACGAGCGCCGAGCGGATTGCAAGTACGTAGTTGGACGACTTCAACGAATACTCGACGAAGATCGACGCCTGGTGTTTGAAGTCCTGCCAGAAATTATCGAGCGCGTGCCACCGAGCCGAATCGCCGAGGCGGGCTTCGAGATAATCCACGCTGTCACTGAGCTTGTGAAGGAGCGTCGTGTTCTGCTGTCGGAACGCTTCGAGAAATTGTTGGTAGTGCAGTAACGATTGCAGATGTTCGTAGATCTGATTCGTGTCCAAGCTTGCAGGCTCGAGCGGAGCCATATCATCAAGCCCGAGCCGCAGCGCCTGAAAGCGGCCGGTATTGTTATTGAATGCCTCGACGGCATGTGTGACAAAATACGCCGCATCGATACCGGGGGCATTCCCGGTATTGACCTGTGCTTCGCATGACGGCACGACGGCCAGCGTCAGAAGCGCTGCCGCAATCAGCGACAGCAACCGATCACTTATTCGCCGCGCCATACGCCTTATTCATTTGGTCGCTCGCTTCCAGCGTTGCCTTCTGCGACGCTGCACTTGCCGATACAAGCTTCCTATTCGCCGCGTTCACTTTGTTCATCAGCGTCTCGTACTGCTCGTACTCGGTCTTGTCGGTAAACGAGAGCTTTCCGTCCACGACCTGTACTTTCGCGGTGGATATAAATTCCAACACTTGCTTCACGTTGGTGTACACGTTCGTCAACGCCATCGTGTACTTATCGAATGCCGTCTGATCGCTGGCGTATGCATCGAGGAATTCCTGCAAGTATGCTTTGCGGACACGAATAGGCATTTCAGAGCGCATGGCGGCGACAGAATCATCGACCTGCTTGCGCATATTCGCGCTGAGCGAACGGTACACATCGAGATAGGCAAGAAAATCATTGATCTTGCCGGTATTTTCTTTGATCTTCTCCGCCGAAAGCATCGAGGGATCGAGGGGCCGGGCTTTATTGATCTTCCCCAGCTCTTCGTTGAACCGTTCGGCACGCAGGTTCAGCCGTTGCATACTGCTATCGATGAGCCTGGATGCACGGTGATTCATTGCCTCCATCGGATCGTTGCGCTGCTGCGCAACCGACGCCGAGGCTAGAAGCGTACATACTGCAAGAATTCGTATCACGTGATTCATAGTTACGAGGGAATAGATCGTAGTAATAATCGTCAGAACGTCCAGCGAAGTTTCGCCGTCGGAATGTAGGCGACAAAGCCGCTCGAGAGGCGGCGTTCGATCAACTGGCCTTCGAGATGGATTGCCGAGTTATGGTCTTTTGCCAAGAGCGCCGCATCGATCGCCGAGAGCAGCCGGTTCACGATTGCGCCCCATAAAAAGTACTGCGCAATATCATACTGCTGGTTCATATCGGCGCGCATGTATGCGTGACGCTGCGCCTCGGGCGAATCAGTCAGATAATGCGTCGTCGCATCCTTCCATCCGGGCGTGAACTGATCGTATTTGGAAATAAGCTCGTAGTACTGCTGCGTGCCAAAGGCCGGAAGGTTATGCGTAAAGTCCGGGTAGCCGCGAATATTGAGCGAGTCCTCGGCCATATTGATCTGCTCGACATTATTCGGGTCGGTGATGCGAAACGGCCGTCCGGATTCCGCAAGCAATGCATTGAGCGATGCCGCATATCGGCTGCTGCTCCAGAGCGTATCGGCCCACGCGTGAAATGCAACCAGCGAGTCGTCGCCTCGTTTGTTGTACACGTAGCGGCCGTACCATACGCCGCCTTCGATCGCGGTGAAGATCATCCCTCGCCAGATCTGGTCGCCGACATAATACTCCCCCAATCCCGGCAGGATCAGCGACAACCCTGCCGCAAGCAAGCCGCTCTTTTTCGAGGCCGGTTTCTTTGCGATGGGCCCGTCAAGGCCGGGGATGGAGGTCTCGTCGTGATCCTGCACGGCGGACGTTTGCCAGAATTGCTCCCTGCGCATCAGATCGTTCGTGACGATCACAGCAGACGACGCGGGCCGTTCGGCGAACTGCGCGACGGCGGTCCGACCCCAAAGACACACAAGCAGCATGAACATGCTGCTTGCGATCGATGCTATACTTCTGGAGCGATGCACAGGTAGAGTGTTGCCAGCCAACGTTGTTCGAAGGTTACCAGGTGATTCCCAGACTGAACCGAAGCGTATTGGCAAGCGGGTGGTTCTGCTCGAAGGTATTGATGTAGCTAAAATCGAATTGATAGACATCGTAGCGGAGTCCGGCCCCGAAGGTGAGGTAGCGACGACCACCGATCATTGCGCCTTCGGTGTAGTACCCGGCGCGCAAGGCCAGCAACTGATCGTACCAATACTCGGCACCGAGCGAGAGCATAAACGACTTTCCGGTATTCGCATCCCATGCGGTCACGAATGCTTTCGGAAGGTTGTCCGACAGGCCGGTCGAATCGCGGTGGACCAACAGTTTTGCGACATCCGCCGCAAGCGTGATCTCGTTATACTCATCCTTCAGCACTTTATACGACGCACCGAGACGCAACACCGTCGGCAACGGATCTGCCTGAGCCACATCGACATACCGCACCTTCGGGCCGATATTGGCGATGTTTACTCCGACAGCAAGGCGATTCGCCAGTTCTTCGATGTACGTCGAATCCGGGCGCCACATCGCGCTGATATCGAAGCTGACCGAACGACCGACGCCCTTCTGCTTCTCCTGGCCGACCGTCAGCGGCGACAGCGAGGACTGGATATAGCGGATATTACCGCCGAAGCCCCACTCGTTCGAGAGCTTCGTCGCATACCCAAGCGCTACCGAGTATTCGAACGAATGGAATTCGCCGAGCGGATCGGGCGATTGTTCGGTCGTATAAATAAACTTACCGAGGTTCAGGAACGTGATGTTCGCCGCGATCGTCCCGCCGAACGTCTCTTCGTCGTTCCACTTGAAGTTTGCATACTCGTAGAACAGATCGCTGTTGAACTGCGGCAGCCACTGCGAGTGCGTCAGATACACTTCCTTCCCCGATTGGAATGCCAGCCCTGCCGGATTCCAATAGATGGCGTTCGAATTATCCGCAATACCGGTCCCGACATCGCCCATACCGCTGGCGCGGGCATCGGGAGCGATCAACTGGAACGGCACCGCCGTCGTAAGGATCTGGGTTGCTGTCGATTGTGCAGCGCTGCGTTGAGCTCCGAGGCCAACGCCGATCGCCACGACAAGAATAGATGCGATATACCGTTTCATGTAACTGGATTCTCCTATAAACTCTTAATGATCCCGCGTGATGATAAATGTCCCGCCCGAGGTCGTAGTGACACCCGAGAGGCGCTGGGTTGCCGTCATGCGGAACAGATACATCCCATCCGCAAGCGGCGAACCGCTCTGGTCGTTGCCATCGAACGGGATCGTAATCACATTCGAAGAGATGCTCGGTACCTCGATCGTCCGGACATGTTGTGCGATCGCCGAGTACAAATCGAGCGTCACATCGACCGGGCTTTCGGGCGCTGCCGGCTGCTCGAGCGTAAACGTTGCCGTACTGCGTACCGGATGCGGCGTGACCGTAACATTGAACAATCGATACGGCGCATCGCCTTTGGCGACAAAGTCGATGCTCGTGAACGCCGGATTTCCGGCGGCATCGAATGCGCGGATATTCATCCGATGATGTCCGAGCGGCAACGACACACGCTCGGTGCTGGTGCCGTTGGTAAAATCGTCGGACGATGCAACGTACCCATCGGCAAGATCGATCATGCCCGACGTCGAATCGTCGACCCACCCGACGAACGAATGACCGATCGACGAGGTCGAGGTGTTCAGCCCGGAAAGATCCTTCACGTCGACAATGAGCACCGAGTTGACCGGCACCACGTCGCCGGAGTGGAATGCCCGCGTCCCGATGAATGCCTTGAGTGCAGGGCCCTGACTATCGGCGTCGATGCGTGCCGTATCGATGCCAAACACTCGGATATTCTTCGCATTGCCAAGCGCGGAGCGAAAATCGTCGGAGTACGCAAGCATCGAGATTTTCGCATGCGAGGTATCGAACTTGATGTCCTTCGACACGACGAACGACGTATGGAACCGTCCGTTCGTGACCGTAGCGCCACCGGTATACAGAATGGGTCCATCCACCTGCCAGGTGTCGGTAATCGGCGGCGTCTCGATGAAGGTCGTCGTATAACTCACGAACGACGGAGCGTCGTAGAGCGTGACGGCGGTCGAACCGTTGAACGTCTCGTCGATATCCGAACCGTCGCAAATATTCGAAACGTGACCGGATAACGCCACAAGCGAAAGTGCGCTGATCTGCACGGGCGATGCGGCGTTCTTATCGTATGACTGGCCGTTAATGCTGTCGATCACCATGTATTGACGTGGCAGCAAGACGCGCTGTGCGGGATCGCCGAGCAAGAAGTATTTATTACGATTCGGCGTATAGCTGCTCGTCGCGCGTGCATACACGTACGAAACGCCGACTGGTGTCGTCGAGACACGCGAATCGCACGGTTGCGAGAACAGCGAACGATAGAACTGCGGGGCGAACGAGTCTCCGCCTGCAACGGAGCGGCACGTCGCAAGCAACCCGATCGCGCCGCCATCGGGCTTCTTGAGCATTTGCACGCCGCCCGAGATCTTTGCTGCGTAATCGTCGTACTGGCTGAAGTCGCACGTCGCGGTCGTGACATATGCCAGGCGATTGAAGTTCGTAAACTTATTGATTGTCGAGGGCACCGATAGAATACTCTCGTCGGCCCACACCGTCGGATTACCGTGACCGACGTACGAGATGATCGCTGCGCCACTGTTGAACGCATCGACGATCGCGGCTTCCATTTCCGGTTTCCGGCGACCGGCAGACGTAAAGATATTCGGATATGCCTGTCCGTATATTTTCTCAAACAGAAAACGATCCGGCGTCTGATACACCTCGTTCTGTGTATCATTGAGGTGATCGAGACCGTCGGGTGATTTCAGATCGGTGTGGTAGCGATCGTCGCAAATGAATGCGATGCGTGAGCGCCACGGGCCCTCGTCGCTCGACGTCTCGTACTTTGCAACTTTCGCAATATATTCTTCGGCTTCCGTCGCATTGAGCACGGCAATGCGGCCAATGGCCATATCGACGGTGCTATTCGGACTCGGGTTGAAATCGCCGAAGAAGCCGTCATCGGAATCGTACTCCGGCTCGCTGGCACGGAAGCCTCCGACCGTAACGACGTCTGCCGTCTCGTACACCGGAATATTCACCGGGATCTGGGTCATGCGATTCTGATAATCGACATGCCCCGCGCCGAAGAGACAAACGTACAACGGCACCGTCCCGCCGCTGACCGCCGAACGACGCTCGGCCGCGCGGATGAAGTCGCGAATTGCAGTGGCATCGTTTGCACCATAGCCGAACTCGCGGTATATATCTTCCAGCGTCACGACCGAGACCGTGATCGGGCCCGTCGCTTGCCCGCCGGTACGCCGGATCTTCGCCAGTTTGTTCGCCTGTTCGAGCATCGAACTCGGGACGATAATGATCTCCTCCGCCCCTTGCGTACAGACGGTCGAACGAAGCGTCGGCGTAGGGATGCTTGCCAGCGTTACACTCTTGAGTTGGGACGACGTGAATGCGTAGAATCGGCGCATGGTGGTCGCTGGTCCGGCGATCGTAGCAGTTATCGACGAGCCTGAGGCTGTTGCGAGTTCGCGAATGTTCGTAAGATCTGTCACGTCCCACACGCTGCCGTTGGGTGCGTCTGTAAAATCATAACGATATGCACTCGCATCCTCGGTCAGATAGAACGGGATCTGACCATTCGAAAGGCTCAGCGAATGGCGATAGAACACCTCGATGAAATTCAACCAGAACGATGCGGCTGTTTCGTTCGCCGTGGCCTGCAGTGTAACGGTGTTCGGCGTGCCGAACCCTGCGGGCAATAAGAATTCGGGATCCCAGCGACGCGTCGTGTACGGTCCTTCATTCAGATCCGAGATCGTACCGTAATCGACGACATCGGGGAATGAGGTCCCGTTGATCTTTACCGAGAAATTATGCCGGGCAGTTGTACGCGAATTGAACGCCGGACGAATGACCGTCGAATCCGGCAGATACCCGGGCAAGGACGGCAGACCGATCGATACGTCGCGTCCGATCGGGATCGACTCGCCCAAGAATTCACGACTGATGTTCGGATGCTCGAACCGCATCTCGGCTTCATGTAAGGCGACTGTCTGTACAGACGACGCTGTCGTAACCGTCACCGAAGCGTCGATCTGATCCGGTACGCTGAGCACCCGTTTTGTTGCAGGAGCGCCGCCGACCTTCAGCAGGAAATGTCCGGCGGTCGAATACGGATTCATCACATGATACATCCCGTAGATACGTGAACCGCCCGAGTTATGCTGGTACGCCCATTTTGCCGGACCGGGAGCATAGAAACGGATTTCCGAAAGGCTGCCGTCGGGCTTTGTGACCACCGAGATCGAACATTCGTGCAATTCACCCGTCAGGCTATCGACACTTTCCGGCAACGCTTGTGCACCGTAGCCATATACTGCGACAGTATTAGCATCGATATTCGTTGCGCCGGCTTTTGACAGGTCGTCTGCCGTGATATGGTAGATGCCATCGTCTGCCGTCGTAAGTGCAAACCATTGTTCGTTCGCGGCTGTGGGTACCGACTTCATCGAGATCGCATTCATCGGCAGACCCGATGCAAGCTGTGCAACCGCCGAACGGTAGAGCGATGTGTTATCGCCATTGATGCACATGGTCTCGAAATACTGCGATTCGAGCGGCGAGTATGTCGCGGTCGATACCACATGCGATGCGCCGGGAATACGGATACGAACGACCATATCCTTCACGAGGGTGATCGTCGCATTATCAAGTTCGTAGCGCACGGGATGGATAACGAGCGCACTGCGCCATGCCGTGCGAAGCACCTGCGGCGCATTCGCCGTTGCGTATGCAACAACATCGCGCGAACCGTAGGCTTCGGGTGTTCGGACATAGCGAAGTTCGGCGGTGCCGTTCGATACCGTTTGCACCGGTACCGGAGCAAGAACCCCGACGAGCGATTCGGTCTGCATCGAGACGATCTCGACCGACGGCGTTGCATCGGCCCCCGGCACGAGCACACCGAGATCGAGATACGCTTCGGCGGGAGAACCGATCGGGATCGTACCAACGGTCGACCCGGAGTAGGAGATCGCAAGATAGCGTTCGCCGGTGACGCCGTCGCTTACGCGCCGCGTCGAAAAGTCGGGGTGAATGTGAAGAACGATCTCGGACTGACTTGCGGAAAGGACCTCATAGCTCGAACGCGCTGCGAGCTGCTGCCCACGCGCATACGAAACAACCAGTGCAACGGCACACACCGCTGCAACATACCTCAGGACGATATGATACGAATTTCTACGCATAAACGGGTACCTCCAATGTGAAGACATCGGTGAATACCTAATAAACGTCGGTCGTTCTATTTTGATACAACAGGTGACGCGTTCTTACCTCAGCGACCGCCGAGGGGTCATCCGCTGCCGTTTAACTGTAGAAATTCGCGATAGCGTATGTGTTTTCGTGAATTAAAGAGCGGAAAAGCCCGCGGACGGGCTTCAACACCTTTTTAAAGCCGTTTCGGCCCAAAGAAGTTCGCCCCGACCGGACACGTCCCCAAGCCTACGCAGCCCAAAGAACAGTGTTACTAATATGACACCCCAGACTTCCCGTTTGTATCGGAAACGGTGAAAAATTCTTGGCCTGAGATGGAGACCTTTCGTCCGTTGCAAGGCCTTATGGCAACTACCGCCCAGAGCTACACCCTGTTTGCTTGTGAGTTTTTCCTCCCCTGGTGCGACTATATACTGATGCTCAGCCCGGTGGCCAATGCAGTTGTCGGCCGCCGAGGAGGTGGCAGTGGATATGATCGACCGACTGGCCACCGTCGCGGTTACAGTTGAACACGAGGCGGTAACCGTTTTCGGCGATGCCTTCGGCTGCGGCAATTTCTTTCGCAGCAAGCAGCAGCGTGCCCATGAGCTCGGTGTCGGTCGGCATGAGGTCGTTGACCGTCGGGATGCTGCGCTTCGGCACAATCAGGATATGCACCGGGGCCTTTGGGTCGATGTCGCGGAAGGCAATGACATCGTCGGTCTCATACACGATCGTCGCGGGGATCTCGCGGGCAATGATCTTTTCGAAAATGGTCATGGCTGTCGGTGCGAAATGGATGGACGTTACCGGGTAAGCTGTGCCAGGCCGGGCTTGGGTTCGCTGCGCAAGCGGCCGATGACGAGACGGAAATTGACGTCCCCGTGCGCGACCGCAATACTATTGGTATCCTGCATGCCATGGGCGAAGGGCCCGAACACGCTGGGATTCGATGCGCCGCCTTCGGGCAACATGGCCAGCACCCGCAGGTGCGGTTCGAAGTACGAGGACGCATCGCCAAGGGCGAGCTGGTCGGCCGGGCTCCAGAGTTGGCGGCCATCTGCACGGGCGATCATCCCTCCACGCGGCTGATACTGGCCGGGCTTTGCGATGGCGGCGCCGATCTCATAGAGGTATGCCGGCGCTGTGGCGGAGTAGGAAATCATCGGAAAATGTCCGATACCTTCTGCTGCGACAATGGAAGAATCGAGCACGAACCGAATATCGAGCGAATCGAGATGCAGATCGGTGCTTGCAGTCGTTCGTTCGCCGCGAACGAGCTGGGTGGCATGGTCGCGAACGTCGGCTGCCGCTTCGGAGCCCCGATTCGTGCCGAGAGCGTTGACAACGCCGGCGACGATCATCGCGATAAATGCGACGCTCCGCAGCAACCGGTCAACCGCGCCGCGACGAACCGCCGGACCGCGAGAATAGCTTGCGGCAATGACAAAGAACAACGACATCCAGATGAACGCACCGGATTCCACGCCGACCTTCATCAACACCAGCCCGAGCAACGAGACGATTAGCAGGATCGTACCCGCACGCTTCGTCGAACGCGATTGCCACGACACTTCCTCCATCGGGAGCAAGAACGCACGCACCAGCGAAGCCAGTGCAAGCAACACGACGACAGCGGAGGTGGTGATCGCGATCAGATCGCTTCCCGGGAATGCGGCCTCGCGGACGATCGGCGTTGCGGCAACCGCGAGGAGCATGTGGGCGGTAGGTGTCCAGGCGATGAATCCGCTCGTCGAGAGCATGAAGATCGGAGCCGGAGCGAATACGCGCAGTAGCAATACGACACAACCTGGGATGACAAGCCCGAGGACGCGGTTGAAATTCGAGAGCCAGCCCTGATTCAAGTGTACCGACCGACGCTGTTCGCTTGCAACCGCGAACGTGATGAAGATCACCGCAAAAAACGCCAGTGCATGACACAACGCCACGAGCGTAAATCCGACCATCAGGACGTAGTACGAGCCGCTTCGGGGGTGGTCTTGATGCAGAAAGAAACTCACCAGTGCGATGACCAGCGTTTCACCCACAAGATACGGGACGGAGCCGACAAAGAATACGCCGCTCCAGACGATGACCGGTACCAGGAAAAACACCAACGCTTCGCGGACCCTCAAGGCTCGCAACAGCGAGACCATTGCCATCCCTCGACCGAAGAACCCGATACCGACAAGCAGCAAACGAGTGACCACCTCCCCGTTAAGAAGAAACCCAAGCAGACCGCTGACGAACGGGACGAGGATGTTGGCGCCGGGAATGAGCACCAGGCGAAGCCCATCGTTCGGGCTCCCGGCGAGGTGCTGGCGGATCGTTTCGGATTGCAGACTCCAGAGCGATGCGTCGAGCGGGAGGTACTTGTGGAAAAATATCCACAATGCCTCGATGGCGAGCACGAGCATTACCAGCGCGCGCGCCTGCCGTTCCCCGCGTCCGACGGAATCATCCAACATCCTACCTGTGACGAGTGTAAGGGTTCAAAAATACACACAGATTCCAATCCGAACTGAATATGTACGGATTGGATCGTCCGAGCGCATAGTTACCAGTGTACGATTTGCTCGATCATCAACAACCATGAGTTATGGCGCAAACGACAATACCAAGTTGCCGCATCGATCTGCCGGTAGAAATCCAGGCCCTACAGGCTGACTACGCCCGCATTCGGGCAGAGCGCTGGCAGGCGCATTTCAATACGAATGACTACGTCGGCGACTGGAGCGGCCTCGCACTACGAGCGCCGCACGGGAAAACCGACACACTCTACCCCGACCCCACGGCAACAAACGATTCGTACCGTGACACCGCATTGCTCGAACACTGTCCGGGTATTCGCGCCATGCTGTCGTCGCTGCGCTGCGATATTCGATCCGTGCGACTGTTGCGCCTTGCGCCAGGAGCCGTCATCAAAGAGCATCGCGACCATGCACTCTCGTTCGAAGAGAACGAAGTGCGTTTACATATACCGATCGTCACGAACTCGGAGGTACAGTTCGTCAGTAACGGCGCGTCGTTAGCGATGAACGAAGGCGAGTGTTGGTATATCAACGCGTCGCTTCGTCATAGCGCCGAAAACCGCGGTACGACCGAACGAGTGCATCTGGTAATCGACTGCGTCGTCAACGATTGGCTCCGCGCGCTATTCCACCGTGCAATGACGCTCGCACAACCGCAAATCGTCGAGCAGATCGTTTCGTTTGTCCGATCGATCGGGATTCCGGTTGAGTTCGGTGCTGTCGGCGAGGATGCTGTATTGCCCGGAATTCGCATTCAACAGGCAGGGCTGATCGTGGACCTCTCGACGTTACTATACCCAGGCGACATCCTGCACGAGGCAGGCCATATCGCCGTTGCACCACCCAACATTCGACGCGCAATGGACGGAACGATCGACCCCGCCACCGATCTTGAACATGCGGGTGAACTCATGACATTACCGTGGACGTATGCTGCAGCGCTTCATATCGGCCTTGATCCTGCAATTGTTTTTCATCCAGACGGATATCACGGATCGAGTGAATCGCTCCTGGATAATTTTCGCAACGGCCGCTACATAGGCGTCCCGATGCTCGAATGGGCAGGGATGACACTCAGCAGGCAGCAAGCTGCAACCGAAGGAGGTCTGCCATTCCCGCACATGACCCGCTGGATACGGGAATCGTAATTAATGTAGGTGCGTGATCGTACTCTCGAACTCGCGAAACGCGCGATCGAGTCTGCCGCGCTCGGTTGCTTTATCGCGAGGGGTGAGAAAACTATAGTCGATACTATTGTAGACGAACTGCTTGATGTCCGCGTATGAGAATCGGGGATATCGCATCGCGAGTTTGACAAATTCCATCGTATGGTCGCTGCGAAGCACACCGGGATCGTCGGTGCTGATCACGATCGGAACATGATGATCGGCATAGAGTGTAACGGGATGCGTGGAGTTCTTGACGCCGAGAATAAATTCGTTGCTCGTCAGATTGATCTCGACGGTCACATGACGCTTAGCCATTTCGTCGAGTAGCTCGTAATTCTTTGTCTCGGATGCAATGTCGACGCCATGCCCAATGCGCTCGGCGCCGGCCAGATCGACAGCCGAGGAAATGTGCCATGTCAGATCCTCAGGCTTTACCATGCCGGGGACGAGTTCGCCGGCATGCATCGACACGTGTACCTTCGGGAATCTCGTCCGCATAAAGTGGAACATCACCATGTGAAGCCAGTAATCGTTCATCGATACATCCGCGTTTTCCGGCGCAACGATATTCACACCCATCACGAGGCTATCCATATCGCAGGAGGCGAACGATAGATACAGCTGCCCGAAAACATCGGCGGGCGGCGATACACGGGTGACATAATTTAAGAATCGAACCGTCACAAGCGAATCGAGCCCGTCCGGCAATGCCGACGCATCGCGAACACCGACGAGCATCGCATGGTGATTTGCCGCAAGTTTGTCCGCACCGAATTCGTATCGCAGCGAATCGAATATCATACTCAATACGTCCAGCGCCGCACCCGTATCGCGGGCCGCTTCGATGCGCCATAGCTTCTCGTTGCAACGGGAGAAAAAGGTTTTCAACTGCGCATTCCCCGACGGCATCGACGGCCGGATCAGCATCGACTCGATATAGGATGTATGCTCCGCAATCGCTCGCCGCTTGATCTCCTGCAACATCGGCGCTTCGCTGCCCCAGATGGCGGGACCGAAGAGGTTGAACGTTGCGAAAAAGTGCGCGTCCGGCGCACCGGAACACGGCGTGAAGTCTTTGACCGACCACAATCGGATCAACCGGTCTTTGAAATACGATCGTTTGCCGACGGACATGGAGTCGAACGAGACAACCGACCGGACGCCGCTCGGCTGCATCCCTGGTGGATAGATCACGAGCGCCGACGTATCGAGCGAATAGTGTTTGTGTGCGGCTGTGTCGAAGAACGTCTCGGCATAGATCGCACCGCTGAAGTGATGGTGCAGATCGCCGCCTTTCGGCATGCGATGGAAGAAGGCGCGAAGCTCGGCCTCATTCGAGCGAATGGATTCGAAATACGAGGAGACTCCCGGTTCACGAACGGACGGTTGGGCGTAGACCGCAGACGAGAGAATCGCAGTAAGTATAATGGCGATGGCAGACTGTTTCACGTGTTCCTCCGAATGGAAAAGAACAAATCTACTGTCAAATATTCACCGTGGCCGAGATTCCTTACCGAAAGCAGGTTTTGTGCCGACATGCACTGCAGTTTCGGTTCTGTTGCTACCGATTCTCCGACGGCAAGCCGGATTGGGATTGATACTGGCGGAGGATCATGCCTGTGGTCGGTCGAAACCCGAGTGTTGTGTAGAAGCCGGCAAGCGCAGTGTCACAACAGACGTCGATCATGTAATAGGCTGGCATTGATCCCAGCAATGCGCGGACCAAACTCGATCCTACTCCCATCCCCCTGTAGTTTGGCCGAACTTCCAGTAAGGGGATATATGCCGAGAGGATCCCGTCGCCGATACAGTTAACAAAGCCGACGATGCTGTTTGCCTGCAGGTCCACTGCTACTGCAATGTATGACGCCCGTCGAAGGATCTCCAACAGCGTACTTGGCGAGGGAGGGTCGGCCCATCCTTCGAAGAATCCACCCAGCATCGACTCGTCGATCCCGTGCAGGTTGGTTCGGATCTCGATGTGCTGCGGTAACGACATCACTTCATCATCGGCACCCGAACACCGTGCTTCGTCGCCATCTCGCTCGCCTTCTCATAGCCGGCGTCGACATGGCGGAGGATCCCCATTGCCGGGTCGTAGGTGAGACAGCGTTCGAGACGCTCGTCGGCTTCGACGCTCCCATCGGCAACGATCACCATACCGGCATGGATCGAATTGCCGATACCCACGCCACCACCATGATGCAGTGACACCCAGGTCGCACCACCGACAGCGTTGAGCGCGAAGTTGAGCACGGGCCAATCGGCGATGGCGTCCGATCCGTCTTTCATCGCTTCGGTCTCACGGTTCGGGCTTGCGACGGAGCCGCAATCGAGATGATCGCGACCGATGACGATCGGCGCTTTCACCTTGCCGGTGCGGACCAGTTCATTAAACAGATGTCCAGCCTTCGCGCGGTCGCCCATCCCGAGCCAGCAGATGCGCGCGGGAAGTCCCTGGAAGTGGATATGCTTCTGCGCAAGCGGGATCCATCGATGCAAGATTTGATCGTTCGGGAACAGCTTCAACAGCTCTCGGTCGGTCGTGAAAATGTCTTCGGGATCGCCGCTGAGCGCGGCCCAACGAAACGGCCCTTTTCCTTCGCAGAAGAGCGGACGGATGTATTCCGGCACGAAACCCGGAATGTCGAATGCATTCGCAACTCCCTCGTTCTTTGCTTCGCCGCGAATGTTGTTGCCGTAATCAAATGCAATCGCGCCGCGCTTCTGCATCTCGAGCATCGCACGAACGTGTCTGGCGATCGATGCGCGGGAGTGTTTCAGATACTCTGCAGAATTCGATTCACGAAGCGTGTCCGCCTCTTCTTTCGTGTACCCTGCCGGATAGTATCCGCGAAGCGGATCGTGCGCGCTGGTTTGATCGGTCACGATATCCGGTATCCACCCGCGCCCCACAAGTTCGGGATGTACTTCGGCAGCGTTACCAAGCAACGCGACCGAGAGTGCCGTCTTGCTCGTCGTTGCTTCTTCGATCCATCGAATCGCTTCGTCAACGTTTGCCGTCCACTTGTCGCAGTAACCGGTGTCTATACGTTTTTGAATACGTGTCATATCGACTTCGACACCAAGGATAGCCGCACCCGCCATCTTGCCTGCGAGCGGCTGCGCGCCGCCCATGCCGCCAAGTCCTGCGGTGAGTACCGACCGACCCGCAAGCGTACCGCCGAAGTGCTGCCGCGCACATTCCATAAAGGTCTCGTACGTGCCTTGCACGATCCCCTGCGATCCGATATAGATCCAACTGCCGGCTGTCATCTGGCCGAACATCGTCAGTCCCTTCGCTTCGAGACGGCGAAACTCATCCCAGTTCGCCCACGCCGGGACGATCTGTGAGTTCGAGATGATCACGCGCGGTGCGTTGGTATGCGTCTTCAGGATGCCGACCGGCTTGCCCGATTGCACGAGCAGCGTTTCGTCGGCTCCAAGATCTTTGAGCGATGCAAGGATCGCATCGAAGCACTCCCAGTTTCGTGCAGCTTTACCGGAGCCGCCATAGACGACCAATTCATCCGGGCGCTCGGCGACATCCGGGTCGAGATTATTTTGGATCATTCGATAGGCGGCTTCCTGTAGCCAGCCTTTGCATGCCAATGCGTTGCCCGTCGGGGCGTGGATCACTCTGCTCATTGCAATTCGTTACAATACCAAGTTGTGACGATTGCGCACTTGCGTAACCGCCAACGAAGATTCGATAATCAATCAGTTCGACATCACAGGTCGCCGCCGATCGGACGGATCAGTAGTTCTTCGACGAGCACACGCTGCGGCTCGTCGAGTGCGGCGACGATCGCGGCAGCGATGTCTTCGGGTTGCATCATCCGATCGTGAAATTCTTCGCGTTCGGCAGGATCCCACGTCGGGGTTTCCGTCGCACCGGGCAATACCGCGATGACCCGAATCCCTTTCCTTCTGACTTCCTCACGAAGGGCTTCGGTAAACCCAAGCGATGCAAATTTGCTGGACCCATACGCCGTACCTCCGGCGAACCCCTTGCGGCTGGCGATCGATAACATCTGGACGATCGATCCCTTCCCGCGCTCGATCATATCGGGAAGGACCGCTTTGGCACACAGAAAGTTGCCGACGAGGTTCGTGTTGATCACCTGATCGAACACTTCTGTCGTCGTATCCTCGATATCCTGATACGGAGAAATGCCTGCATTATTGATGAGGATATCCGGTCCGCGGCCGTACGTCTTGCGAATAGATTTGACGGCCCAGTCGACATCGACTTCATCACTGACGTCACAGACGATCGCAACCGCATGTCCCTCGGCTGCTTTGATCTCGGCTACCAAGCTCAGAAGCCCTTGCTTACGTCGTGCGGAAACGATCACGGTCCTTCCGCTTGCGGCAAGCGCTTTGGCACATGCACGACCGATGCCGGTCGACGCGCCGGTAATCCAGACAAGTTCTTGTTCCATAACGGGCCGAGAATTAGGATAGGAGAACACCGAAGCAGACAAAAAAAGCGCACCCGGAGCGTATGCCCCGGGTGCGCTTTTCCTCATTAGAACACCATTATTACTTTGTGAGGACCAACAGTCTTGTCAGTCTGACCCCCTCGCTTTCGAGAGTGTAGATGTATGTTCCGCTGGCAAGGTCGCTGCCGTCGAATGTGACGACATGCGATCCCTCGCTCACGCGGCCATCGATCAGTGTCCGGACGACATATCCTGTCAGATTGCTCAGCCGAACTGTCACGTTCGCTTCATTCGGCGTTGTGAACGTAAAGCTCGTCTGACCCGGTGTCGGGTTCGGATAATTCTGGCCAAGCACGTAGCCGGATTCTTCCGTCGTCTGCGTGACGCCTTCGGTACCGGTTACCTGCATCCAACTTACGCCAACCTCGTTATCGGTGCACGGTCCGCCATTCGGGAAGGTCAGTGCACCGGTATAGGTGGTTTGATGCTTAGTCGGATCGTATCCGATCATGATCTGCACATTGCCTCCCGATGGGACGACAGTCGGCACGGGCTCGATGAGCCGATACGCACTATCCGGCTGCACTAACGACGGTGTGCCAAGCACATAGTCATAGTTACCGGTATTGTCGATCGTCACAGCAAACGTCGAGTGACCGCCGACGTTGGTTATCGGCACCGTGAATTCACGATTGCTCAAGTTAGCGCACGCTCCGATGCCTTTGAGATCGAGCACCATCGAGTTCAGATATTCGGTGCCAACCACGAGACGCGAATCGAATTCACCCACGCCCGTCGGAACGAACCGCACACAGAACGTCGTGCTCTGTCCCGGCTGCACCGACGGCGATTGCGACGGCGTAACCGTATAGTACGTGTCGTCGGTCAAATGCGCCGAATAGACGGCCGTAACATCGCCGCAGTTGGTGACTTCGACGCACAACACCGAATCGGTGTTCTTCACGACGAAGTGTTCTTCGAATAGCGGCACCGTATTGTCGGGGTTAAGCGAGGCACATACCTCCTGGCCGAATACGACTACCGGAAGCGATGCTTGCAACGAGAGCTCTGCAGAGGTCCCTTTGACCACCATTGTCGCTGCCCGGATCCCGCGCTGTGCCGGCGTTGCGCATACTTCCACCGTGTGGTATGTCTTTGCCCGAACGATGAACGGCACACCCGGATTGCTGATACCGAATTCCGATGCGTTCAGTCCTTGAATATACATATCGGATATTTTGATATCGGCCTCGCCGAAATTCCAGATCGTATCGATCGCACAGACGGTCGTGCCGATAATCGTCGAATCCAGTTTGGCATCTCCGGATCCTCCACGCGAGAGGAAGAGCTCACCGTACGGGACACCCGTCCCACTGATTTCGACACGGATCGTACCCGTATCACGGCGAATCGGCGTCATGACGCTTAAGTAGCTGCCGCCGCCCTCGCCAGCGCCACCGGCTTCATATTCGAATGTCAATGGAATATTGGTAAAGAGTGTCAGCGTCGCGGTACGGATTCCGGGTCGCTTCGGCATGAAATTCACGCCGATGAATCTCGACATTCCCGGCGGAATGAACGAGTTTTCTCTTGGCAACAGATCGAACACGAAATCGCCGTCGTTCGAGGAGATCACCTGATTCAATAACCACAGTGTGTCACTGCCGGGGTTACTGATCCGAAGATCCGTTCGGACATTCCCGCCGATCAAGAGCGAGTCGAACGTCAGTGGGTTCGGTTCGACGACGATCTTCGGCAGGATACCGGTCCCGTTGAGATCCACATACTGCGTGCCATTGAGCGCATTGCTCACGACATTGAGCTCTGCCCGATGCAGCCCTTCCATCGTCGGGGTGAATTTGACCCGAATCGTATCGATGCCTCCGGCCGGAATCCCGTCGGATGGGAGTTGCGAAATGAAATACTCATTCGGGAAATCACCGCCAATGTCCGTCGAGCCGCACACGCGCAAGTTACCGTCTCCGACATTCTTGACGAGCATTGTTTGCTCCAGCGTGTCGCCGAGGGTGACATACACTTGCGTAAACAGCCTCGTCGGTGTATTATGTGCATCGACGGGGATGAGTTCTATCAGTGGCTGCAAGCCAATGCCACGGAGCGTGACGATGATCTCGGGGTTGTTATCCGATGCATTGTTCACCACCAGTTCTGCCGAGTCTACAGCATGGATCGTCGGTGCAAATACGACGCAGATATCCACGGAAGCATGCGGTGCGATGCTCTCGGGTACTTCACCGACGATCTGGAATTCACCGGCGCCATCTCCGGCGATGACTGCCGAGGAGATTGCGACTGACGCAGAGCTGTTGTTCGTGATGCTCACGCACTGTGGTTCGCTCTGCCGTCCGATAATGAGGCCACCGAAATCCATCGCTGTCGGCTCATACGAGATCAACTGCGGCTGCTTCACGGATACGACGACATTGTCGAAGGCGATATTGCCTCCGTTGCAATTATAGATAGTTTGCGCAAAGAACACGAGTCGGAACGTCGAATACCAATATGTGCTCGGCACCATCATTTTATAATGACGCCAACTCGACCACGATGTATTCGGATCGGCCAACTCCCACCAATTCCCGTACGCAGAATTATCGTAGGTGTAATAGTCTGACGTATAGGAAAGATCGAGGAGCGGGCTTGCGCTCAGATACCCACCATCGCCGTTATCAGGAAACACCTGAAATTGCGAACCGCCATGTCCGTGCGACCAGACTTGCTGCTCATCCTTCCAGTTGAATTCCATATAGACATCGAATTCAACAAACACCGAGTCCAGTTGGGGATCATAGCTGCTGAGGTTTAACGAGGGACTATAAATACGATCCCATCTGCAGTCCCACATATTCATTACCCACGACCCGTTATGGCCGCCTGCTCCGTGCTGCGACCAATAACTACCCGGCGTACTGCCGCCGTGATCGTGACTCCAGCCGGTCGGCGGGAACGGCCCGCCGTAAAAATCCTCCGACAGAAGTGTTGTTGTCGTGGACGCCGTCGCGGTCACCGACCCGAGGGCACAAAATAGCGCGATATAATAGAGGATGTATCGGATCCGTCCTCCGGATGATACCATGGTTTTCATTGTAGTAGGTTCGTTACGTTGACAGATTGATCAATACGGGTCTCGAACGGCCTGGGGAGTCGCGAAGTCCGAGGCGGGCATACTGCCTGAGTTGCGGTGGAGACTTCAGGCAATCAAACAGTCTCCTGTTATCGAGTGAGCAATGGGTGGTGAGAGGGAACGTTGCTCTGCAATATTTCAAAACAATAATTCGCCGAAACGGCTTGCATCAGATAATCACAGGTGGAGTGAATGCGACCTGGTCATTTCTGCGGTCGTCGCCAGTTCCTCTTGACTGACGAGGTGGACACACACTAAACAATCCCGCCAGAAAACTAATGCACGTATTCTTCTTTTGTCGAAGAAAAAGTGTGTGTGAGAACAACATTTATCATTCCCCTCGACGCACAGGATTCAGTTACATACAGTCAATAAAAAAGCGCACCCGAGGCGCAAGCCCCGGGTACGCTTCCTCATTATGAACACCAATTTTACTTGGTGAGGACCAACAGTCGGCTCAGTCTGACACCGTCACTCTGGAGCGTGTACACATACGTACCGCTTGCAAGGGTGCTGGCATCAAGCGTAACAACGTGTGCGCCTTCGCTGACGCGGCCGTTGATGAGCGTGCGAATCGCATGACCCGTCAGATCGCTCAGGGTCACCGTGACTGCAGCTTCACGCGGCGTCGTGAACGAGAAGCTCGTCTGGCTCGACGCCGGGTTCGGATAGTTCTGCTCGAGCACGAAACCGGACTGCTCCGTCTGTTGCGAAACGCTCTCGGTACCGGTCGTCTGTGACCAGTTCAACCCAGGAGTGTTCTCGGTGCATGGGCCGCCGTTCGGGAAGCTGAGCGAACCGGTGTAGGTCGTCTGCGTCTTGCTCGGATCGTACCCGATCGTGATCTGCACATTACCACCGGCCGGAACGGTTGTCGGAACCGGCGAAATAATACGGTATGCACTATCCGACGCAGGCTGCGTCAGTACCGGAGTACCGAGAACATAATCGTAGTTTCCGGTATTGTCGATCGTGATCGCGAAGGTCGAATGACCACCGGCGTTCGTGACCGGCACGACGAAGTTCTGACTCGTCAGGTTTGCACATGCTCCGACACCCTTGAGGTCGACATTGACATCAGCGAGGTTCGGGGCAGTGATCACGAGTTTCGCATCCTGTTCGCCTGTGACGGTCGGATTGAAGTGTACGCAGAAGTCCACGGTCTGACCCGGCTGAATCAGCGCGGATTGCGCCGGTGTCACCGAATAATACGTCGTGTTCGATACCTGTGCATTATACACGGTCGCGACATCGCCGCAATTGGTCACTTCGACACACTGCACCGAGTCGGTCGACTTCAGCACCTTCGTGTCGAGGAAGAGAGCCTGTGGGTTCGGCGCTGCACAGACGAGTTGTCCGTACACGACCAACGGGATCGAGGAAGTGACCGTCGAATCCGTCGACGTGCCATTTACCGTCAGCTGCGCACGACGCAAGCCGCGTGCCGAAGGCGTCGCGCAGACGTTGACGACGACATAGCTCTTCGGGTGGATCACCAACGGGAAACTCACACCGGAGAAGTTGAAATCACCCTGTTCGCTGCCGCTGATGCCGATGTTCTTTACTGTAATATCGGCGGAACCGATATTCCAGATCGTGTCAACACGACAGATCTGCGTACCGACGATCGTCGAATCGACACCGCTCTTGCCATTGATAATCGCGAGCGAACCGTACGGAACGCCAGTGCCGCCAATTGCAACAACGATTGTTCCGGTATCGAGACGCGGGGAATCGAACGTACGCGGAATATTCGTGAACAACGTCAAGCGAGCCTCGCGCGAACCTGCCTGCTTCGGGATGAAACAGATGCTGATGTCGCGGCTCTTATCCGGCGGGATCGAGGTAAACTCTGCCGTCAAGAGACCGATCTTGAAATCGCCTTCGTTGCTGGTGATCACCTGGTTCTTCAACTTCAACGTATCGCTGCCCGGATTATACACCGTGACCGACGTGCAGACCGTATCGCCGATCTTTGTCGAATCGAAGCGAAGCGGATCGGGAGTCACGACGATCTTCGGCAATACGCCAACACCGTCGAGATTGACAACCTGTGTGCCGTTCGCAGCATCGCTGATAATATTGAGCTTTGCGCCATGCAATCCTTCGATCGTCGGCGTGAATTTCACGCGGATCGTATCGATCGAACCAGCCGGGACACCCGCTACAGGCAACTGGGAAATAAAATACTCCCCTGGGAAATCGCCCGTGATGCTCGTAGCCGGAAGGATGTGCAGATCACCGGCTCCGATGTTCTGCAACAGCATCGTCTGCTCGAGCGTATCGCCAAGCCGTTTGGTGGTGGTGAAGAACATCTTCGTTGTCGTGTTGTGCGCACCAACAGGGATCAACTGAATGACCGGCGCTTGGGCAAGGCCCTTGACATCGACACTGACGGAAGCATAGTTATCCGAAGTGTTATTGACGATCAGCTTTGCGCTGCGGTTGCCATTTCCGTTCGGGTTGAACTGGACGCATACATCGACATCCGAATTTGCCGGAATGCTGGTCGGGACGGTGCCGCTGAGCGCAAACTCATCCGCGTCCGGTCCGACAAAGTAGATCGAGGAAATATCGACCGGCGCAGTGCTCGTATTGGTGAGCGTAACACACTGTGGTGTTGACTGCTGTCCGGATTCGACCGCGCCGAAGTCCATGACACCAGGCGTAAAGTTGATATTCTGCGGCAAGCTTGCAGTGACAACCACGTTATCGATGGCGATATTACCACCGTTGCAGTTCCAGTACGGCTGCGCCATGAACACCAATCGGAATGTCGAGTAATAATACTGCGACGGAATGGTGATAGTGTAGTGACGCCAGCTGCCGCTATTGACATCAGGATCGTAGATCTGATAGTCGGCTCCGCTGGAGTACGTATAGTTATCGGAAGTATAGGAGAGATCCTTGAGCGGTTGGTTGCTCCAGAAGTTACCCGAGCCGTCGTCCGGGAAAACCATGAACTGAGCTCCACCTTCGCCGCTCCAACTCTGCGCGTCCATGTCATAGTAGTTGAACTCCATGTACATGTCAAAGTCGAGCGTAACGGTCGTGTTCACGTCATAGCTGCTCAGATCGATCGTCGGGCTGTAGATATTGTCGTTATCGCAATCCCAGAGATCGAAGACCCAGGAGCCGTTGTAGTCTCCTGCCCCGGCAGAGGACCAGTAGCTGGCTCCCCAGGAATAATTGTCACTGTTCCAGCCCGGCGGCGGGACGTACCCCTCCGAGAAGTCTTCGCTGAGCAACGTCGTGTTGACACGCGCCGATGCAACCGATGCGCCAAGCAACGATGCAAGCACGATCACGAGCGCCGCAAATATGCCACGTTGGTGTTCTAACAAGGTTTTCATGTGTCGTTCTAATGATTCAAAAAAACAATCTATTTCAACAAGGGCACGTACAACGCTGGGGACGTTGCTTGATCACATCGTAGGGGGGACAATCCCACTGATGCAACCAACTGAATACAAGTTTGAGGAGACCACCATGAAACAGTTTAAAGATGACCTACAACAAACCTGTTTCATAGTTTCCACAATAACCGACAAGGTCATTGTACGGGATGCACAATAAACACTTTGACCCCCAAATAGTTACACGGAAATATCCGTAGAAAATGCGAATTAATAGATCGGCAATATAAAAGCCCATGTTCCAACACGGAACATGGGCTTTACAGTCTCCTTTGGGGAGTTAGGCGCTTGCGGAAGCTTAATTCATTTCTTCCTGCTGGCGCTTTTGGCGGCGAGCCGCGCGCTGAAGTTTCATCTTATTGACGACCGACGGCTTTTCAAATGCCATGCGGCGACGAAACTCGCGAAGGATCCCTGCACGCTCGTATTTCTTTTTGAAACGACGAAGAGCGCGATCGATCGGCTCGTTATCTTGGATGATAATTCCTACCACTACCTATCTCCCTCCTTTACGGGTATCGAAAAATGAAATGTTACTGGATTACAAAATTTTCGAGCAGCTTCTTTTCACCCATCTTGTCGAAGTTGACAATGATGGCGTGACGACCGCCTGCGGTTACTTCTTTGGAAACAACCGAACCGATATCGTCCCACTCTTTATGATAGACGGCCTCGCCGATGGCGTAAATACGCTGCGGCGTGTAGGGCGTGCACTCCGATGCTGTCAGGTTTGCGTGCGGCTTCGGCTTATCGTCGAGCATCGCTGCAAGGTTGACGAGCATCGTGTTATGACACTTCGTGCAACGAACCCACAAATTATCGGACTGGCGTTCGCCAGTCACCGGATCGATCGGCTGCGGAGCTTCGCCGGCAGCCTGGGTGCGCGCTTCTCCGACGATCTCTTTGCGGGCTGTCTTCGTGCAATCGGAGCACAACAACAGGCCTGTTATATACTTCATGCGCCGGCGCGTGCGACCCCTGGTCGTCCGCTTCGGCTTCTCGGCGGTTGTTGCTGCTGTTTTTGCCACGACTTGTACGGAATTAGTTATATTTGTTCACCATCTTATCGGCACTCCAACCGTTACCGGTTGGCCACCCACTCTGCCAGTCTCCTGGCAGCACGGGAATTCCTGCCTCAAAGTTATCCACAAAGCTAAGCATACAAATATACGACATTTTTGGTTGAAAGCCAAGAATTTCCTGTGATGGAATTCGTACGCTAACTCGTGAAAAATGAAGCAAATTGCGCTTAACTATATATAAAACAACAAATTACGTGATTAGTTCCCCCAATCGCGCGGATATCGGAAGTCCACATTTATTGTTCGTTGACCGATCTTTGCTATGACGGGAGGCATACGTTTGTACTGAGACCGCCGGACCATTCGGCTGACTTTCTCACACAGCGCTCGGTCGAACCCCATTGACTCCAGTTGGGACAAGGTCGCGCGATGATCGACCATCTCTATCAACAACTTATCCACCTCTCGGTAACTCAAACCCATCTCCTGCTCGTCCGTTTGCCCCACCCAAAGGTCGGCACTCGGTGCTTTGTGCAAAATCGAGGACGGCACACCGACCGCTTCCGAGAGTTGCCACACTTGCGTCTTATAGAGATCGCCGATCGGGTTAAGCGCGCTGGCATTATCGCCGAACTGCGTCGTGTAGCCAAGCAGGCCTTCGGTCTTATTCGAGGTGCCGAGGACCAGCGCAGCGAGTTTTGCGGATCTATCGAAGAGGACGATCATCCGCTCGCGAGCCATGACATTGCCGCGGCGCAGATTCGACATGTCGGGATTTGCCTGAAAGAACGGTTCGACCATCGGGGTGATCTCTACCACTTCCGACGAGCACCCGAGCGCTTCGATGACGAGCTTCGCATCGGAAAGACTCGCTTCGCTCGATGTGCGATACGGCATCATCACACAATGGACATTTTCGCTGCCCAGTGCACGAACCGCGAGGAACGCGCTCAGTGCACTATCGACTCCGCCGCTAAGACCAAGCACCACGCGCTCGAACCCGGCGCGACGCACTTCGTCGCGGATGAACGTGTCGATGATCGCCAATGTCTCGGCAACCGATAAGCGAAGCGCATCGCGAACGTCCGGCTCCATTCGCTCAGGATAATTTCTCGAGACCGGCGCGAAGACGCCGTACACCTTCGACGATATCGTCATTCGATGCGGCGAACGACAATCGGACAAAGTGAGGATCACCAAACGCATCGCCCGAGACAAGCGCCAATCCCTCGGTTTCGAGCAGGTACTCGCACAGATCGAACGAGCCTCCTATCTTCTTCCCGTTCGGTGTGAGACGCCCGAGATAGGAAGAGATATCGAAGAACACATAGAATGCACCTTTTGGATACGTGAACGAGATACCGGGCACCTCGTTCAGAAGACCCACGACAAGATCACGACGCCCTTGGAATGCAAGGCGCATCATTTCCACCGAATCCTGCGGTCCCCCGATCGCCTCGATGGCAGCTTTCTGGCTGATCGAACTCGGATGCGAGACGGCCTGAGACTGCAGACGGATCATCGCGTCGATCACCCATTTCGGTCCGGTCGCATACCCCAAGCGCCAGCCGGTCATTGCATATGCTTTCGAGAGTCCGTTCACCGTGATCACCTGATCGGCGATCTCGCCGAATGCACCAAGCGAATAGTGTTCGTGCCCGTCGTAGAGAAGCTTTTCGTAGAGCTCGTCGACTAGCACGAGGATCCCGGACTGTTTGATCACCGGCACCAACGCGGCGAGGTCGTCTTTGGAGTAGTAAGAGCTCGTCGGATTGACGGGGGTATTGAGCATCAATAGCCGCGAGCGGTCGGTGAGCGAGGCCTCGAGCAGTTCGGGCGTCAGGAGCCAATCGTTCTCGGGCGACGTCTTCACAATCACCGGAGTTGCTTCCGACAAGCGCGCGATCGCTTCGTAGCTTGCCCAAAACGGAGATGGGATGATTACTTCATCGCCGGCCTCGCACGTAACGAAGAGTGCGTTCGAGAGTGCATGCTTGCCGCCGGAGGTAATGATCACGCGGTCTGCTGTCGTCTGGATACCGTTATCAGCGCGAAATTTTCCGGCAACCAGCTCGCGCAACTCCGGCATGCCTTCTGCCGCAGTGTACTTCGTAAAATTTTCGTTGATCGCACGGATGGCGGCCTGTTTGATATTATCCGGCGTCATGAAGTTCGGCTCTCCGGTCGAGAGACTGACGATCGAGCGCCCCTGTTTCCTGAGTTCGGTCGCACGCGCCGCAATGCGCAAGGTCGGGGAATCCTCAACCTGATCGAGTCGTCCTGCGAGGCGTTCTTCGGCTGCTCGTATTGTCATATCGCTAACACTCATGCTTCAAATCGCTTTCGTAACGCGGCCTGCACACAGTTCGGGACGAAGTCCGACACGTCTCGTCCGTAGCGTGCAAGTTCGCGAATGATCGTAGAGTTGAGATACGTATACCGCTCGTTCGGCATCAGAAAGACGGTGGTCAGATGCTCGAGCTTGCGGTTCATCAAGGACATTTGAAACTCGTACTCGAAATCGCTCAGCGCTCTTAGTCCCCGCACAACCGCAACCGCATTGGTCCGGTGGGCATAGTCGACGAGCAGGCCGCTGAATGCATCGACACGGATCGTCCGGGCATTCGGCAACATCTCGGCAACGGCCTCTTCGCAGAGGGTGCGTCGTTGCCCTTCGGTAAAGAGTGGCGTCTTCGCGCTGTTCGTGGCGATCGCAACGATTACTTCGTCGAAGAGCTCCGAAGCGCGCGCAATGACATCAAGGTGTCCGTTCGTGATCGGATCGAACGTCCCCGGATAAATCACCCGTCTCGGTTGTGCGCTCGTGAGTGCTGCCACGTCGTTGCAAAAAAGTAAATTTCGCCAGCGAAGCGGTACGCTCCTTGACGATCTCGGCACCGTCGGGTGGAATAATATCCGACCCGCTTCGGTGCTCGATAATAACAATAGAATCGGGAGTTAAGAGCCGCGAGGAGAACAGCGCTTCCGGCAATTCGCGCAGCGTCCGTTCGTCGTCATAGGGAGGGTCGGCAAAGATAACATCATACATTTCATGAGCTTGCGCGATCCACGAGTACACATCGGCCCGTGCAATCCGCACCTTCGGGCCACAGCCCAAGGTCTGTGCATTTCGCTCGATGGCCTTCTGGGCATCACGGGAGCTATCGACCTCGACCGCTCTCGCGGCCCCACGGCTGATCGCCTCCAACCCAAACGCCCCGCTGCCGGCGAAGAGGTCGAGCACGACCGCATCGCGAAAGTCGGTCATGTTCGTAAGCATATTGAAGAGCGACTCTCTGGCACGGTCAGAGGTCGGGCGCGTCTTCGTCCCACCCGGCGCGACGAGCACACGGCTGCGATAAATCCCGGAAATAATTCGCATCAGTTGAGGCGGAGATACCGGACGATCCGTTCATACGTCTTTTCACCGACACCGTGGATATTCATGATCTCGCTCAGGCGCCGGAATCGTCCTCGCTCCGTTCGGTAGGCAACAATCCGCGCCGCCATTGCCTTCCCGATTCCGGGTAGGAGTGCGAGCGAATCTGCACTCGACCCATTGAGCGAAATACAGCCAGCGGTAAGATCGCGCTCTTTCTTCGAAAGCCCTCCGCCCATCTTCCGCTCGTTGTCGATCCCCAGACTTTCGGCGGGCATCCAGAATTCGAGCGAGTCGCGGACGAAATCCTTCCGAGAAAGCAGCGCGAAGAGACTGTCGTTGCGGTGCGTCGCCGCAACGATGGCAGAATCACGAAGCAGCGGAATGTGACGCGTCACGATTGTCCGGCCTGCACGCCAACAAAGCACGGCAAGACCGGCCGCGATGAAGAGCAGCACGGCACGATACTCTTGCGGCGTGAAGAACTTCAGCGCAATATTGCGCAACCTCGCTACAAACGCGTTGATCGATTTGGGCACTAATGACACGACATCGAAGGCTTCGTTCGAGCCTCAAATATACAACACTGCGCCAAAACGACAACGGCGGCACAAGGCCGCCGTCGATAGAACACTATATTGTCAGGTGGTTAGCTAATCGGGTGGCTAGCTAAACATCGACTTGATGCCGTCGAACACACCAGCTTGTTCGCTTTTCGCACCGGAGCGTGACTTTCCGGCCTTAGATTTCTCGGCGCCGTGAACGCTTGCTCGGAAGTTCTCTTCTTGCGAGAGCTTCTCGATCAGATCTTTTTCCGCACGCGAGATTTTTGTGGGTGTGACAATATGAACACGCACCAACTGATCGCCCTTACCGCTGCGGTTAAGATGTTGGATTCCTTTATCGCGCATGCGAAGGATCGTCCCGGAGCGAATCCCGCCCTGAATCTTCAGAATGGCTCTGCCGCCAAGCGTCGGCACTTCGACGTCGGCGCCGAGCGCTGCTTGCGGGAAGGTGATATCGAGATCGAGGATCACATCGTCGCCATCGCGGACAAAGATATCATGCTCGAGTTCTTCGATCACTACGATTGCATCGCCGGCAACACCACCGCGACGTCCGGCATGTCCCTGCCCACTGAGTGTCAGATAGTTACCGTCGCTCACGCCGGCGGGTATTTTCACTTTGAGGGTGCTCTCCTGTTGGGTGCGGCCTTCACCACTGCAGGTGCCACACTTGTCTTTAATGATCGTCCCGGTTCCGTTACACGTGGGGCACGGACCGACGTTGACGAACTGCCCGAAGCCCATCGAACGGACCTGGCGTACTTGTCCGGCGCCGCCGCAAGTATTACATGTCATCGGTGCCGAGCCTTCCTTTGCGCCGCTACCGTTGCAGGTTGTGCAACGACGATAGTGACGAACCTTAATGGTCTTCTCGACGCCGGTCGCGATCTCTTCGAGCGACAACGCAAGGCGGATCTGCAGATCGGCGCCACGTTCCGGTCCGGCCTGCG
Source organism: Bacteroidota bacterium (assembly GCA_018266755.1). Classification (NCBI taxonomy): domain Bacteria; kingdom Pseudomonadati; phylum Bacteroidota; species Bacteroidota bacterium. Next base: position 1,599,689 of record JAFDZW010000005.1, read on the forward strand.
TCCGCATTCCGCCCTGACCGCCGAAGAACTGGTCGAAGATGCTTCCGCCACCCATCCCCGAAAAGATATCGGAGAAGTGGCTGAAAATATCCTGCGGGTTCTGGTACTGGCCGTAGTCGTTCTGGCGCATCCCCTGATGGCCGAATCGGTCGTAGCGGGCGCGCTTATCCGTATCGCTCAAGACCTCATACGCCTCGGTCGCCTCTTTGAATTTTTCTTCGGCTTCGGTATTGCCCGGGTTGCGGTCAGGATGGTACTGCATCGCAAGTTTGCGATACGACTTCTTGATCTCATCCTCCGAGGCCGTCTTTCCGACACCCAGTATCTCGTAGTAATCCCGTTTCATGTCCACTGATTATTCTTCCGCTCCTTTTGCGACGATGACTTTGGCATGACGCAGCACTGCATCATGCATGTGATAACCCTTCTGTACTTCGGTCGTGATCGTCCCCGGCTCAACGTCGGTTCGCACTTCCTCCATCAAGGCATCGTGCAGATGCACATCGAACGGTTTGCCGACCGATTCGATCGGCTTGACATTGTGCTGTTCGAGTACTTTGAGAAAATTCTTATACACGAGCTCGACCCCTTCGGTGATCGGCGACTGCTCTTCGGGTTTGACGAACGAGAGCGTGCGTTCGAGATCGTCGATCGTCGGCAACAACTCCGTGATCAGCCGCTTATTCGCGTCGAGGATCAACTGCATCCGCTCCTGCTGATGGCGGCGGCGCATATTCTCGAGATCTGCGGTGCGGCGAAGCAACAGATCGTTAGCCGACGCAAGCTCTGCTTCGAGCGCAGCCTGACGGTCCTCGGCGCCAAGATCCTGTTCGGACACCTGTTCTTCCGGTGTGGTCGTTTTTTCTTTTCGTTCAAACATACGTGGTCGTAATTCCTATTGACGCGAGGCAAGCGTGTTGCTCATCGCCTGTGCGACGTACTCTACAACGGGTGTTACGCGTCCGTAATCCATTCGTTTCGGACCGATCACCGCGATCGTCCCGTGCTGGTCGCCGATCCGGTACGTCGTAGAGATAATCGAGTAATTGGACATCCAGCCGCTATCGAGTTCGGATCCGATCTTGATCGAGACGGGCATCGCATCGGTTCGAGAATCCGCCGCACCCGAACCTTCGAGGATATGGATTACAACCTCTTCGTTCTCGATGAGTTCGATGATACTCTGTACTTCTTCGCTCGAGTATGTTCCCCGGCGCTGGAATTCGGGCTGGGTAAACATATTGTTGGCCCCCGAGATCTTCACCCGTTCGGTGCCCGGATCGTCAAAAAGCCGTTCGGGTGCTCCGAGAAACACTCGGAGGATCGACTGCTCTTCGAGCGGAAGATCGCGGATGCTCTCGGCAAAAATGGCTTTGACCTCGCGAAAGGTCTTGCCGCTGAGCCGTGCATTGAGTACCCCGGCGAGCTCATCGAGCTTCGAGCGGCTGATCGACGTCTCGGTTTCGAGCGTCACCGTGCGAACTCGTCCGCTCGAGGCCGCGACGACGATGAGGATTCGATGCGAGCTCATCGGGATAATCTCGACGCGTTCGAGGATCGCATCCTGCAATGCCGGAAGCACGAGCAGGGATAGCTGCTTGGAAAATTTCGCAAGGATCGTCGCCGATTCGCGCACAACATCCTCGGCCGTTACGGCGTTCGAGATCGACTGCGCGATCGCCGCGCGTTCGTTGGCCGAAAGATGTTCGAGTAACATCAGGCTGTCGACATACAGGCGGTACCCTTTGTCGGTGGGCATCCTTCCCGCACTGGTGTGGGGATGGTCGATGTATCCCAGGTACTCCAGATCCGCCATCACGTTGCGCAATGTCGCATCGGAAAGGCCCAACGAACTGATCCGCGATATATATCGAGAGCCGACCGGGTTCGCGGTAAGCACATACTGCTGCACCACCAGGCGCAAAATCTCGCGCTGGCGATCGGTGAGCGAATCCGCTCCGACAGGTTCAATGCTTTTGTGGCGTGCCATTTGGTCGTTCGCTGAAAACAAGAAGGGGTGAAGGTAGGGTTTCGATTGCCTGGAAGTAGTAACCAGGGTAGGATTATATTAATACTCTCAATGCAACGTCATTCTGAGCGAAGCGAAGAATCCCTCGATGAAACCCTGTGAGGCTCCGCCAAAGGGATTCTTCGCTTCCCTCAGAATGACGTAGGTATAAGCGGGTCAAACCGGGGCCATTTCTTTGGAGGTAGCATATACAGCATGGCTTCTCGTATTCTAATTAAGCGGAACTGTATCTTCTGGGCAGTAGTTAACAGTAATCATTCCTATTACTAATATGGAAGAAACGAGAATCGGCAAGCGCAGTACCCGTCAGCGGGACCTCATCCGGGGGATCGTGCAGTCGTTGCATACGCATCCTACGGCTGAAGAGGTGTATGATATTGCCCGCCAGTCGCTTGAGCATATTTCGCTCGGCACGGTTTACCGCAACTTGCGGCTGCTTGCCTCGGAAGGCGTGATCCGCGAGGTGCAGTTCGCCGACGGACCGACGCGCTTCGATGGCATGATCGAAGATCACGAACATTTTGTTTGTACCCGCTGCGGAGCCATCCTGGACATTTCGCCCACACCGCACGTTCGTGACCACGCACACCGCCACCCGCAACTGCAACACGTCAGTATCAGCAACTACAATTTGTCGTATTATGGCCTCTGCACAAAGTGCAGCAGCGCTCACTGATATTCACATTCACAATTGTTCATTTACTTTCTAATTAAGGAGTAACCAATGCCAACGTTAGCAAACACCAAAACCTATGAGAATCTGAAGGAAGGGTTCGCAGGCGAGTCGCAGGCGAATCGTCGTTATCTCTACTTCGCACGTCAGGCCGATATCGAAGGCTACCCGGATGTTTCCGGTGTCTTCCGTGACACTGCCGAAGGAGAGACGGGTCATGCGTTCGGCCACCTCGAATTTCTTGCCGAAGTAGGCGACCCGGCGACGGGCAAGCCGATCGGCGATACGAAGATGAACCTTGTCGCAGCAGTGGCCGGCGAAACCTACGAGTACACCGAAATGTACCCGGGCTTCGCACGCACGGCACGCGAAGAAGGCTTCGACGAGATCGCCGAATGGTTCGAGACGCTTGCACGCGCCGAGAAGTCGCATGCCGGCCGCTTCCAGAAAGCGCACGATACCCTCTAAGCTGGTATCACCCTGAGTGTGCGTAGGGCCAAAGCACTACGCGCAGCGGGAGCAATCCCGCATCTATTAAAAAACAATAACGGTACTGCCCTGCGTCGCGCCGTGAAACGCCGCAAGGCAAACGCGGCGCAGTGGTAGTATCGTCATCGAAATAGCCTGAAGATTCGACGCCTGCCTATGATGAGGTTTGATCCGCACGACCCGAAATACTGGGATAAGCAAGAGCTGGATTCGGAGTTCACTCGTGTTGTCGATATCTGCAATGGATGTCGGCTGTGCGACAATCTCTGTCCGCCGTTCGCCGATCTCTTCGATCGGATCGATCAGGAAGACGACAAGCAGACTGCCGCAGGCATCGGTCATGAGAACCCCGTACTTCAACTGAAGGCAGCCGATTACAAGCACACGGTCGATACCTGCTATCAGTGTAAGCTGTGTTACCCGAAGTGTCCGTACACGCCGCCGCACGAATACCAACTCGATTTCCCGCGCTTGCTCTTGCGTGCGCAAGCGATCGATGTGAAGGAGAACGGCAAGTCGTTCAAGAACAAGCTACGAGACTCGTTCCTCGGCGACGCCGACAAGACGGCGAACATTGCGACGACCTTCAATGCTCTCTTTAACTGGGCGAACACAAACCCGATGACCCGCTCGCTGATGCAATCGGTCGTCGGTGTGCATAAGAAGAAGAAACTCCCCCATTATTACGCAGAGCCGTTCGACAAGCGCGCGAAGAAGAACGGCGCATCGGTGGCGGCGCCAGTGGACAAAGTCGCACTCTATTATACATGTCTCATGAACAACAACCGGCCGTGGGTGCCGGAGCAGTTCACGGAGATCTTGCAAGCACATAACGTCGAGGTGATCGTCCCGCCACAGGAATGCTGCGGCATGCCCGAGCTTGGCACGGGCGAGCTCGACCGTGTATATCCGAAGGTCAACCGCAACATCGAACGCCTGCTTCCGCTCGTCGATGCAGGATACAAGATCATCGCTATGAGCCCGAGCTGCTCGATGATGCTACGCCTGGAGTACGAGCAGTACGCACAGGACAAGGAAGCGGCGAAACGATTAGCTGCCGCAACGCTCGACCCGTGCGAGTACTTGATGCAATTGCATCGCCGCAAGCTGCTCAAGACCGAGTTTCCAGGAGCGTCGACGATGAAAGTGAGCTACCACGTACCGTGCCACCTGAAAGTGCAGAACATCGGCTTCCAGACTCGCGACCTGCTGAAGCTCATCCCCGGCGTTGAGGTCCAGACGATCCAGCAATGCTCCGGCCACGATGGCTCGTGGTCGATGAAGCAAGAGTATTACGAAATCTCGCTCGATGCAGGGAAGAAGCTCTTTAAGGCGATCGAACGCGAGAAACCCGCGAAGGTCGCCAGCGACTGCTCGCTCGCACACCTGCACATCGAGGAAGGCACCGGCGAGATCGCCGACCATCCCATCGAGATCGTCTATCGCGCGATGGGATTTACGAAATTTTTGAACCGGGGGCGATAGGCCACGGATGAACGCGGATCAAGCGGATTTGCACAGATGATTAAGCACCAAGCGATTACCGAGAAGATTATTCGAGGGTATTACAAAGTGTACAATACGCTGGGATACGGTTTTCTCGAAAAGGTCTATGAACAAGCACTCTGTCTTGAACTTCGTAATCAAGGGTTGCACGCGAGTACACAACAAGAAATAGAAGTATACTACGAAGGCTCTCGGGTCGGGCTGTATTATGCCGATCTTGTTGTAGAGCATTGCGTCATTGTCGAACTCAAAGCAGCCGAAGGACTTGCGCCAGAATACGAAGCCCAACTACTCAATTATCTGAAAGCAACAGACATTGAAGTAGGGTTGCTCATGAATTTCGGCCCAAAAGCACAGTTCAAACGGATGATCTTTGACAACGAACGAAAAGCGATCCGTGATAATCCGCTTGATCCGCGTTCATCCGTGGCCAATTGAAAGTTTGAAATAGACAACCATGTATATGAAACCGATTGAATTTGCTGATGTAAAGAATATCTACGAGTACGAGAAGGTGCGCACTGCCTTCCGCCAGCAGGTGATCGCTGCCAAGAAGCCGCGGCGCATGCACCTTGGCGAGGATATGACGCTCGTCTTCGAGAATCGCGATAGCGTACTCTTCCAGATCCAGGAGATGATCCGCACCGAGCGCATCATCACTGACGAGGGCATGCAGCACGAGATCGACACCTACAACCAGATCCTACCGAAGGAGAACGAACTCTCGGCGACACTCCTGATCGACATCACCGAGAAGCACCTGATCAAGCCGATGCTCGATTCGCTCGTCGGCCTTGGAAAGGACTCGTTGTTTCTGAAGATCGGCAACCAGGAGCTCCCTGCGCTGTTCGACGAATCGCAGCTCGAAGACGATCGTATCAGCGCGGTGCAATACATCAAATGGAAGCTTTCGGACGACGATGTACAGGCATTTGCCAACCGCACAACCCGGATCAGCCTCGTCTGCCGCCACCCGAACTATCTTGCCGAGCACGTCCTTACAGAGGAGCAGCGTATGGCATTATCAAACGATCTTCTTGAATCCGTTCGCCCGGTCTCGGCGTAATAGGACTTGCCGGAGGTATTACTATGGTATATGTAACCAGAAAAGCTCATTTCTCAGCCGCGCACCGGCTCTTTAACCCCACGTTCAGCGCCGAGCGCAACGAGGCCGTCTTCGATAAGTGCAACAACCCACACGGGCATGGCCACAATTATACACTCGAAGTGACTGTCGCCGGCGTCCCGGATCCGCTCACCGGCTATGTGATCGACCTCAAAAAGCTCGCCGCCATGATCGACGAGTATATTCTTGACCGCGTCGATCACAAGCATCTGAACTTCGACGTCCCGGAGCTTCGCGGCATCATCCCGACGGCCGAGAACATCTCGATCGTCTTTTGGCAATTGCTCGAGCCGCGCATTTCCGAAGGCACGCTGCACTCGATCAAAGTATTCGAGAGCGACAACAATTTTGTAGAATACAGAGGCGAACCGGTCGGCCCGCTGCCGCGATACGACATCGACGCAACGCAGGGCCAGCCGATCGAAGACCACCCACTCTATGCATAGAAACCGAAACGTATGACTCCTGTGACGACATTACCGGGCCGCATGGCCGATGCATCGCGAACGATGACCGAAGCCGAGCTTGCGGAGCTCGAGCACGGGCCGGACGAGATGCCCTATACGAAAGAAGGCTCGGAATCGGACCCGACCCTTCGCTCGCTCACGCGTTCGCTGCTTGTCGAGCTCGGCGAAGATCCCGAACGCGCGGGGCTCAAACGGACGCCGCACCGCGTGGCAAAGGCCATGCGATATCTGACGAGCGGCTATGAGATGAATATCGAGAAGGTGCTCAACGGCGCCATCTTCGACGAACAGGTCGACGAGATGGTGATCGTTAAGGACATCGACTTCTTCTCGATGTGCGAGCATCACATGCTCCCCTTCTTCGGGAAAGCGCATATCGCCTACATCCCGAATGGTAAGATCGTGGGTCTCTCGAAGATCCCGCGCATCGTCGAGGTCTTTGCCCGCCGCTTGCAGGTACAGGAACGTATGACCCGCGAGATCGCCGACACGCTCATGGAGCATCTCAATCCGCTCGGCGTAGCAGTCGTAACCGAAGCACGGCACATGTGCATGATGATGCGCGGCGTCGAGAAACAGAACTCCGTCACGACGGCCAGTGCAATGCTGGGTGCATTCAAAGAAAAGCCGACGCGTTCCGAGTTCATGACACTCATCAACTCGAAGCTCGTCTGATCCCTGCCACGGGAGACGCGGGAAACGGGCGGCCATGGGTCGCCCGTTTCGTTTTATGAAACTCTCTGGGGTGATTTGCGCATACCAATGCATTCATCCGACACATATCTTCATGCGCTCATTCATGCTCGCCACTGTTCTGATGCTCGTTGCCTCGGCATCGCTTGCGCAGCAGCTATCGTTCACTGTCGATCTTACCAAGACCGGTTCGAAGGAAGCCTTCGTCGAGCTTTCGATACACGGGCTCAAACCGGCGAAGAAGCCAAGTTACCAAATGCCGGTCTGGGCTCCGGGCGCCTATTCGGTGACGAACTACGGACGCTTCGTCAAGAACTTCAAAGTCGTCGATGCCTCCGGCAAGGAGATCCCAGCAACGAAAGTGAATGAGAATCGCTGGGAGATGCCCGCCGGATCCAAGCCCGCGAAGATCACATACTCCGTGATCAACTCGTATCTCGACTCGACGAGCCTTTACTTCGCCATGTGTCATATCGACACCAATTTCTTCTTTGCGAACGGGACTTGCTTGTTCGGGTATATGAACGATGACAAATCGCTCAAGGCGAAGGTCGGATATCTCATCCCCTCCGGCTGGTCTGGGTATACGGCAAACAATACGGCCGAACTTCCGAAGACGCTTTCGCTTGATGCCAGTAATTACGACGAACTGGCCGATGCGCCGATCATGGCGGGCAAGGGGCTGCAAGTGCGCGAATTCGAGCAAGGTGGGGCGAAATACGATGTCGTCGTCGCAAGCGATGAGTCGTTCCTAATGGATTCGCTCGAGATCTATACGAAAAAGATCGTCAAGTCACAAACCGATTTCTTCGGTGACACCCCGTTCAAACGGTACACCTTCCTGATCAACGCACCCACGTTTTCCAAAGCGCCATCCCAGGCATTCGGCGCATTGGAGCATGCAAATTCCAGCGCGTATCTGATGATCAACATGCCGTGGTCCTTCTTTAAGGAATTCGGCATCTCGACAATCTCGCACGAGTTCTTCCATCTCTGGAACGTCAAACGAATCCACTCCAGCAAGCTCGGACCGTTCGACTATACACAGCGCGTGATGACGACATCGCTCTGGCTGAGCGAAGGCGTTACGGACTACTATGCAAATGCGCTGCTATCTCGCAGCGGAATCCTTCCGCCGCACGCCTTCGAAAAAAAGATCGCCGAGTGGTCGATGGCGTCCGGTGGTTCTCGCGCCGTGAAAGAAGAAACCCTCGAACAACTCTCGATCGACGAGAGCGCGTTCGATCTGGGGAAAGCCATGAGTTTCTACACCAAAGGCCCGCTCGTCGCGCTGATGCTCGACATCGAGATCCGCACTCGCACGAACGACCAGTATTCTCTCGACGATGTCATGCATGGGCTTTATGCGCAATCGAAGAACAAGAACTACTTCAAAGACGAAGAACTCATCGGCCGCATCGAGAAGATCACAGGCCTCAACCTTCAGAGCTTCTACAAGAGCTATATCGCCGGGACCGATTCGCTGCCACTCGCGTCCTATCTCGTGCAGCTTGGACTGCTCAAAGACGTCGAACACACCGAATACTCCGGGTTCGCCTGGCGTACGCGGTTTGTGCACGACGATTCCGCGCTCGTGATCGAATCGTTCTATGACAACAGCGAACTCGATACTGCCGGCCTTGCGATCGGCGATACAATCCTTTCGATCAACGGGCAGCACATGACACGCGACGATGCCGACGAATTCTCGATGAATCACGCGACTCCGCAACGGCTCGACATTGTGTTCCGCCGACATGGTACGACGCTACAGCGAAGCGTTACGATGCTGCATCCGCGCTCATCGCGGACGTTGAAACAGGATATCGCACCCGATGAACATGCCGGTTCGCTGGCCCGCGAGATCCGCCGAAGCATCTATGGCGGCTAACTGGCCGAGGGAGAACTCAGGACGAAGTAACCGAAGGGTAACGCCGTTTCGGGAATTCATTTTGACAAATTTGAATTGCTATTACAAAGCACACTATCCCGGCCTGGCACGCCGGCGTCACAAGAAAGGAGAACACTGTCTTCAGTAGTTATCGCTCATTTGAGCAACATCTGCGTCGGTTACTCGACGAAGACGATGTTGCCGAGTCCGTCCTCAACTCCGACAGTCCCGAATTATCCGGGACCCTAAGCCCTTCTCTCTCCGGCAAAGTTCTGCTCCTCAACGGCAATTACGAACCGCTGACCATCTGCAGTGTGCAGAAGGCGATCGTACTGTTGTTCATGGGAAAAGCGGAAATCGTCGGGACCGCAACGGGCAAACGCGTCCATTCCGCGCATGCGTCGATGCCATTCCCAAGTGTGGTACGGCTCTCGCAGTACGTGCACATCCCATTCAAGAAGGTGATCCTCTCGCGCAAGAATATTCTGCGACGCGACGGACACCAGTGCCAGTATTGCGGCGCACGCAGCGCGCTGACTGTCGATCATATCGTCCCGAAATCGCGCGGCGGCGAGGACTCGTGGGAGAATCTCATCACGGCCTGTATCCGATGTAATAATCGCAAAGGCAACATGAGCCTCGACGAATCGAACATGCGTCTGCGCTCACGCCCGATCAAACCGAACCATGTGGTGTTCCTGCGTCAGTATGTCGGCACTGTCGATAAGTCGTGGGAGCCATATCTCTTTATGCAGTAGTGTCCCACTTCGATAAATCATACACGAACGGCGAGATCACGGTATTCTGGAAACCGGAGATCTGCCAGCATAGTGGGAATTGTGCCCGAGGCTTGCCGACCGTCTTCAAGCCGCGTCAGCATCCGTGGATCACGCTTGAAGAAGCCAGCACTGCGGAGATTATTGTGGCCGTAGAGAATTGCCCGTCCAGGGCACTGACGTGGAAGCCGGTTGAGATCGATCCGCGCACATCCGCTTGATCCGTGTTATCCGTGGCCTATTCTTCCCTGGCGTCACTCGGTGACAGAGAGCATCATCTCATCATACAACGCCCTGAACTTCTGCAGATCTTCCCACGCCCCGTGCTTCCAATTCGGATTGCGTAACAGCGCTGCAGGATGGTAGGTCACCATCACCTTCGCACCGCGAAAATCATACACATTCCCCCGCAGCTTCGCGAGAGTGTCGATGCCATTTTTCAACAGGTTGATCCCCGCGATGCGGCCCATGCACAAAATCATCTTCGGCTTGATGATGTCGATCTGTTTCCAGAGATACGGTTCGCACGCTGCAACTTCCGCAGGCTGCGGATCGCGATTTCCCGGCGGACGGGACTTGAGGATATTCGCGATGAACACTTCCTCACGCGGGAAGTTGATCGCAAGCAGCATTTTGTCGAGCAGCTGACCGGCTCTACCGACGAACGGCTCGCCTTTCTTGTCTTCATCGGCGCCGGGCGCTTCGCCAATGACCATCACTTTCGCATTCGGATTGCCGACGCCGAAGACGAACTTGGTGCGCGTCTCATGCAACGGGCATTTCGTGCAGTTCTCGATCATCGATTTGAGCATCACGAGATCGGTTGCATTCTCCCATGGTTCGGAGGTCGAAGGATGCTGGGTGTGGGTTTCGATCGTCACTGGCTGTTGTACTGCCTCTCTACTTGTTGGTGTGTGCAATTCGTAACTCGTTGGCATTCGCTCTTTGCCGAGATAGAAATGTTCCTCGCCCGAGCGCAACCGCTGATTGGCCCACCGCTCGATATCGGCGAGCACATGATCGAGTGTTCGTTCGTTCGACATCAGATCAATGATGCAATGAGCGTAAATATCTCGCGAGCGATCTCGCGTTTACCGGCAAGTGCGAAGTCGCGGCGCGAGCCGTCCTTTAGAAAGATCGTTACCCGGTTGGTGTCGGTCGCAAAGCCTGCACCCGCCTCGTCGAAGTAGTTGAGAACGATCATATCGAGCGACTTCTCTGTGAGTTTCTTCCTTGCGTATTCTTCGCCGCGCTCTTTCGATTCGAGTGCGAAGCCGACGACGAACTGCCCCGAGCGTGTATTCGCGGCAATATCTTTGAGTATGTCCGTTGTAAGTTCGAGCTCAAGCGTCAGCGCCGAGCGCGACGCATCTTTCTTCAGTTTTGCAGCCGAATAGTTCTTGATGCGGTAGTCGCTCACTGCCGCACTCATGACCACAATATCGGCGGCAGGAAGTTGCTGCATCACTGCACGGTACATCTCGGCGGCAGATTCGACATCGATACGATGCATCAACCCTTCCGTCTGTTCGCTCGATGGGCCCATAACGAGCGTTACGGCTGCCCCGAACTCCTGCAGTGCCACGTTCGCCAATGCCGCGCCCATTTTACCGCTCGAACGATTACCGATGAAACGAACAGGGTCGATGGGTTCGTAGGTCGGACCGCCGGTAATGAGGATTCGCTTCCCGCTTAGCGTGCCGTGTTCGGGCTTCGGGTTCGGTGTCGGCGTCGTCGGAGTTGCCGATGCCCACATGTGCGCAAATTCTTCGACGAGTTCGTCCGGCTCTTTCATGCGGCCTTTCCCGCTGAGCCCACTGGCGAGTGCGCCGCTTGTCGGTTCGATAACATACACGCCCTTCCCGCGGAGCCACTCGATGTTTTCCCGTACTGCAGGTTGGAGCCACATTTCCTCGTCCATTGCCGGCGCGACCACCAACGGTGTGCCCTCTCGAAGAGAAGCCGCAGCAAGCAATACGGCATTATCGTATATGCCGAAACGAAGTTTCCCGAGTGTCGTCGCGGAACATGGTGCAATGAGCATTGCATCGGCCGAACGGCCAAGATCGATATGCCAGGTCGAGGAGTGCTGTGTGCTCGGCCTGGAGTGCGGTGTTGGGAATATGCTCGTGATCGCTTCGTGCTTGGTTAGCACCGAGAGCGCATACGCCGTCGTGAATTGTTCGGCATGCGTCGTCAGCACGCAATGCACCTCGGCACCCGCGCGCATGAGTTCGCGCGCGACGATCGGCGCCTTGATCGTGGCGACCGAGCCCGTGATACCGTAGATGATCTTTTTGCCTTGAAGCATGCTGGTGCAGTGGCGCAGACTCTTCGTCTGCGCGGCACGGACTCAGAGTCCGTCCTACTACGATCAACTAAAGACGATATTCATCGCCTTCTTGATCTCCTCCTCCGTCGTATAGAAGTACGGAGAGAAACGAATCTTCCCCGCTCGAAGTGCGACCGTTATTTCGGCGTTCATGAGCCGCTCATATACCGCCTCCGGATTCTCGATCGCGATAGACGCAATCCCCCCGCGCTCGGTCGCAACTGCGGGTGTGAGCACTTCCACGCCTTGTTTAGTACACTCTTCGACGATCATCCCCGAGAGAGCAACCGTCCGCCTCTGCATTTCGTCGTAGCCGAATTCCTCGAAGAACTCCAGCATCGCTTTGAGACCGGCAATGCCCGGGTAGTTCATCGTACCGTTCTCGTAGCGTCCGGCGTCGTCACGAATACGCGAAAGGTCGAAATCGAATGGGTTCATCGCATTCTTCACCGTCGTCCAGCCCATGGTCGGTTGATGAATACGTGCTTGCATCGCCTCGCTGACATACACGAACGCCACGCCTTCCGGCGACATCAACCATTTATGAGCGCCGCACGAGAGAAAGTCGATCTGTGCTTTCTCGACGTCGATCGGCAGATAGGGGAATCCTTGGATGGAGTCCACACAAAAAATGATCCCGCGTGATTTGCAGAATGCGCCGATCGCTTCGAGGTCCGCCCGATATCCCGAAAGGAATTGTACGGAGCTGAGTGTGAAGAGCTTTGTGTCCGGCTTGATCGCGGTTGCCAGATACTCCGGCGTGATGCGCCCGTCGGGTGGTTCGAGCAGATCGATCGCGACACCCTTGCGTTGTTGATTCAGAAACGGATAGACATTGGTCGGAAATTCGTAGCGAAAAAGGGCAATACGATCGCCGGCGTGCCACTGCAGTCCTTCGGTGAGCAGACTCAAGCCCTCGGAGGTATTGAGCACGAATGCAAGCCGGTCGGCCTTCGTAGCGAAACGATTGGCAAGCGTAATCTTCACCTGGTTTGCCATGCGCGGCGCAGTCGGCCAGCTTTCGATATCCTTCAGTGCCCGTGCTTCAAGATACGCTGCAACAGCCTCGCGCACACGAAAGCACATGGGGCTGATAGCCGCATGATTGAGATAGACCATATCGGTCCACGTATGCGGGAATTGCCGTCGTGCTTCGCCGACCGTCATGCTTCCCCTCGCTCTCTGAGAATTGCTTCCACTTTCTCGACATCCTCGGCCGTATCCACGGCGACCGAGCGATACTCTACATTCACGCAATGAATGCTGTAACCCGCGTCGAGCCACCGAAGCTGCTCAAGTTTCTCGGCACGCTCGAGCGGACACGGCGGTAGCTCGAGAATCTGTTGCAAGTTTTTCTTACGGAATGCATAGACGCCGATATGCTGCCAGTAGTCCACGAGGTCCGCGCCATCGCGGTCGAACGGGATCGGCGAACGCGAAAAGTACAGCGCACGGTTATCGCGACTCAGGGCAACTTTTACAACGGCAGGATTCGCGAGCTCGGCGTCGTCAAGGAGTGGCGTAATCGGGGTTGCGATACGCACACCGGGTGAGATTTCAAAGAGATCGCGCAACGTATCCAACACGATCGGATCGATCAGCGGCTCGTCGCCCTGTACGTTAATCACCACATCGATGTCCTCCGGCAACGACTGCGCGGCAATGCCGACGCGCTCCGTACCGGTTTCGCACGATTCGGGGGTCATAATCACCTCGCCACCGAATGCACGAACATGATCGGCGATCTCCACACTATCGGTCGCAACGGCGATATATTCGATACCATGCGCTCGTTTGCATCCGCGATATACCCGCTCGACGAGTGTCATACCCGCAATCATGTGCAGCGGCTTGCGCGGCAACCGGGTAGAACCAAGACGCGAGGGGATGATAATAGCTGTCTTCATTGGACTGCAAAACTACGAACATGTTGCCGCATGAGGGTCGGATGCCGGAACTCCGGCCAAGGTACTCTGTTCGATAGCACAGATGGTATCGCTATGAAACACTCTCTTCATCATCTGCTATGCATCCTCATGTTCGTTGCCGCCGGCTGTACGAGTGCAACACCGCCGCCGATCGTACCGCCGACGAACCAACTCGACGGCACTCACTGGAGGCTAAAAATAATATTCCGCAGAATAGCCGACGATATCTACTTCGATGACAGCCTCGTGACCCATTACACGCTCAATTTCGGCGCGAATTATACTGTTTCCGGGGTCGGGGACTGCAATCAGTTCTCCGGTACGTATCGGTTCGGTTTGCAGGACACCATCCAGTTGACCGATCTGCACACGACACTGATCGGTTGCCCGGACCCCAATACCGAAGAGTTATACTTTACAGGGCTCTCACAGGCTATCGAGTATCGTGTTGATACCGACGAGATGCTCGTCTACTGCCCGGGTGACCATGTCTGGCAGCTCTATTTCTATCGTTTTTGAATGAGAGCGGTTCGAGCACGGCAATACTCCCAGGCCCGTACAAAGCGCACATCTTCATACGTGAACTGCGAAGCGTTCAGATGCTGCTTTACTGCGCCGAGTGAATTCATCGAGCCTGCCTTTTTTAAGGCATCGAGGATCGGCTCGATCTTCTCCGCTACAACAAGCCGCGAGATATCGGTAATATCGCCCGAAGCAATGTAGGCTTCGAGATGCGTCGCAACGGTGGACGATGCAAGTCCGCGGCTCTTGGCAATCTGTTCGAGTGTACATCCTTGCTCATAGAGTGATCGGCTGAGCGCTGCGGATGCAGCAATGGCGGGAGGTTCATATTCAGCCCGCAACGGCGGGGCGCTTGGCGTGGCATGAGCCCTGTTGGCATCGATCACCTTGAGGAATGCTGTGCCATACCGCTCCAACTTCGTTTGCCCTACGCCGACGATCTTCCCAAGATCATCGAGTGTCTTTGGTAAAACAGCAGCCATCTCGCGCAGAACGGCGTCATGAAAGATCACGTATGCAGGGACGTTGTGCTCATCGGCAATCGATCGACGCAGAGATCGCAAGGCGTCGAAGAGATCCTGATTCGCGATCACGGGACCGTTAGTTGGCCCCGACGACCCTTGCTCGGTGGCATCCATTCTCGAACGCTTGGCCTCCGGCGCATTGACCAGTTCGATCGGTTGTCGTTCGAAGAGCGCCTGTCGACCTTTCGGACGAAGCTTCAGTATCCCATAGTTCTCGTCATCCTGCCAGATATACTCTTCCCGGATCAGTTCTCGGGCATAGTGCTGCCACTGTGCCTTCGAGACGGACTTCCCGACACCGTATGTCGGGAGCGTGTGATGACGATTGTGCAGGATGCGATCGTCTTCTTTTCCGCGAAGGACATCGATGAGATAATTCATCCCGAAGCGTTCTTCCGTGCGAACCATCGCCGAAAGAAATTTCTGCGCGACTTCCGTCGCATCGCTCCTTTCGAATTGCCCGGGCTTCAGGCAGATGTCGCACTTCGTCCGGTCGATACAGGAATATTCCTCGCCGAAATACCGAATGAGATATTCCTTCCGGCATGAATGCGACTCGGCATATCCGCACATGATATCGAGTTTCTCGTACTCCGCCCGCTTTCGCTCGGGCGACACTTCCTCTTTCTCGATGAAGTGTACATATTTCGACCGGTCGCCGCGAGAATAATACAGAATACATTCTGCAGGCTGGCCGTCGCGCCCCGCACGACCGGTTTCCTGATAGTAGCCTTCGAGATTTCTCGGCAGTTCGTAGTGAATCACAAACCGTACGTTCGGTTTGTCGATCCCCATACCGAAGGCGATCGTCGCACAGATGACGTCGATGCTGTCACGCTTAAAGACATTCTGTACTTTTGTTCGTGACGCCGAGTCCATTCCGGCATGATATGCTTTCGCGCTGATGCCTTGCGCAGTAAGCAGGTCCGCCAGTTCTTCCGTCCTCTTACGACTAATACAATAGATTATGCCGGACTCGCCCCGATGCTTTTTCAGATACGGTACGAGCTGCGATTCGGGAGGTTGCTTCGGCAGGACCCAATACGATAAATTCGTCCGCTCGAAGCTCGCTTTATAGATCGAGGGTTTACGTAGCTTCAGTTGATCGAGGATATCTTCTGCGACGCGCGGTGTGGCGGTGGCAGTCATCGCAATGATCGGTGTGCGGGGGAATTTCGTCCGAAGCACGTCGAGTCGGCGGTAATCCTCGCGGAAATCGTGACCCCATTGGCTGATGCAGTGCGCTTCGTCGATCGCGAAGAACGATACGCGTACACTGGCAAGAAATTGCAGGAAGTCCGGCATCACAAGCCGCTCG